>NZ_JBLXGE010000011.1:0-240623 GCF_048381775.1 Desulfosediminicola sp. | reverse complement strand
CGCTCAGAATCTTAATGGTGACGGTCTCATCTTCCTTCATGACCCAACCAGTGATCTCCTGGCCAGCCTTCAGACCCTCAACAACTACGACACCTACCACGTCAGCGGCTTCGTGTACTAAAAAATCGATTGCCATGTTAGTCTCCTGCAATGGTTTCTGTGTGAATCGAGAGAGTTGGTGGGTTAACCCTCTTCTGTTTTTCGGTTTACCGGTTTTCGATTCACTTCTATTTTAGGCCGCCCCTCTATGTTGCTGGCGGCGTACTTATAATCCAGGTTTCAAACGCTTCAGCTACGAGCTCAACAAGCACCCCTGAAATTCAGCGGGTCATTGAAAGGGGCTCTACTTCTCTTTCTCGTAGTAGTACATGGTATTTGCATTCATGATTATGCCAATACGGGGAGTTCCCTCGAATCCGTCCAGCCACTCGCTTAGAGCCTCTTCCGGACGTGCTGCACGCAGCTGGCACTGCTTCAGAATGGCCGGATCGAGTTCGGATGTAACCGCTACATCAAACTGATCGAGAGTACGGCCAAAAAGAAATGCTTTGTGGGCGCCCATCTTGAAACCTTTCGCCCTAAAATCGCTTACAACTTGCTGTGGGGTTTCAAACTTGGAAACGTAATTGAGGTATACATCGTCGCCTACTCCCTGGGGAGAAGCTGCAAGCAGCAGGATCTTACCGCCTGGCTTAACCGCCTGTGATGCGAGGTTCAAACCCTTTTGTGCCTGATAAAGACAGATGTCTTTCGGGTAACCACCACAACTGGCGATGACAATGTCAAACTTTTCATCAATACCTACGCCGTAGAGAGCGGCACAGCTTTTGGTACCCTCAGACAAGGTATCGAGGGGCTTACCGACCATAATCTTGATAACGTCTTTGTTCGGTGCCATTACCATATTCACGGCGAGGTTAACGCCGACCAGCTCACCAGCCTCATTGAGATCCTGACGAACCGGGTTCTCTTCGAGCACACCCACACGTGCCTGCTCATTGAACATGAGGCCGTGGTTATGCTCGATGGTTTTTTCGCTGCCGCAACCGATAATCACACCTTTCGCACCACCGGTAAATCCTACGAACTGGTGGGGATCGATCTGACCGATCACTATTTTATAATCAGCCTCACCATAGACCGCGTTCACCTGTACAGGGGAACCACTGCTGGTGGTACCGAAATCTTTTATTGGGCTATTGACCGCATCATGGGAAATTCGTGCACAGCCTGGCGCCACCTCGGCTGGAACCAACCTGTCGAGATCATCCTGCTCCAGCGGCGGATGAAGCCCACCCCCGACAATGACGGTCACATTCTCCGGCTTCAGTGCAGGCGCATGTTCATACAGCCATTTCAAAACGATTGGCAGCACCTTCTTGACAGGCAAAGGTCTGGTTTCATCAGGCACTGCGATGGCAACCTTCTGCCCTTCTTTCAAATCAGGCAGCAGACTCGCATCTTTTTCTCCGGCATTTACCAGAGCCTCGATTAGCGCCTGCTCAACTGATGGCACCGCTGCAATCTTGTTTGGCTCCAACACTGTTACATCGGCTGAATCCGGAACTTCAACTTCAATAGTTCCTTCACCATATTTTAATTCAAACTTCATATTTCACCTCTTTAAATAACATACTGGGTGTTATGCAAAAGACGGGCCACAGCCTTTTTTTAAATACATTTTTGTCGATATTCAGCAGGAACTAGCTACATACCGATCGAAACGCTACTCCAGCCCATTGAAAAGGAGCAGTGATTGCTTACGAAATCATGCCCAATATCCGGCATCGCGACGAATATTGGGCTTGTTTTTTCGGCACTCTTTAGTATTATTGGGCACTCAACACATAATCGTTATCCTCTATTGGTGCCCAATGAAGTGGAATACAGATACCCGATATAAACTGTTGCTCGACATTAACAACGCCATTGCTACAGAGAAAAACAGTGAGAGTTTGTTCCAGGCCCTATCCAAGGAACTTCATAAACATTTTGAACATGACCGGCTGGCAATCATTCTCTATGATCAGGAGAATGGGTCGATCAACTACTTCGCCGCCGCAGACGGTGTACAACCCGGTGGAGTTGTTGCCAATAATTCCCGGCCACTGGCCAATGGCGCAATTGCTAAAATCGCCATCCGCTCAGGCCAGCCCGCAGTTTTCGACGATCTCAGTCAATACAAGGATCTTAGTTCGGTAGGTGACCTGATCAAGGCAGGCCTTACCTCAACCATGGTTTTCCCGATGATCGTCCGGGACAAAACCATCGGAACAATCAACTTCAGCTACCGACAAAAGCCAAATTATATCAGTGAGCTTACAGAACTCCTGAAATCGGTAACCCAACAGATAGCTATCGCCGTCGACAACATGCTGGCCTACAGTTCGCTTGAGCATAAAAATAAACACCTCAAAGAGAAAAACAAATACCTGCTCTCAAACACCCAGGATTATAAAGCTGACGGCTTTTTCTATGCATCCGATTGCATGAGAGAGGTAATAGAGCTCCTCGACAAAGTCGCCAGAACTGATGAAACAATCCTGCTCACCGGCGAGACCGGAACAGGAAAAGATTTTCTGGCCCGGCTCATTCACGAGCGCAGCCATCGCAGCAATCATCTTTTTGTAAAGACGAATTGCCCCGGTCTTACCTCATCGCTCTTTGAGAGTGAACTTTTCGGCCACTCCAAAGGTGCTTTTACAGGTGCTGACAATAACCGACTGGGCCGATTTGAACTGGCGAACAAGGGCACCATCTTCCTCGACGAGATTGGTGAATTGCCTATTGCCATGCAATCCAAACTGCTCCAGGTCCTGCAGGAAAAACAGTTCGAACGCGTGGGTGAAAGTTCTTCCACTCCGGTTGATGTTCGTATTATTGCAGCCACCAATGTCGATCTGCTCGAGAATGTGCAAAACGGTGAATTCCGGCAGGATCTCTACTATCGCCTGGAAACTGTCACCATCGAAGTACCTCCTCTCAGGAAACGGCCCGAGGATATTCCTCTCCTTATCACCAACATCAACGCCAGCGAATCTGAGCGTATGAACCGGCCGGCGCCGATATACACCGAACAGGTACTGGACACACTCTCCGGGTATACCTGGCCCGGTAATATCCGTGAACTCCGCAATCTGGTCCGGCGCCTGATCATTCTTCACCCTGGTGAGAGAATCGGCTCTGACGAAATTGAAAAAACCTTTTCACTGAAAGCTACAACCCAGGAAAAACCTGATAATTTCCAGACTCTTCAGCAGGCGGAACGTGATCACATCATCGATGCGCTCAGCTCCTGCAAAGGAATTATCGGTGGTAAAAAAGGCGCCGCCCATCTGCTCGGTATTCCCCGTTCTACCTTGCAGTATCGCATTAAAAAGCTTGGCATTAACCCTGCCGAAATCTAGCCATCATCGAGGTCTGGTCAATTGGCCCTGCCCAGGCCTCATCAACTTAATGTATCGGCAAACTACACCTGGGGTTTTCCGCCAGGGATATTTGCTGAAGTCGATAAAGCTTAACAGTTCAACTCACGGCTAACCGTTAAAGATCCAATCAATTTACCCTATACTTCAGCTGTCGATTCCATCATGGATATTGATGGCACGCACATCCTGCTTGAAAGTTTTGAAGTAAAAAAGGCTATGGCTTCAGAGTATCCAGTCATCCGAAATAGCTGTCAATTATGACTAATATGCTTAAAGTCTATTGCTGAGAAAATCGCCTACACCATTAACAACAGTATTTCGACACCCCACAGTAAGGATGGTACCATTCCGATGACAGACCATGATAAACTCACCGACCTGAAAGCATATTTTGAAAAGCTCGGCACCATAGCCGTGGCATTCTCCGGTGGTGTGGACAGCACCTTTGTAGCCTGCCTTGCCGAACGTGTACTTGGTGACAAGGCAATCGCAATTACAGTCGATTCCCCCTATATACCCCGCTGGGAGATTGACGAGGCCAAAGAACTTGCCGCTTCTATAGGTATTCGTCACGAACTGGTCACAGTAGAAATCCCCGAAGAAATAGCCAGCAATCCCTTCAACCGCTGTTACCTATGCAAAACAGCCCTGTTTACACTTATTCAGGAGAAAGCCAGAGATTTGGGGTTTACCAACGTGGCAGATGGCTCCAACTTCGATGACACCAAAGATTATCGGCCCGGCCTGAAAGCACTGTCTGAACTCCGGGTGAAAAGTCCGCTGATGGAAAACCAGTGGACCAAAGACGAGATACGCGCTGCCTCAAAAGAGCTGGGCCTCGCAACCCATGACAAACCTGCCTACGCCTGTCTGCTGACCAGAATTCCCTATGACACCCGGATCAGTCTCTCTGATCTGGTGAAAATTGAAAGGTCCGAAACCTACTTGATGTCACTTGGCTTCCGTGCAGTACGGGTTCGCTGCCATGGCGATCTGGCACGTATCGAAGTTAACCGCAACGACCGAAGCAAACTCTTTAACGAAGAGCTGCTTGATTCGATATCCGAACGACTCAAAAGTTATGGATTCAAATATGTCGCCATAGAAGCTGCCGGTTATTCAATGGGCAGTCTCAACAAGGCGATTCCCGCCCCATAAACCCATTGCTTTTTCACCAATAACATCCCGGGTAATCATTCTTTTCTTATTCATTTCCTGGATTGCAAGGATTGCAACATTCGGCTAGGATTCAACCTGTCTATATCTGCCCGAATATTTCATCAACATCATGAAACCTTCGGGTCAACCTGCTGCACATTCATTTGAAGTTGAACGAAGTCACCTTCCACTCTTTTCTTTTTCAGTAAAGGAGATGAATATGCGAGAGTTTACCCTGTATGATCTGTTCGTTCGTAATGCCAGAAACAATCACGACAGTACAGCGCTGATCTCAGAGATCGCCGGCCATGAAAACCTCAGTTTCGGCCAGCTCCTGAGCCGGTGCGATCGACTCGCAGCAAGCCTGCATAACCAGGGAATTAAAAGCGGTGATCGCATTGCTCTTTTGTCGATGAATCATCCAGGCTTTTATATCCTGGTTGGCGCCCTCGCCAAGATAGGCGCTATCCTCGTTCCATTGAACTGGCGGCTGGCTAATGATGAACTGTCCTATATCCTTGCTGACTGCAGGCCGATTCAATTTTTTGCAGATGACACCCAGCTGGGTAAGGCACGCGAATTGGCAGAACCTGCCAATATCCCGGTGGTAAAGATTGAACAGGCCCTGACGGCTTCAGATACAACTCCACTCCCCGCGATATCCCTTGAACCAGATCATCCCGCCTGCATCATCTACACCGCTGCCGTTGAGGGCAAGCCACGGGGAGCCACCCTGAGCCATAACAATCTGTTGAGTGCAAACCTGCAGGTTATAACATCCATGGGCCTGAACTCAGACGACGTAAACCTTGCCATGCTGCCGCTGTTCCACATTACCGGGATGAATCTCGCCCTGGCAGTCATGCAGATGGGCGGCAAAAACGTTGTTATGGAAAAGTTTGATCTAGAACGGACAATTGCAATCACTGGCCGTGAACAGGTAACTATCATGGGCAGTTTTCCACCGATCCTTGCCCGGATAACCGACGCCATGACAGAAACGGGCACGTCACTTCCCAGCCTCAAATATGTTGTGGGCTTAGACGGGCCGGATAACATAAAACGGTTTGAAGATGTTTCGGCAGCCAAATTCTGGATACTTTACGGCCAGGCTGAAACCTCTGGTTTCGTTACTTTTTCACAGGCTTCAGATAAACCTGGTACTGCCGGCAAGCAGGGACTTCTCAGTAACTTCATGTTGGTAGATGAAAACGACGTGCCTGTCAAGCAAGGGGAAACGGGTGAAATAGTCGTCCGCGGTCCGCTGGTATTCAATGGGTACTGGAAACAGCCTGAGGCAAACGACTTCACTTTCCGTAACGGTTGGCACCATACTGGAGATCTCGGCGCATTGGACGAAGGCGGATACCTTCTCTACAAAGGAAGAAAACCCGAAAAAGAGTTGATTAAACCCGGTGGGGAAAATGTCTATCCCGCAGAAGTTGAGGCGGTAATACTGCAGCATCAAGAGGTGGAAGCCGTTAGTGTAATCGGCGTGCCAGACTCCAGGTTTGGCGAAGGCGTCAAAGCTGTCTGCGTTACCACTCATGGCAGCACCTTAGATGCTAAGAGTCTCATCGAGTTTGTCGGGGCCAGAATCGCCCGCTACAAAAAGCCGAGCTATGTGCAGTTTGTCGAGAGTCTTCCCACACTAGGTGAGGATGGGCCAATTGACAGGAATAAGGTGAAGGAGCTTTACGGATAACCTGAAGTTTTCATAAAAACATCCGAGCAGAGTTGTTACCCCTTTGACCTATTGGGACTTTGCCTGAAATAAATGCGCCTTATCGCAAGACACAGTTCTCACCAATTTTCGGGCGCTGGCGAAATTCGTACAAAAAGGCCGTATGCTACCGAATTATGTAGCATACAGCCTTCTCATTTCACGACCGGGCCGATTTCAATCGGCTTACAGACCTCAGCAGGTTGAGTGAAACAACCCACCTACCGGGACTTTCTTCTCAGCATATTCGTTATAGAGCTTCACGCCTTTCTTGGTTGAGGTCACTATCACCTCAACATCGTTATCTTCAATGAAATTAAGAGTTCTATCGGGAACTTTCAGGCGCATCAATACTCCGCGGGTCAGGATAACCACTTTTGCACCATGGGATAGTATCTCCTTGACATCGTCAATCTGGATACCTCTGGCGTGACCGGTACCATTTTCAGCCCAGTCCCACTCTCTGCCTCCACCCGGCCAGAGCTTGAAGTCCCTGCCGCTGCCGAGCTGCTCAACTTCTATCTTTCCCCATTGGCTTGACAAAATCCTTGGTGATCCATTCCCGTCTTTGTGCATTTATCCACCCCTTTCATCTATTAAAGCGTGAACCTACCCTGCCGCTGCCCCAGCCCCCTTTGAATACCTGCTCAATATAAAAATGGAGTGAAATACTCCAGAGCTTGACTGCTCTCATATAACAAGGAAGAATTACACCAATTATACAAAAAAAACCAGAATATCATGTTACATTTTAGTAGCAACCCAATGGGCCGTAGCGATTCAGGGTTTCAACCTTATTCCTTCTACAGCCCTGGTACAATGTATCAGCCTCTACAATAACGAGCCAGGAAACTGCGTAGTAACAAGACGCTCTACATTTTCACAGTGAGTTCTGCCATGATGATCTCTGAGCAATTACAGGCAATATTTTTTGATTTCGATGGTGTACTGGTCGACTCCACTGAATTGAAAACTCAGGCTTTTTACACTCTTTTCAAGGAATATCCACTTCAAGCCGTTGAGGAAGTCGTTGCCTATCATCGACAACATGGTGGTGTAAGCCGGGTACTGAAGATCCGCTACGCATTTGAGTCCATCCTCAAACTGCCGCTTAAAGAGGCTCATTTGAGAGAGCTGGCAAAGCGATATGAGGATCTGGTAATACAGCAGGTTATCTCAGCTCCCTGGATTTCCGGGGCCAGAGAAACCCTCGGAACGCTTACTGGTAAATACCCTCTTTTCCTTATATCAGGCACGCCGCAACCTGAACTGCGACATATTATCGACAACCGAAACATGTCTCATTACTTCAGAGAAGTGTTGGGTTCCCCCACAACTAAGATAGAACATTTACGAAGATTACTTTCTGAATATTCCCTGGAGCCACAGAGATGCATCTTTGTGGGTGATGCCCATACCGATATGTGTGCTGCTGAGACGCACACTATTCCCTTCATTGGCATCAGAAGTGAATATCAGTTCCCTGACGGGATAACTACGCTGCCGGATTGCCGGAAACTTCCAGAACTTCTGGAGCAAATTGGTGGACACTCAGCGATTGAGAAATAATCGGCAATTAACGAAAAGCCGGTCAGCGCCATTGAATGAGGGCGCGACCGGCTTTTGTATCTTTCAGCCAGAGTGCGTTCGGGTCAATAGCGGATATTCAGCTCGAACTCACGTAGACGTTTATGAATTGAGCGAAGCTCAGTAATGGTGGTCCAGTTAGCAATAAAGATAGAAAAGGACTCACGTACCTTACTGAATGCATTCGAGACCTGGACGAGAACGCCCAGCGTAATAAGGCCGGTGAAAAGTCCTGGGCCCATAATAATGTAGGGCACTATGACCATCAACTGCTCGAAAAAATTGATCCAGACATCGAAATACCCATAGTGCATGAACAGCCTGTTATAGTTGAACCTCAGGCCAGTGAAGAGTTCGACCAATGTTGCAGTCTGCCCATAGTTGACCTTGTCGTCCTCGGCGTAGACCAATTCTTTACGAAAGGCAGCTTCAACTTTCTGGTTATTATATTCAAGCCCCGGCAGCTTTATACCCACAAACCAGGAAATCACCAGTCCACCGACTGATACCAGCAAAGCCACCCAGACAAGGCTGCCATTGAAATCCCGGATAATCGGCAGGTCCACACCACTGCTGAGGCCCCAGAGAATAGGGAGGAAGGCCACAAGCGTCATGATAGCCCGCACAACCTGTAACCCGAGGCTCTCGATGATTTTGGCAAAACGGTAGATATCCTCCTGAATACGCTGACTTGATCCTTCAACCTCTTCCTCAACCTTCTGCCATTTCTCAACATAAGAAAATGTCATGGCTTCCCGCCACTTAAAGGCATAAATTCTGGCAAAATAGGAGGTAACTGTCGCAATAAAAACATATGGCAGAGCGATATACATAAAATCCAGCAAACCTGCCCAGAACTCGTCCACAGAATGTTCTGTAGCTTTCTGGAGCATATTGTAAAACGCGCCGTACCATTTGTTGATTTTTACAGTTAATTGTACCTGGCAATAGAGGGAGAAAAGAAGTACCGCCATCCCCCCCCAAGCCCAGACAAACCACTCCCTGCTTTTAAAAAATGCACGAAACATACAGACGTACCAACGTTATTTGAGTAAGAAATTGCGCCCATTAAGAGCGCACGTATATGCCTTTGAATATGAAATTAAAGGAAAATCACTCTAGCATGTTCTGAGCAGTGTCGCCAGAAAGAACAGGAGGAGAGACTGGCAGCTGGTAACAGCTCCAGACCAGTTACGCAGGAAGTGACGATTCAAGGCCCCATGGTTGGAACTCTTATCGCTTCATGACTCTTTTTTTCTAGGCTCATCAAATGATTTCAGATCCAGGACAAACCTTTTCAAAGCCCCTTCAACTCTCGCATTGATTGACTTAAAAGGATATGAGCCGCTCGGCAGGCGATTGCCGGCCGGTATCCCGGTCAGCACTTCTATGGCATCATCGACACTTTCTACTGACCAGATAGTAAACGTACCGTCTTCGATTGCCTGAACAACTTCGTCTTTCAGCATAAGATGGGCCGTATTGGAAGCGGGAATTATTACTCCCTGATCGCCGGTCAGCCCACGGCTAAGACAGAGGTCAAAAAAACCTTCTACCTTCTCGTTGACCCCACCAATAGCCTGCACCTCGCCCTGCTGACTGACTGAACCGGTAATCGCCACGCCCTGCCTGATTGGCGCTTCGGCCAGTGATGAAAGCAGCGCACAGAGTTCTGCACATGAGGCACTATCGCCCTCGACTCCGCCATAGGATTGCTCAAACACCAGGCTTGCCCGCAAGCCTATCGGCATCTTACGCAAATACCGCGAACGCAGAAATGATTCGAGGATAAGTACCCCTTTGGAGTGGATCGGACCACCCAATTCAACCTGCTTTTCAATATCTATCACTTCATTGTCAGAGCCTGGCCTGGTAAGAGCTGTAATTCTGGTTGGCAAGCCAAAATAGGTCGTTCCTAAGCCTATCACTGAAAGGCCGTTGATCTGCCCTATCTTCTCACCATCTGTTTCAATATGGCGAATACCCTTTTCTATCGCCTCGAACATCCTGTCCCGGATACGACCGGAACGACGCTGGGCCGCATCAAGTGCTGCCTGCACATCATCACGTACGATTACATCCCCTTGGCGCTTTCGCGCCAGATGATCCGCTTCCTGAATTATTGCCAGCAACTCTTCAAGATACAGACTCAGCTTTTCTCCATCACCCGACAAACGGCTGCTATGTTCAATTACCCGCGCCATGCCACCTCTATCCATCGGCAGCAACTCTTCATTCTCGAGCATGCCTGCAACCAGGGCGATGTACTGCTCGATATTTAACTCGCTACGATCCATGGCGTGCTCGAAATCCACCTGTACCTTAAAGAGCGAATCAAACTCCGGATCATAATATTTCAATAAATAGTAGAGGTACATTTCTCCGATCAGCAGCACCTTGGCCCGCAATGGAATCGGCTGCGGCTCCAGGCTCACGGTATTGATCAGTCCAAGTAGTCGCTCCAGGGACTCAATCCTGATCTGACCTGAGCGCAGGGTACGCTTCAGCCCCTCGTAGGCATATGGCTGCATCAGGAGACGCCGGGCATCAATGATGATATACCCGCCATTGGCCATATGCAGCGAACCGGGTTTGATGAGAGTAAAGTGAGTGGTGAGCATACCCATCCTGGCCCAGTTCTCAATTCTGCCGTGGAGGTTCTGGTAGGTTGGCAAATCTTCATAAACCACCGGCGCCGAGTTGCTATCGTTACCCACCAGGACATTCACTTCATACCGGTCAAACGATGGCGTCCCTGCCATCATGACCATAAAATGCTCCCTGGCATCTTCTGCATGCTGCAAAAAATCATCGGAATGTTCAACTATATCATTCTCGACTTCCTGCAAATAGTTCCCCAGATCTTCCCGATCCCTATATTTAGTCTTCAAAGTACTGATAAGGCTGGACACCGCCTGACCGGCAGTTCTGCGCTTGAAGTTCAGTTTCAAGGCTTCCGCCTCGCGCTTGAGCTGAGTTATTCGCTGCATGCCTTCCTGCAACTCGACCTGATACTTTTCAATAAGCTCATCAATTCTCTGCCGTGTTGCCGCCGGCAGCTTTAAGAATTGTTCTGTATCCAGGATGTTGCCTTCTCCATCCATGGGCGCGACCATTATACCCTGATCACTCTTGACCACAGCAATAGATTCCCTTTTGGCATTCTCCTCTATCTCGCGATATATCCTGTCGACTTTGCGCTTAAGATCCTCCTGGACCGCCTTCATCTGCGCCTTTACTGCTTCACTCTCAAAAACGGTGCTGAGCGTCACCTTCATCATACTGATCAGGTCGCTCATCTCTTTTTTGAAGATCGCAGCCTTTCCGTTTTGAAACTCAAGCGCCAGAGGCTTGTGCGGTAACTTGAAATTATGGACATAGCACCAGTCGCTGGGGGCTGCTATGGTGAGCGCTTTCTGATCAATAAACGAACGAATAACCGTGTGCCGCCCGGTCCCTTGTGGGCCTACGACAAATAAATTAAACCCCTTATGTTCAATGCCTATTCCAAACTCAACCGCCTCCAGAGCTCTCTCCTGCCCTACAATCTGCAGGGTGTCCTTGAGCTCACTGGTACGCTCAAATGGCAGAGAAGCAGGATCACATCTCACAACAGCCTTTGAAGCCGGCACTGGTCGAATGGTCATTCTTCACCTCATTTTGGTCGATACAATATACTTTTGGCTGAAGGTTACGCTTCACTAATATGATAGCATGCACCGACAATTCACGACAATTGAGGTGAGAGTTTATTCTGGAAAAAACGGAGATTTTTGCTCACTCATCTCCGACCTCCTTGCGATTTCAGCACAAATCAGCGATAAATGATCTTTGGCTGATTGCGTGGTGGGATACGCTTATAGGTAAACTTTGGTACCCCAACCATAGCTACACCATGAAGAATATGATCTTCAGGCAGACCTATGAACTCTTTCAACGGTTCCCACTGGCTAGCGGCAAACATTACATAGCCGGCCCAACAACTGCCAGCGCCAAGCGAAGGGAGAATCAATTCCATATAAGCGAGCGCAGTGTGACAGTCTACGGTAGCTATACCAAACTCTTTTGAAGCATGTGTGATAACCAGATGTGGCGCATCCCTGCAGATTCGGTCAATCCCCTCGTCCCAGTCAGCAATAATCCGCTCCATATTGTAGGAAGCTGCAACCTCTGGATTATGCTTAGAAACGACCCGCATCCAATCAATTACCTGAGCCGCTATGGTCTTCACATCTTCCCTGTCAAAAATCACCAACCACTCAACCGGCTGCTTGTTACTGCCTGTCGGCGCCTTACTGGCGATAGAGATAGCCTTGTCAAGAATTTCACGGTCCATTGGTTGCCGGCGATACGTTCTGATTGAACGACGCGAACTGAGAAACAATTCTGCCTGCCCTTCATCGGGAAGCAAAGTGCTTTCGATCTCGCGACAACTCTCAGGGGTAATTCCGTCAATCGAAATAGCCGCTTCGGGGCAGATAGCGACACAGTGGCCGCAGCGAATGCACAGCTCCTCACCACCTTCAACCAGTATCGGTCCCGCGTCTTCGAGTTTTAATATGCGTGCAGGACATTCAAGAATACAGAGTGAGTCGCGCAAACATTTTTCGTTATCAACAGTCAGGAACATTTTTCCTCCTTTAAATTATTTAATTACCCCTGAAGCTCGGTGAAAACTGGTCATAAGTCAGGCGTAAGGTGGGTGGCCGGCGTACAGGCAGATTAGATTAAGTTAACGTGCTCAATAACATATTTGACAGAGACTACATCCCGAAAAAGTGTAATAGAAAACCGGCTGTGGTACAATTTCACACCTCGTCCCCTCACAAATCTCTATATCGATTTCCCATTACCACGACACAGAAGTGCGGTTTCGGAAAAAGCCGCCAGTCAGTTTTTGTGGGGCATCCAACGCCAGCCAAATAATGGTATCGGCCCCCTCCTCCGCTGAATTAGGTGCATTTTCACCGCCCAGTTCGGTTCTCACCCAACCGGGGTCGGCTGCATTGACAGCAATTCCGTCATCTGCCAGATCCGCTGCCAGACTTATGGTCAGCATATTCAGGCCGTTTTTTGACAAACTGTAGGCGGGAGTTTCTCCAGTTAGATTTTCGATGGAACCTGCCCCGCTGGAGACGTTTATAATACGACTATTCTCTCTAGCCTTCAGCAACGGGATAAAATTATTACACATCCTCCACGGCCCAAGGAGGTTGACATCCATGGTGTATTCCACTTCTGCCATGGCTACTTTAGACACCCGCTGCCAGTTGTCATAATTCACCGCCGCGTTATTGATCAGAATGTCGAGATATCCATACTTCGTTGTCACATAGTGGACCAATGTCTCGACACTTTGGTTCTCACTCAGTTCCAGGGGGTGAAAGTCAAGCAGTCTTGCATGGGTAGCCATCTCCATCATCGCCAACTGCCCATCATGGGGGTTACGACAAGTAAAAAGTGTTCGGACACCACGCTCACACAAGCCTCTGACCACCGCATTGCCGATACCCCTGTTGCCACCAGTAACCAATGCCAATTTCTGATTATCCATTCAACGCCTCTTTACTCATTCTTTCTCCACCTTGCTGGCTATGGAGTACTTTAGGCTATCTGGTACATACAGTCTGACGATTTCCCCCGAACTGTTCGGCCCAGGTCAACCAAAACAATAGCACAGGATAACTGAGAAGAGAGTATTTTTCTATTATCTGAAAAAAGTTGTCCAGGCCTGCGGCAGATACAGGCCTAGACAGAGGAGAGAATAGTGAGGTCTCACTTTGAAGAAGGTGCTATGGGATTTGTGCATGGTGCTTCAGGAGATCATTCATTTCACCCTGCGATTCGACCAAAGGCTTGTCATTTCCGCACATCGTTTATTCTGCACGCCTCTATTTCGTTTCACAATTGAACGTACCCCTTGTACAACCGCATTAGACACAACCTATGTGAGAGAACCGGCAGAAATTGATTAGCTTTAAGTTATAATAATTCTGTGTTTTGCCGAAAACATAACAACAGGTGTACATCATGTTTGCCTGACACAATCATTTTCCATCAGCCAGAAGAATCAGCTTGCCTTTTGAACGACAAGTGACTAAAAAAATCATCTGTGTCTTCAGCTTTTACACCGCATACTGCACGGTTTTTATTAATTTCTTCAAACGCTTCTCATGGCACCTTGCTCGAAGCAACCACGGCAGCACGCGTAATTATTGTTCATCAACACCAAGGAACATAATGGTTCATACTGTCAAAAATACTACTATTCTTCCCCATGGCTATCTCGACCTGCTCTCGCAGATGGAAGCTCACCGCTTACTGACTGCCAGTCAGGGGAAAATCCATGAACTTTTCCGTAACTGCTCACTCGCAGTTCTCAATTGCGGCGATGATCTCGACGATAGCAGAAAATTGTACGAGCGCTACCCCGACTTTGATATCGCTGTCATTCGTGAGAATGGTGGTATCGCCCTGGAACTGCAAAACGCTCCCGCCAGCGCCTTTGTAGGCGATAAAGTTATTCAGGGTATCCGTGAACATCTTTTTGCAGTTCTCCGGGATATTGTTTTCGCCGAGGATACCTTATACTTAAACCCGGCCCTCAATCTCACCACCAGCCGGGGTATCACCAATGCGGTATACCATCTGCTTCGCAATGCCGGGGTGCTCAACCCCAATTTGGAATCAGGCTTGATAGTCTGCTGGGGTGGGCATTCCATTTCACGGGAAGAGTACGATTACACCAAGGAAGTTGGCTATCAACTTGGCCTGCGTAGCCTCAACATATGCACCGGCTGCGGAGCAGGAGCCATGAAAGGACCAATGAAAGGTGCCACCATAGGTCATTTCAAGCAGCGTTTTACCGAAGGACAGTACCTGGGTATCACCGAACCGGGCATTATCGCCTCCGAATCCCCAAACCCCATCGTCAACGATCTGGTCATCATGCCCGATATTGAAAAGAGGCTTGAGACCTTTGTTCGCCTGGGCCACGGGGTTGTTGTCTTTCCTGGTGGCGTCGGAACAGCCGAGGAGATTCTCTACCTGCTCTCCATCCTGTTAGATCCAGCCAATCAGGACATCCCCTTTCCATTTGTTCTCTCAGGCCCCTCTTCAGCCAGGAACTATTTTGCTGAGATAGACCAATTTATCGGCCTTACCCTCGGAGAGGAAGCTCGCAGCAAATATGACATTATTATTGATGATCCTGAGCGAGTAGCCCAGGTTATGGAAAGAGGTGTACAGAAAGTCAGTGAATACCGTATGCAGAGCGATGACACAATGTTCTTCAACTGGTCATTGAACATCGATTACGATTCACAGATTCCATTCGAACCAACCCACGAGAACATGCTCACTCTTGACCTGAGCCTTGACCGTCCAGCCAGAGAACTTGCTGTAGATCTGCGTCGGGCATTTTCCGGAATCGTGGCAGGCAACGTAAAGCCAGCTGGCATTCAAGCGATTGAAGACCATGGTCTGGTCCAGCTTCGAGGCCAAAGCGAGATAATGGACTCGCTTGACAGTATGCTCAAGGGGTTTATCTCCCAAAATCGCATGAAAATCCCCAGCGATCAGGAGTACCTCCCCTGCTACTCCATCGTCCAGGATGAGGCATTGGCCGAACTCAAAAACTAGGAGTCTGATATAGCCCAACGGACCGACCTTCTACGCCCCGTGTGCCAGGGTATTTTCCATCGTGAATATCCTGGCCCTCTCGTATCAGTATGCTAGTACATTTTTTATTGAAATTACCGTCAAATTCCGTATTCTAGATCATTCGACTTCACTGTATCGGAGTCGTTATTTCTACTATTGAAATAACAGCGAAGAAAAGAGGCTACCCGGCTACATTTTGGCCGACAATTGGCTTGCTCAATCACCACTGCTGACCCGGATCATTGTGAAATAAACAAAGGGTTCATGAATATACGGTCTAATCTCAGGAATGTATTAAAAAATCAAGGAGTAAAGAAATGAGCACAGATATAAAGTCTATCGAAATGCCTGACAAAAATGGCTGGTTCGGCGAGTATGGAGGCAGCTTTATTCCACCACAACTTGAAAAGATTTTAGGTGAAATCAATGAGGCATATCTTGAAATCACCCAAGACCCTGCGTTTCATGAAGAACTGAACATGCTCTACCGCGACTTCGTCGGTCGGCCAAGCCCTATTTTTCATCTGAAAAATCTTTCCACCAAAGTAGGTGGCGCCCAGATATATCTCAAACGCGAAGACCTCAACCACACTGGGGCCCATAAGATTAATCACTGTCTTGGCGAGGCCCTGCTGTGCAAGAAAATGGGCAAAAAGAAAATTATCGCAGAAACCGGTGCGGGCCAACATGGCGTCGCGCTTGCCACCGCTGCAGTCCTGGTCGGGCTTGAGTGCGACATCTATATGGGTGTAATTGATATAGCTAAAGAGCACCCCAATGTCGTGCGTATGAAGATCCTTGGTGCCAATGTCATCCCGGTTGATCGCGGAACACAAACTTTGAAAGATGCCGTCGATGCTGCATTTGAAGCGTATCTTGAAGACCCGGTCAACCAACTCTACGCCATCGGCTCGGTAGTAGGTCCACACCCGTTTCCGATGATGGTTCGCGACTTTCAGGCCGTGGTGGGCAATGAAGCGAGAGTACAGTTTCAGGACAAATATGATAAACTGCCAGACAATCTCGTCGCGTGTGTAGGTGGCGGCTCAAACGCCATGGGACTTTTCAGCGCCTTTCTTGATGACAAAGATGTAAAGATCTGGGGTGTCGAACCATCAGGCCGAGGTTTCAAGGATGGAGATCATGCCGCAACGTTGACCAAAGGCAGCCCCGGAGTACTGCACGGTTTTAAATCATATGTACTCCAGGACGACAAAGGCGAACCGCTACCCGTCTACTCAGTTGCCAGTGGTCTCGACTATCCCGGTGTCGGACCACAACATAGCCTCTTGAAAGATATCGGTCGTGCGCAGTATGTTACAGCCAGCGACTCAGAAGCAATCGATGCGCTTTTCGAGCTTTCCAGAACCGAAGGCATCATTCCCGCAATCGAAAGTGCCCACGCAGTCGCTTTTGCAATTAAGCTCGCCAAGGATCTGAAGGAAGACGAAACCATATTGGTGAATCTTTCCGGCCGCGGCGACAAGGATATCGACTTCGTCGTCGAGAATTATGGTAAAAACTACGGCGTATAAACCACCACCGCCCTCTCCTCTATTTAGGAGTGAGAATAGGCCTTATGCTTGGTCATTGCGTCGGAAAGTAAGAGTGGGCATGCCACTCTTACAGGAGACAGACAGGATTATGTTGGAAATAACTGAAGAAGCGATGAAATTTTTCCCGGATCTCCGTCAGGAGGGAGATCACCGTCCAGCCATACGTATCGCCGTGATGGGAACCGGCGGCACAGACACCGGCCTTGGTCTGGTACCCGATGAAATTCTTGAAAACGATCTTGCTACCCAGCATGGCGAATTCACTGTGGTGATTGACAAAAAACTCATGGAATACTGCCAATCAATTACCATCGACTTCAGCCACGGTGAACCGAACCGTTGCGCTTCACTTTCCAAACGAGGATTTGCTATTAAGGCAAAAAACCCTGTAAAGCTCTGATTGGAACTATCTAAACTATTCAACCAAAACGGGGCTTCTCACCAGTTGGTGAAGCCTCGTTTTTTTTTAGCGACGTTTCAAATGGATTTGAGAATTGAACCTGCCTGGCTCACAATCAGATACATCATGGCAGCGAACGATTCGTTGTTTCGATACCTCTTGAACAATTTCCAGCAGCTTAAAACAAACTATTAAGTCCCTCAAGGCAAGCATTTATGTACATGGAGATCCATCGTTGAATAACCTGCTCAGCATGGCGTGATTTCTCAGAGTCGTGAGAGCAACTAATAACGCTGGAAGTATATTTATTGCCCTCGAGTAGCAAGGTCACTTTCACAATGAAAACCTTGATGCGTTGCCATGCCTGTTCAATGCTCCCACCATTTTGAATCCATGCCGGAGACTCTTTGATCCGCCTTGCAGACGCTGTTCCAGTTTCCTTGTGTCCTCACACCGGATTGACAAATCTCTGAACAATATGAAACCAGTCAATCGAGATTTTGTTTACGCAAATGTTCTATAAGATTGCTGGATGAACTACCTTCAAATTCAAGTATGAAACTGATTATATGAACGTTTTTCATTCCTCTCCCAGAGGCTACGAAGAGAACACGTTCAGAGGACTTAACCATATCAGTAAAAAATGGTTACATAAATGCGACCACGTTTGCCGCCAGTTTCATCAAGCCAAACTGAGCATAGTTCTGAAAATCGAAGTCCGCAGAAAAACAATTTAGGACAAACTCAACCTTGATAAACTTGATCTTTAACGAAACCTCCTCATATACTTCATGGTAGGAAGTTGTTTCCCTGAAGCCACATGTTTTCCACGGTTTTTGCTCATACCTCAACGTAATATCGATGAATTATATCTTATTATCTGTTTTAACTTCGGAACATCTTCCCCGGAGAAAGTTTTCTTGCAGCTATTCATCTGTAATGAGACGGGATTTTTGTTACAGGCAGGTATTGTATACCACCCCTGTGGGCTAGGACATAAAAATTGTTCATTAAGTAGTTTGTGTGTTGTCCCAATTTCCTATTCAAACTGTATGCGGAGGTAACCATGAAGATAAAAAGGAGGGACTTTCTGAAACTGACTGCAATGGCTGGTGCTGCCGTGGCGGTTAATGGGTACGCTCAGTCTGAGCCGGAAATGAACAGTCTTGCTCCATTGGGGGCAGACAGGACATCAAGCCCAGAAATAGGTGAATGGAAACCAACCACCTGTCAGGGATGCACCACCTGGTGTCCCGCTGAGGTATTTGTCCAGGAAGGCCGGGCGGTAAAAGTTCGCGGTAATAGGTATTCCAAGCAAAATGATGGTACTGTCTGCCCGCGTGGTCATCTTTCCCTGCAACAGGTATACGACCCTGACAGGATCAAGCAACCCATGAAACGGACGAACCCTGAAAAAGGAAGAGGGGTCGACCCGAAGTTCGTGCCTATCAGCTGGGATGAGGCGTTGAACACTATAGCGGATAAGATGATGGCGTTGCGCGAGGCTGAAGAACCGGAAAAATTCTGCCTTATGAGGGGACGCTATACCTATCTGCGCGACATTATCTATGATGTGATGCCCAAAGTATTTGGTTCACCAAATAACATTTCCCACAGTTCAACCTGTGCCGAAGCGGAAAAATTTGGGGCATTTTATACGGAAGGATACTGGGACTACCGCGACTATGACATATCGAATTCAAAATATATTCTTATCTGGGGCTGTGATCCTGTAGCCAGTAATAGAATGGTGCCCGCCACGATCAGGCGGCTTGGTGATGCTCTTGACAGGGCGACCGTTGCCACGGTTGACCCTCGTCTCACCACAAGTGCTGCGAAGGCAAACGAATGGCTCCCGCTACAGCCAGGTACCGATGGTGCACTGGCACTCGGCATTGCCCATGTCCTTCTCAGCAGTGGGGCCTGGAATAAGGAATTTGTCGGTGATTTCGCAGACGGTACGAACCTCTTTAAGGTGGGCGCAACTGTTGATGAGGCCTCCTTTATCGAAAAGGAAACCAACGGAGTCGTCAGGTGGTGGAATCTTGCGGTAAAAGACATGACCGCTGCAAAAGCTGCTGAGATCTGCGGAATCCCGGAAGATCAGATCGTCAGGGTGGCAAAAGGGCTGGGCGAGGCTGCACCAAATGTGGCCGTATGGATGGGGCCGGGAGCAGCCATGCAGGCCCGGGGTGCCTATTCGGCCATGGCTGTCCATGCGCTGGGCGGCCTACTCGGCAGTATCGATAATGAAGGCGGGTCGCTACAGACTGCCAAAATCCCTGTCAACAAACTCAACGCAGATCTCCTCGGCAAACATCAGGATGAACTGGCCAAAAAGCATTCAAAGCTTGAAAAGATCGATCAACGCGGTCGTCTGGAGTTGCCGGTTATCGCCAAGGGTAAATCCGGTGGTGGGGTTTCGACCAATAATGCTGCAAAGGGCATTCTTAACAAAGACCCAAATGAAATCAAAGTGCTGGTAGGGTATATGAACAACTTCCCGTTCTCCTGCAACGGCACGGATCTCTGGGAGGAGGCGCTTTCGTCGGTTCCATTCACCGTGCATCTGACCACCAATGCCTCTGAGTTTACCGTATTTGCAGATATCGTGCTGCCGTGCACGGTGAATATGTATGAGCGATACGGGTTTGTAAAAACCAAGGCGAACCGTTACGCCACCTGCACCCTGCTGCAGCCGGTGGTCAAGCCATTTTGGGATGTCATTGACGACGAATCCGCCTTCCCGTTCCTGATTTCCGAAAAACTCAAAGAGCGTGGTTTCTCAAACCTCTACGACTGCCTGGTGGAGATGTACTCAGACCCGGAAACCGGAGCAAAAGCCACTACCCCGGAAGAGTTTACTCTGTTCGCCTTGAAATACTACACCCACCCCCTGTGGGACGGCAAAAAGGACACCCACGGTGACAAGATCAACGGCTGGTCCGAGATGCTTGAAAAGGGTATGTGGAACTCGGGAGCATATAAATATAAGTCGCATTGGGGTGGCAAGTTCGCCACCACCACCAAGAAATTTGAATTCTACAGCGAGACCTTGAAAAAGGCACTTGCAGGCCATGCGGAAAAGCACAATGTCGATGTGGACACGGTTATGCAGAAGAGCAATTATACCGCCAGGGGCGAGCTTGCCTTTGTACCGCACTACGAGCCGCCATTGCGCCATGGCAGTGAGCAGGAATATCCTTTTGTCTTTATAGATTACAAATCACGCCTCAATCGCGAAGGTCGCAGCCAGAATAGCCCATGGTACTACGAGTTCAAACATGTTGACCCGGGCGATGTGGGACACCAGGATAGCCTGCGCATCCACCCCACGGATGCCAAAAAACTGGGAATCAGTAACGGCGACAAGGTGAAAATCACCTCCATGGGAGGCAGCGGCGAATGCGTTGCCCGGGTCTGGGAAGGCGTGCGGCCCGGTACAGTCAGTAAAGCCTACGGCCAGGGCCATTGGGCATACGGCCGGACCGCGACGGATGATTTTATGAAGAGCGCAACCAAAGGCGTGAACAACAACACCATCATTCCATGGGAGCTCGAACGCCTCTCCGGCTCGAACGCCCGTAACGGTGGTCATGCTGCAGTTCGTATCGAGAAGATTTAGCAAAGAGGAGGACATAAGCAATGACACAATATGGAATGATAATAGACCTCAGAAAATGTGTTGGCTGCGGAGCCTGCGCACTCGCATGCAAGACCGAGAATAACACTGCGCTCAGGAATAATGGTCAAACCCATAACTGGGCGGATTTCATCCATGAGACAACCGGAACATTCCCTAACACCAAATTCCGTACCATCCCGGTACTCTGCAATCACTGCAGCGATGCCCCATGTGTCGAGGAGTGCCCGGTTGAGCCAAAAGCTATGTATAAAACCGCTGATGGCATCACCATGCATAATGATGAGCGCTGTATCGGTTGCCGGGCCTGTCAGGACGCCTGCCCCTATAGCATGGACCATGTTGAGAAAGACGGTGCTTCAGGCGAATACAGCGTTATCAGTTACAATGAGGAGGGTGAGTCGACTCAACCGTTTTATACAGACAACACCCAAGTCATCAAAGACTGTTCAACCTCTGCGGCGGAGATCGCTTCATTGGCAGGGGCTACCCCGCCGTATAGAACAGATTACCAGCACTCTGAGTACGAAAATGTCCGTCGTGACAACATCGTCGAGAAATGCATTTTTTGTGATCACAGGGTACAAAACGGCAAGCAGCCTGCCTGTGTGGAGGCATGTCCTTCAAACGCCAGAGTTTTTGGGGATCTTGAGGACAGCAACAGCGAGGCGGCGAAACTGCTCGCCGATAACAAGGGGTTTGTCCTGCTGGAGGATAAAGGTACTTCGCCAAATGTCCATTATATACGCGACTATTCAGCACGCTAATCTCAACTCAAGATACAGCACCGTCAAATTGAGGCGGTGTTGTTTTCTATTACAGCGATACACTATCACCTACTATGAGCAATCCAGAAACCATCATACTCCGCAGTAACTGTTTCAAACTACTCGCTGCCTGCTTTTATGAGCCGGATAAAAAGATGTTTATCGAAGAGAAGGTGACCGAAAATCTCAGTGGCCTGTTGATAACACTCGATCCGGAAATGGCTCAGAATGCGCAGCAGTTGACTGAAACTTTTGAATCTTCTTTAGAGGAACAGCTCAAGGTTGATTATGCATCTCTTTTTGTCGGCCCTTTTGCGTTGCTGGCTGCTCCATATGGCTCTGTCTACCTGGAGGCTGGAGGGCGGGTGCAAGGCGAGTCCACTGTTGCCGTGCAAAGGTGTTATGACGAGGCTGGACTCTCACTTGATATTCAGGAACCGGCTGATCATATCGCTATTGAACTTGAGTATATGAGCTATCTGTCGTTGCGTGAGGGGGAGGCAGTTTCTGCCGGCAGGAATGCTGATGCCCGGAAATTATGGGAGATGCAGGCGCGTTTTTTAGGTCAGTTCATGTCCTGGGTTCCCTATTTTTGCCAGCGAATTGAACAAGGTGCAATGACAGATTTCTACAAAAAACTGGCACAATGTTTAGCGTCATTTTTTCAGCATTGTAAAAATGAATACATTGTTGAGCCAATCACTCTGTGAGCGCTGCCATCTCATTTGTCATGATTTCAACCTTAACCCAAAAGCTGATGCAATCGCCCCGGATAATCCTGGAAGAAAAGCACTGTCTGCGAAACCGATTACGAGGCTTCTCATGCCGTAGCTGTGTTGATGGATGCAGATCAGAGGCGCTAGCGGATAATGACGGGAAAGTGAGCTTAATCCCGCATAAATGCACCAACTGCGGAGCCTGTGTCGCCTTATGCCCAGGTGACGCTTTTTCATTTGACCGATTCAACCTCAACCAGCTGCTGGAAGAGAATGTACAAGGAAAAAGCCTTGTCATCTCATGCTATGGAAGCACCTACAGATCTGAAAATGAGCTCAGGCTCCCTTGCGTTGGGGTGATGATTCCTGAGTCTCTTCTCTTTTTGGGACTCAGACAGCGGGGGGATGTAAGGTTTAATCTCTCGGAATGCACGAAATGCCCAAACCGCCTTACAGCTGATGCCTTTATGCAGCTTTTTCAGCATGTACAGAGACAAGCCGCGCATCTCTTTCGTTCTCGCCTTACGCTGATTCGCACCGCAGATGAACTCCCAGCTGGTGATGATCAGGATCGTAGGAAGTTTCTGTTCAGCCTGGGCTCCACTGTGGTTAATGCTGTCCAGGGGAAATTTGCTCCAGAGACGATAAAGAAAAAGAGACCGATGGGGACCAGGCAAGTGATGTCCAGGACTCAGTTGCTCATAAGAATTCTTAAGCATGAGAAGGTAATTTGCGATGAGTTGATCCAACTATGTACCCCTGAGGCCCAGGTCTCGCTATCATGCACCCTATGCCCACGCTGTACAGGAATGTGCCATACAGGAGCTTTGAAAATCAGGAAAAGCGGAAAACACAAGGTGCTGTCATATGACCGCACCTTGTGCACAGCATGTGGGCTTTGTGTAGAGTTCTGTAAAGAAGAAGCCATCTCCATACGAGAACCAGGTCTTGTTTCGTCAAAACGAACTTCTTGCGGGAGTCCTGTTTTCTATCAATGATTGGTAGTTGCCCATCTAGAGTACAAGTCTTGCAGCAGGCTGACCGGCTCCTTCGCGCCAGAGCTGGAAAATCTATAGCATCCCATCCCTTTTCATGTTTTGCTCTCTTAATCCACACAAAACGGCGAGAAACCCACTTATTGTACTAAGCGAGACACACTCCTTAATCTTAACAACGCAGCTAAGAAATGCCCTACGTTGAAATCATAAGCAGTCATTATAAAGAAGTGTATGCGCAAGTTGATGAGCACGCTATCACATTTCTATCCAACGAAACTGATAATGTTAAAGGTTCTGTGAAGCTTTCAGACATAGAAGATGTACAAATATTAAAAGTTAACAATCCCTCGGACTTTTGCAGCACGATGGACTATGGAATGACCAACCCCACTTTCCTGCTGCCGACCAATGTGATAATCCGTATTATTCAATTCTTTCAAAAGAAAAAGAAACTGGTAGTATTCCAGATTAGCCTTAAAGATAAACGTACAATTATAGCAAAAGGAGAAGAGAAACATTTTCTTACCTTGAAGTCTGGAATACGCGCATAAAAAGCAAACCTGTTGACTCCCGTAATAAGACAAAATTATAATCATTCAGGGGTATGAGGGAGAGCCTATGCCGTGCGGCCCTCTGATTCAAACCCTCTTCGTAATATGGCAATGATATGAAAATCTGGGTAGATGCTGACGCCTGTCCTGTAGTGATAAAAGAAATACTCTATAAAGCAGCCAAGAGAGAACATGTACAATTGATTTTGGTGGCCAATCAGTACTTTCGCATTCCGCAATCCTCATTAATTACATTCCTGCGGGCCCCTAAAGGCATGGATGCTGCTGACAATGAGATAGCCAACAAACTGGATTCCGGTGACCTTGTTATCACTGCCGATATCCCATTAGCCGCCAGAGTCGTAGAGAAGGGAGGGCTTGCTCTCAACCCCCGTGGGGAAATTTACTCGGAAGAAAACATAAAAGAACGGCTCAGTACCAGGGACTTCTTTGACGATCTCCGTGCCAACGGAATTGAAACTGGTGGACCATCTGGAATGAGCGCGCGTGATAAACAAGCCTTTGCCAACAGCTTGGATCAATTACTGAGAAAATATAAAAACAGGGCATAACGCCCACTGCAAAAAGCAATAACTGATAATTCAGCTGTGGCGTCAATCAGCTAAAAAGTATTCCCAACAACTTGATATAGTGAATTGAATCCAGGAGGGCCAATTACCAATCTGCACCCCTCACACCTCTCTTTTCACCTTATTAAGCCTTGATTATAATCCAGCCTGTTCTTCAGAAAAGTACTGCGCCCTCAAAATGGACCTACTACCCAGATCCTTGACAAAACACGT
This sequence comes from Desulfosediminicola sp., assembly GCF_048381775.1. Classification (NCBI taxonomy): domain Bacteria; kingdom Pseudomonadati; phylum Thermodesulfobacteriota; class Desulfobulbia; order Desulfobulbales; family Desulfocapsaceae; genus Desulfosediminicola; species Desulfosediminicola sp. The sequence goes on along the minus strand of NZ_JBLXGE010000011.1, from coordinate 215,631 downwards.
AACGGTGCAATAATTCCCATCGTGCATATAATATAAATATTCGTTATAGTGAGGCAAATAATTATCTTACGCTTTTTCTCCCTTAGCTGACGAATAAAATGAACAACTCAGACATCCGATACGCACCACTGCCTCGAAGGATCAAAGCTGGATTACTCGACACGTTAATTTTCTTATCTTTGCTTATTGTTGTTCCAGCTATCATTATTGATATATTCCCAGATCAATCCAGGTACGCGACCATTCTTATGCTGTTCACCTTGTTCTTGCTTGAACCGCTGTTGATCAGGTATCTGGGTTCGACATTAGGGCAATACGCACTTGGTGTTGAAGTAATAAGCACGAACAAAGAAAAACGCTGCCCACTGCTATTATCTGTATTGAGGTATATTGCCAAGGTTACCTTGGGGAGTTTTTCTCTTATCTTTATGCTTTTTAGCAAAAAACATCAGGCTATACATGACCACATTGCCAACACCTTGGTCATATTATCCAGAAAGAAAATTGTGCGAGATCCTGACTTTGCTGCTGTTGGGGTATATGAACAGGAGGATTGCAAACATATTTATCCGTCTGCAATGAGAAGATTTTTCGTGTTCATATTCTGGTATGCACTTGTCTTAATAATCGCTTCATCGCTTATCAATATTGTCACGATAGTGTTGGTCTCAAACAATATGCTCGCAAAAGAACAATACGTAATAATTTATGAAATAATTACCAGGATTATTTTCTTCACAATATTCTTAGTTACAGCAATCCTGGCCTCTAAAGGCTCTTTATATGGCGCCCGTAAAAAAGAAGTTGAGACAATATCCGTGTCAGCCAAAATTTAGGCGTATTCTTACTTAATTACTCCTAATCTTCAGCTTGAAAAAGTGCGGTGAGAGACGTGAGGTCTGACCGATTGGCAAATGACCAATCCCCGAAATCATTATCCAATCGGCTTGTGGAGAGGAGGTTTTTAGCTTTAAGCAGTTGCCCCAACCACATCACTTCTCACCCCTTGAAGCTGAGCTTTAGTGGTTATCAGTTTATTCCCTTGTCACTAAAATGAGTACATCAAAGCACCCCTCACCCTGCTATTACCTGCACTCTTCGTAATCTATCTGATTCATGGCTGACAGTGCCGCTATTTTCAGCGCCTCGGAATAGGTCGGGTAATTGAATATATTCTCTATGAACAGGTCGATCTTGGCGTTATGGAAGAGCGCTATCAGGGCGATATGTATGATCTCGGTGGCACCGCCGCCGAAGATGTGTACACCTAAAATTTCCCGGGTATCCTTGTGGACGATCATCTTGAGCATCCCCTCAGACTCGCCGGAGATCTGCCCTCTCGGCAGTTCCTCGTAATAACATCGTCCCACTACATATTTAAAATCACGTTCTTTCACTTCCTCTTCGGTCATGCCCACATAGGATATCTCGGGGATTGTGTAGATGCCCACCGGGAAAATGGTAGGGAATCCTTCCGAGCGCCTTTGCATGGCGTTCAGGGCAGCGATCCTGCCCTGAATAATCGAGGTTGCTGCAAGACTCGGCCAGCCGACCACATCGCCCACGGCAAAAATGTGATCCACCGATGTCTGGTACAGGTCGTTCACCGTGATATACAAGTTCTTGTTGAGAACCACGTCGGTATTTTCCAATCCCAGGCCTTTGACATTCGCTTCCCTGCCCAGAGCAAAAAAGAGAGTATCCGCCCTATAGACTGTGCCATCATCGAGCCGTATTTTTGCCTTATTTCCTTCGGTTGCGATCTCAAAATCACCCACGTTGTGAATACATTCAACGTAGCCGTTGGGGAAGTGCTGCTGAAGTTGGTCGGTGATCTCCTGATCGATGAACTTCAACAGGCGCGTACCCTTATCCAGCAGGATAACTCTTACCCCCAGTGCAGCAAAGATCGTTGCATATTCAGAACCGATCACCCCGCCACCCAGAATAATCATGGAAGATGGTACGGTGCTGATATCAAGAATGGAGCGTGAATCGACTATTAATTCGCCATCGAAGGGTATCTCCGGCGGATTACGTGGACGCGAGCCAGTGGCGATAAGAATTATCTCTCCCCGGACCAGAAGCGGTCTGTCCCCACCGACCTGGTGCAAAGCCACCGTGTTATTGTCGATGAACGTCGCTGTGCCGCGTATCAGACTAATATTGTTTCGCTCCAGCTGACTGTCGATAATGGCATGCTCTTTCAGTCGGACATACTGGAGCCTCGTTTTCAGGCGATCCATAGAAATTTCAGAACTCCCCAGAGAGCAGAATTCCTCACCGAATATCTGTTTCTTCAGATGGCCGGTCAGGTGCAGCACCGCCTCCCTCAGGGTCTTACTCGGAAAAGTACCGGTATTGACACAGACTCCACCAAGGGAGTCTTCTTTTTCCACCACAAGTACACGCTTGCGACATTTCGCCGCCGTCATCGCGGCGCTCATCCCCGCCGGTCCGGTTCCAATTATTATGAAATCATACTGTTCAGGATTCATATCCATCCTTGCATTTGATATTTTAAACGGAACAAAAACCTCCCCCGATACTGTGCACTACTTCAATAACTATAGCATAATGAACAAAAGATACTGCGCTTCTCCATACTGCATTACAGCTATCATATGTACTATCCTGCCAACGCACAATGTGGCTCTATTATTTGATTTTCAAAGCAATTCTTTTGCAACGCAAGATTTGCAGCGACAATGATGCTCATAGCAAAATGTCATTGTTATTCAAGTTAGGCTGTATTAAGAATTACTATCGTCATATTTTGCATCTTAGGTAAGCACTTCATTCAAGGTGAGAAAGACATGCCCACCAGAGCAGAAAAGAAAAAACAGCAGGATGCCCGGAGATGGGCTGAAAGACAGTACATCAAGCATCGCAGGCATAACATGGTCTATGCCGAACCGGGTGTTCATGACTTTGTAATCGTGCTCGACAACCTGAAACCATCATTCAACATTGGTAAAATATTTCGCAGTGGTGATGCTTTCGGTGCGAAAGCCATTCACCTGATCGGCACTGAATATTTCGATGTCAAATCAGCAAAGGGCTCGTTCAAATGGTTGCCTGCCCATTTTCATCCCACCTTTGAAAAATGTTATGAACAGCTGATAGCCGAAGGATATACATTTTTCGTTCTGGAACCTGATGCGCCACACTCCCTACACAGGATGGAGATTCCTGCCAAAAGCGCCTTTGTTTTTGGCCATGAAGAGCACGGCATCAGTTTTGACAAAAACGCCTATCAGGGAGTTGCGTCTATTAAAGTTCCCCAGGTCGGCAAGGTAGAGAGTTTGAATGTGAGTATCGCCGCCTCAATCGTTATGTACGAATATGCACGACAACATGGGGAATAGCATGCAAACAGAGATGTCAGGCAAAGAACTCCCTTTTTCCACCTCCATGTTTGCCGTTTTCCTCTGTATGCTCTTCGGGGCCAACCCGGTAGCGGTCAAAACCACCCTGACCGGAATCGGCATTTTCACGTCAGCCGGAATACGTTTCGGAATAGCTGCTGCAGTTCTTTGTTGCTGGGCTAAAGTCGCAGGAATCTCACTTTATCTCAGCACCAGACAAGTGTTGCAGATGGCAGGGCTCGGACTCATCTTTTTCATACAAATCTCCCTCTTCTACTCTGGCATGAGTCGCACGACCGCCTCCCATGGTGCTCTTATAGCGAATACCGTCCCCTTTGTGGTGATGATACTCGCTCACTTCCTGCTGCCCGACGATAAAATCAACCCCAAGAAAATTAATGGTCTGCTTCTGGGCTTTGCCGGTGTTTTCCTGCTCATCAGGGACTCGCTCGACCTGACCGCTGAGGCCTTCTCGGGCGATTGCCTGCTTTTTCTGGCTGTTCTTTTCTGGGGTTGCAACGTCATCTACGTTAAAAAAATCATTGCCGATTTCAACCCGATACAGATCACCGTGTTCCCTATGATCTTCACAGTCCCCTTTTATCTGCTGGCAGGTTATCTACTCGACGGTGGAATGGTGCGGCAAGTTACCCCAATGGTCATCCAGGCCGTACTTTATCAGTCTCTGGTCACCGCATCTTTTGGCTTTGTTATGTGGAATTCGCTCATTCAGAAATATGGTGCCACCACCCTGCACTGCTTTCTATTTCTCATGCCCGTATCCGGAGTGTTGCTCGGTGTGCTTGTGCTCGGTGACTCTATCTCTTATAGCCTGGCGGCATCGATAATACTGGTGGCAAGTGGTTTGATAGTGATAAATTGGAAGAGCGACACTGCTACGGTCTGAAACTCTGCTTCCCCTGCCCCAGCGACACCTTGACAAAAAATGCAGCCAAACGTGTTGCAATATCAAAAATTTGCTGATATATCGAACTATTCACAACCCACAATTTCATATTAGTTTCTGGATATCCTGCCTCTACGAACACCTGGAGCATCCTGAGTATTACTTTTCACTTCAAACATCACAAGGAGAACTCGTCGCAATGGTACTGTTACGCACAACAATAGCAACACTCTTTCTTGGCATCTGCTTCACTACCCTCACCGCCTGCGCCCCGGAAGTCGGAAGCGACAAATGGTGCAACCAGATGAAAGAAAAACCTAAAGGTGAATGGACATCCAATGAAGCAGCAGACTTTGCCAAGCACTGTATTTTCAAGTAAAATCCCATATAACACCTGGCAAAGCGTATTCTCTTCCAGATTTCTCTCTCTTCCTGTCAGTGGCCCTAGAGGTTAGGAAGAGTGAGCATTTCGCTTTTCTCTGACCTACCTTAACTGAACAGGTACAACCAATGTTTATAACTCCTGAGTTTCTTGTTACCTCTCTGGTCGTTGTACTCATGCCGGGGACGGGTGTCATATATACCGTTTCCAACGGTCTTTTTCTCGGCTGGCGCGCTGCAACTGCCGCAGCCGTTGGTTGCACATTCGGAATCGTCCCCCATCTGCTTGCCTCGGTCTTCGGGCTGTCCGCAATCCTGCACATGAGCTCCCTGGCTTTTCAATGCATCAAGTACGCCGGAGCAATCTATCTGCTATACCTTGCCTGGTGCATGTGGAGGGAGACCGGTGGCATCAATTTCAATAAGCCCGAGAAGGCCAACGGCCTCTGTCAGATTGCGGTTCGCGGCACACTGATCAATATCCTGAACCCGAAACTTTCGATATTCTTTCTTGCTTTTCTGCCGCTCTTTATCTCATCGGGGTCTGCAAACCCAACTCTGCATATGCTACTGCTCAGCGCAATCTTTATGCTGATGACCTTCGTTGTGTTTGTTCTGTATGGTTTTTGCGCCCACGGTTTAAGAAGATATGTAACCGGCTCCGATCGCCTGTTGACTCTCATTCAGCGCTCTTTTGCAGCCACCTTTGCCGCTCTTGGTATCAAACTGGCCTTTACTGAGAGATAGTTTTTACTTGAATACAAAAAAGCACAGTGTGTCCCCACACTGTGCTTTATCATCTATGGTTGAAGCGTATCTTATTAATTAATTACTGCTTCTTCCTCAATCGCAGACCAGAAAGACCAACCAAGCCAGTGCCGAATAGAAGCATCGTCACTGGTTCGGGGATCGGTTCACCGCCTCCTTCATAATAACCGGCGGCAAAGCCGCTATCCGACCGCCTATAATCTGCAGTAAGGCTCTGCAGGTGTGCACCAAGCTGGAATGTACCAAGCCAATCATCATTACTCTCGGACTCTTTAGCATTCAGGAACAGATCCACATTCCAGAATCCTGATAATAAGGTTGCCTCGAAAGTAAGATCCTGACTATTAGTTACGTTAATTGCAGGATTAGAAGAATCCGCCTCAAAGTCAAAATCGGCACCACCGGAGCCAGCAGCATTTGTTGCCGGACTGGCCACTGACCAGGTTGACGGATCTAAATTGCTGAAACTCACATCGCTGGCGTCCACATTAAGATTAAAGAAGAATGCGTCAAGCTTCACATCCGGATGCATCGGTGAATTGATGTCTACAGTCCAGTAAGTCGTAGCTGAAGTGGTATCACCGGTTATGGTGACATCCACGATAAGATTATCCGGATTTTCCGGACGTGGATCGCCTATTAGTTGTGACGTTATGGTAAAGGGGTCTGCCACACTTTGTGTAGCGAACAGCATTGCACCTGTGATAAAAACGGCACAGGTTAATGTTTTCGAGAATTTCATTCTCATGGTAACCTCCATCACATCGGAATTTGGACGTAGTTTCCCGCAGGGTTTGGTAACCCGATTACGTGGAATATTCGCTAAGATGAACTGTTTTTGTGTTACATTCTTCCATACAACACAAAAACAGGAAGTGGGGTTTAACTCACCCTGCAGCTGCTATGGCGGATGCCATACTAAAGTTATATAGGGTCTATCACGTTGCGGTCAAGTTAGCTCAGCCAAAAAGCATAATATTTTTCACACCTCCAGCAAATCCACAACACATAACAACTTGCACCTATTTTTATTTTATATTCAATATTTAGCATCTTAAAAGAACACCACACCCTAACAACACCGCCCCATCCTATCCTTATACAAACAGAGAGCGTTTGGCCCCTTCCTCACTCCCCCTTCCATACATTTTTTGCCGACAAATAAAGCTGTTGCGTCTAAGGGAACGATTGAATGAATATCAGATTCGTATTAATGGAGAAGGTCGGAACAAAATTTGTGAAAAAAACGTAAGGACGGACATCAACAGTCGGGGCGCTATCATGTCAGGCCCGTTTCTGTATCAACAGTTTTTCAGGAAGGGGTCGGGTTCGGTGTCCATGACAGATTGGCGTCTGTAACTCACCGGCCAACAGGAGCAAGACCGATCTACAGGCTGGCGATGCTCACTGCCAACCGGAAGAGGCAAGTGCAATCAGGCGCTCTGGGAGGGCAAAACCAAGTAGATACTTTGTGCAAAAGATTTTTTGCTTTTTTGATGAATACGCGATGAACAGAATTTTATGATTTCACATGGGAAATCTCTTACGATAGGCCTGAAGTGAGTCACCATCCAATTGATGGGTGGTGACTGCCTGATCCCTGCCACACTCATGCAATACTTCTCCCTCCGGATCAACCAGCACTGATCCACCGGCGTAGCAGAGCCTGTTCCCATCCCTGCCTATCCTGTTCACACCCGCTACATAAATTTGGTTTTCAATCGCCCTGGCCAACAGCAATGAAAACCAGTGATTCTGCCTGGAATCCGGCCAGTTAGCAACATATATACCCAGATCATATGTACCTTTTCTCCTGCTACTCCACTCAGGAAAACGAAGATCGAAGCAGATAAATGGGCGAATGCGCCACCCCTTGAGATGTACCGTGAGGAGTGCTTCCCCCCCCGAATATACAGAATCTTCCCCGGCAAAGCTGAACAAATTATTTTTATCGTAATGATACAGCTCACCATCTGGCGTCGCCCAGAGAAGACGGTTATACAACTTACCATCATCACGAATGATACAGCTTCCTGTTATTGCGGCACCTGTGACGGAAGCCATTTTCGTCAGCCAGTGAGCTGTGGTTCCCTCACTGGTGTTATCCATCACCTCCGCTAATTGCTCACCGGCAAGGGTAAAACCGGTGGTAAACATCTCAGGCAGGATAATCAGGTCTGTCTGACCAGCCAACTGAGTCAATTGTGGCGTCAAAACTTCTCTATTTGCGGTCGGATTTTCCCAGATAATATCTGATTGAACCAGTGTCACTCGCAGATCTTGCATATTACACTCCACAAAATTATGCCGAACTATTCGGATTCGCTCAGAATAAGTGTTACCCAGTCGACATCCGGCCTGTGCTGGGCGATAACGAAGAGATGATCATTAGGATACACTTCAAGATTTTCTCCTGGATTCATGACGATAGAACCATCTTCGTCACGTTTTATACCCACCAGCAGAGCATGGGCGTCTGTGGAGCGCAGCATTTGCCGTACGTAAGGAACCGGGATGCTTTTATCAAGCCCTGGCCATGCCTTAATCGAGAAGAAGGTATCACCAGACGAACTATCGATCAGTAGCCGCATCACCTCAGATAGATCCGGATTCGATATCTCCCTGGCCAGCATCAGGTCATTAAGGCGGGTAATGACTTTAATACGATTATATTGTTTGCCATCGATCAGGCGATGGGCAATCCTTGCCTTGTTGATCCTGTCTATATGACGGATATTGGCACGGTCCCGAATATAGACCGTGGTAAATGCCTGCCTGTTCAACTCATCCACGGCAAGGGTCGTTAAAATCGTCTCCTCGTCGGTATACCCGTAGATGATGACGAAATCGGCATCTGCAATACAGGCTCTGGTAATCACATCTTCACTGCCTATACTGCCTCGTACATACTCTACCTCATCACCGAAAGGGTTCTCCTCATAGACGTCTGTGCAGACAACCAGATCAGTACGACAATAAAACGGATCGTTGCGAATCTCCTTGATCAAAGTGGTAACTTTTTGTATTGCGCCACCGCCAAGGATAACAATGTGATTCTTCAAATTCAGCTGTTTGAGTCCTCGCACGCGTATTTTCCTCCGTTCTATAAGCTTATCTGCACCGGCGCCAATAGCTGTAGCCATCAGCCCAATACCGAAAATCATATCGAAAATTGCAATGATCTGACCTGGCACACTCTGGGGTACCACATCACCATAGCCCACTGTGGTAGCGGTCACAAAAAACCACCAGGTACCTTTCCAGAGGGTTTTGGCAAAGGTCTCCTGGGCGAAAGTCTGATAATCAAATACAAGCAACAGACCCGCCGACATCGTATGCATAAATAGCAGCACGATGATTATGGTGAACCAGTCATATTTCTTGTAAAGATGACGGATTTTCTTAATCACCAACAGATACATAGAGTTACCGTGTACTTGAGAGTTGCATTATGCTGCGACTAACAGCAACCAACTGCCTGAATTCATCAAAATTTTGTAAAGACTGCTATTTTAACGAATTTTTGGATATTGGTCTTGGAAATTTTTTGATATTTTCGGCTTGTTGAGTGAGGGGTGGTTGTGCTCGCAGGGGAGACAGGTAGAAACAGCTTAGACAGCTCTACATCTACACATGGTCAGGCACGTGTAGGGAAAAGAGGATAGTAACAACCTGCCACAGTCTCTTCCGGTGAGCGACTGCGGCAGGTTAGGCTGTTTTTTTAGTATTGCTCACTTGAATGAAACGACAATTTCATCTCTGGTCTTGCGCCATTTAGCCGGATGGAGTTCAAGGCCCGGCTTTTTGTAGCCCACAGCGAGCAGCATTGGAACCCAGAAATTATCGGGAATGTTAAACTCCTTACGAACAGCTTCATGGTCAAATCCATCCATAGGATGAGATTCCAATCCCAGGCTGGTTGCAGCATACATAAGACTCATTCCGAAAAAGCCTGCGTTTTTGGCTGCAAAGGCAAGATTGGCGTCTGAATTCCAGTTATAAAGAGATTTAGCGGCATTCAGAAACCAGTCTCGTTGCTCAGGTTGCATGGAGCCTGAGTCAAGCATCTGCTGCCAGTTCTTTTCAACTGTCGGATGCCCTTCCTGCCAGCCATTCTTATCTGCCAGCAAAATAAGGTTCACAGGAGCCTCCACAACTTTGGGCTGATCCCACGCGAGTGCTTTCAAGGCCTCTTTCTCGGCATGTTCCCGTACCACAATCAGATTCCATGGTTGCAGATTGAAACTGGATGGCGACTTAGCTGCCAACTCTATCATCTCATCAAGCACTTCACCTGATACATCTCTATCTGGATCAAAAAAATTGATTGCGCGTCTCTGTTCAACGATATCTCGAAAGCTCATATTGTCTCCTGTCCATATGGTTGCATGCCAGTTTGGCATTTAAAAGATTACAACAGCTTCTCACTTTCCCGCTATCAGGTTGAGCGATAAAGGATTCGTTCAACTCCTAAATGGTTTAATATCAAACTATATCACATCTAATCAGTGTCAATGGGTTCAAGTTCATTATTTGATAATTATTCCCAGCCACATAACTATCTTTACGACCTATGCCCTTCAAGTATCGCAGACTTCATCTCTTCATAAAAGGATATTACATTGTGAAATATTTTAAAGATGAACAGAGGGACCTCTACCCCTTTACTTTAACTGGTAAATTGACCAGGCCCTGAGTATAGTAAGCGCAGGCTCATTATTTTTTCTCTTGTACTTCACCCGGGTTTGCTGTGGAACTTTTACATAATCATATTTTCCTTCTGCTGCTGATAACTATCATCGGTACGGCATTCGGCAAGCTTCGCCTGAAATCCTTTTCTCTTGGCTCTTCAGGAATTATCTTTATAGCTCTTTTTTTCGGTCATTTCGGTTACACGCTGCCCACCGATTTTCAAACCCTCGGTCTCGTCCTGTTTATCTATTCCATCGGTCTTCAGGCCGGCCCTGGCTTTATCACCACCCTTCGCAGCAGGGGGCTGCATCTTTCCCTTGGTGCTTTCGCAATCATTGGCATCGGCTTTGCCACTACCCTGGTCATGGCATGGGTCTATGGTTTTGGTCCCGATATCAGCGCCGGCATCTTTGCCGGTGCGCTCACTTCCACCCCCGGTCTGGCAGTTGCTGTTGAAATGGCAGGTGATACCAGCGCTGCAGCCAGCTATGGCCTGACATATTTCTTCGGTGTCACCGGTGTTATCCTTTTTGTGCAGCTTATTCCCAGGATTCTGAAGGTTGACGTTGAAAAAGAAGAGATCTACCTGAATGAAGAGGTGGCCAGTTCCCGGGAGCCGCTGAAAATGCAACATGTCGAGCTCACCAACCCCAACATTTTCAACCAGAAGGTTAAGGATTTACGGTTGGGGAGCCTGGCGCCCGTGGTCATTACCCGTCTGCTGCGGCTTGGTGCAGATCAACCTATTCTGGTCAGCGGCGAGACAGTGCTGCATGAAGGTGACCATATCCGCATTGTTGGCCGTCCCGCCGACCTGAAAAAGATACTCCCCCTGCTGGGCTGCCTGATAGACAAAGAAATCCAGTTCGACAGGGCACTCAGCAAAAAGTCGATCATCGTTTCAAGAAAAGAAGTGGCAGGCATGACCTTAAACCAGCTTAACTGCCGGGAGGTTTTCAATGTGCAGACCACAGGAGTCACCCGGAACGGATTTGACCTGCCCGCGACCCCGAATCTCCGCCTGCAGATGGGAGACATCGTCCACGCGGTTGGTCAACGGAGCGCGCTCAGGAATATCATCAAGATTTTTGGTAACAACACCAAGGAACTCTACAGCATAAACCTGCTGCCGATCTTTATCGGCCTGCTCATTGGCTTTCTTATCGGCCAGCTTCCTCTGTATCTGCCCTATGCTGGTACTTTTACCCTCGGCACCACAGGTGGCGTGCTGGTCTCTGGAATAATTCTCAGCAATATCTATAAGACAGGTCCATTTGTCTGGGAAATTCCCAGCACTGCCAACAGCTTCATCAGAGCCCTGGGTTTGACCCTGTTCATGGCCACAGTTGGCACCAGAACAGGTGAATCTATTGTTGCGACTGTAAGTGAACAGGGAATAGACCTCTTTATAGCCGGTGCAGTTGTTACCCTCGTGCCTCTTATCTCTTCAATCTTTATCTGCAAGTATTTGTTGAAGATTCCCTTTCTGCGGATGCTCGGTGTAATAACAGGCTCCATGACCAGTACCCCTGGCCTTGCCGCTGTGAGCGAATTATCAAAGACCCACTATGCCTCTTCCGCCTACGCCACCGTCTATCCTGTCGCCTTGATCGCTATGATTTTGTTTACCAAACTGCTGGTCTTGATCTTGAGTTAATGACAAGAACCTGCTTAAAGCCAATCAGTTCTTAAGCAACTTCTTCTTCTCACTGAATTATCATAGTTTGTTATATCTCCCGCACATTCGTTACCATCTCAAAAAGAGCACAAATAGAAATTCGTAGAAACGGGTTTCAAATCGGAAGGAGCTAAAATAGCAACAGGAACTATCGAACTCTGCTATTAGCAGGTTCACTATGACAACTCAATAATTTTAGATATCTCTTACGGTGGGCCACCACAAGTGTACTCCTAAGCCATCAACAGTGCCGCAACAACGGAACTCGAGGGCGCTGGCAAATAGTGAAGTCATCAACTACCCTGAAAGAAAGTTCAGCCTTTAATCTCAACTTTCGGGGTAACAATATGGCTGCCAAAAGTTCATTCCGTCGCACTCATCTCGGTAAAAGAAGGCTCTCTCCGACAACCCAGATGACCGCTTATGGTTACAATCCTCTCTTTTCGGAAGGATCAGTAAAACCGCCCGTTTTTCTTACCTCAACCTTTACCTTTCAATCAGCTGAAGAAGGCGCCGAGTTTTTTGATGAGGTAGCAGGCAGAAAACCGGTCGATCAGGACCGCGGTGCAGGTGGACTGGTCTACAGTCGCTTTAATCACCCGAACTGTGAAATAGTTGAAGACAGGTTGGCTATTCTTGATGGAACTGAATCTGCGCTCATCACTTCTTCTGGTATGGCGGCAATAAGCAGTCTCTTTCTCACCTTTGCCAGACCAGGTGACAGCATCGTTCATTACAGCCCTCTTTACGGTGGCACAGAGACTTTACTCTCCAATTATTTCAATAGTTGGGGGGTAACTCCCATGGCCTTTTTCGACGGCCTTGCTGATGCTCCGCTGACAGAATCCCTCACCAAGGCATATGCAAAGGGACCGGTAAAAATTGTTTATCTCGAAACACCTGCAAATCCGACCAATAGTATGATCGACCTCGCCATGTGCCGACAGGTCGTGGACAAATGGAGCCAATCACGCGGAATCGCATCCCCTCTTATTGTTTGCGACAACACCCTGCTTGGACCAGTCTTTCAAAAACCTCATGACTTCGGCATAGATCTCTGTATCTATTCATTAACCAAATATATCGGTGGTCACAGCGACCTTATCGCAGGTGCAATTACCGGCAAAAAAGCGTTATTGCACAAACTGCGCTTAACCAGAAGCAGCTTTGGTTTTCAGCTCGACCCACACTCCTCATGGATGCTGACACGATCTCTGGAGACCGTCTTTTTGCGAATGGAGCGTGCTGCGAAATCAGGAGTTAAGGTTGCGGAATGGCTGGCCGGCAACAAGCTTCTGCCGTGCAAACTGCTACACCCGCATTTTCTCGATGACCAGACCAAAAACGTATACGAACGCCAGTGCACAGGACCCGGCTCCACCTTCTCGTTCGTGGTTGAAGAAAATCGCCAGCTTGCTTTTAAAATTCTCAATGAGCTACAACTGTTTCAACTGGCGGTAAGCCTTGGCGGTACCGAGTCGCTGGTTTGTCACCCGGCCTCGACCACCCATTCAGGTGTACCAGTCGATATCAGGGAAAAAGTTGGGATAAGTGAGGGGCTGATCAGGCTCTCGGTGGGGTTGGAAGATCCGGACGACCTTATTGAAGACCTTCGGCAGGCATTCGCTCAAGCCAGGAAATGATAGCATTATCTGCGCACCGTGATTGTACCCCATAGACTACTGGAATTTCCTACCCAAACCTTCGAATCTGACAGTTCTGAATTGTTTTTCGTATTTTCTGAACAATTTAATTCTTCAGAGTGCAGAAAGATAATGCCCTGCAGTCGGCCAGACGGCCTAACACATTCACAACCATGCTTTAAAGTATTCCAGCCCAAAATAAACAGCGAGTATCTCAAGCTGAGAACCTGTTACAGCCTGAAAAGGTTTCGTCTGGCAATCTCAACCTAAGCCTCCTGAAGCGGTCGGCGGAAAATCGATACTTCCATGATTTTTTCTCATTTAATTTTGAGAACTATTCTTGAGTAAGAAATTCGCCAGAGGCCCTACAAACACATTACTCTCTTGATATTTTACTCAAGATTTCAATCGAATGAACATACCTAACCCCATTGTCAAGGTTAAATTGTGCCTTAGCATATCAAACAATAAGGTCCAATTACGTAGCGTCTTTGTAATTGAACCTTTTAACCGTATTAACCCGGAGGGGGAATAGATATGAAAAAATCACTGACGATTGCTGCTATTGTATTTGGAATGGCAGCATTTGGAACAACAGCATATGCATTACCAGCATTACAGTTAGGACCTGGAACAGGTGATTGGACTTATATTGGCGGAGGAGACGACACCTGGTATACAAGTGATGATCCATATAACCTGCAAGCGTTGGCCAATGCCACTCAGGCGGACGGGGGAGATGGAGATTACGCATGGGATACAGATGGGGCAATTATGCAATACGCTTATTTGGTTTTTACCGCAGTCCCGAACGCTGATTCCGCTACAGATCTCTTTGATATAGATATTTTCAACGATGGTGGTGTAACCCTTGTGGATTCAGGTTTTGGGACACCTCCGCCGGAAGACCCGAATAGCCTTTCGCCTCATAGTGTTTTCCCAACATATTATGAAGTTTATGAGTTTAGATTTGATGATGTCCTTGAAGACATTTGGAATACAGAGGAAGGAGAGTCTGGGTCGGGTAAGGGCTACATTGAAGATTTTGTAGTAGACGTATTGTACTATGACCCTGGAGTTGAAGGTATCCACATGGATCTTTTAACGATCTTTCAAGATGGAAAATATAATCCTGGTGATTTTGAGAATCAATTTTTAGTCAAGGCGAATGCCCCATACTCCCATGATGCTCAGTACGCTTCACCAGAGCCAATTCCAGAACCAGCAACAATGCTCCTCTTCGGAGCTGGTCTTGCCGGACTTGCCGGAATGAGCAGGAGAAAGAAAAAGTAAGCTCACCGTCATATGGGGATAAAAAGGCAGGTCCTAAAATAGATCTGCCTTTTTATTCACGTCATAACATCGTGTCCAGCATTGTAGTAGATACTATATGCACAATCATGCAACGGTATTCACTTGTTCACCGTGGTAAATTTCATAGCTCTATCCCGTAATCTCAGTTCACAGATTATCATTAACACTATCAAACGATTGCAACCTTTCTGTCGCGAAGGTTTTTCCTGTAAATGTTCAAGCTCAACACTATCGTAAGCTGTTCCATTTTCAGCCAATACAGTGATGGACTATACTTTCAAATAGGCTCACACAGACTAGATTCTGGTTATCAGATTTGATTGCAACGCCAAATCCAGATTTATCAATGTTCCAGCAAGTTAAGAACTTTCTCGCATTGCTCTTTGGCCCGCAGCGTGAGTTGTTCAGCTTCTGCCAAAGTAGCTTGGCGATACTCCTCGTCCTTTATCCCTTCCATATTGATCAGCACGTTCTGATATGCTCCCCAGATACCGGTCTCCAGAGAGCGGGCGCCAACCTGGGTGTCTGATTTTGAAGCTGGATTACCATATTCAGCCACCAGATTGAGCGCATCCCAGGCGGAATCGGCCAAGCGCATGGTGGTGAGCGGCACCTGAATCGCAGTCTTCAACCCTGCCTGCATCTTCGCGGTCCGGGCCTTTTTTTCGGCCTCACTATTTTTGGGCATACGCAAGCCTTCCATATACTCATTGAAGGCCGAGGTATCAGCATCTATCATTGGTATCAACTTTTGGGTCACTTCGTGAAGCACCGGAATGGCTTCCATCATCTTCGGCTGCACACCCTCAAATTTACGTACCCCCCAGGTGAGCTTGGCTACCATGGAACCCAGCCCCGACCCGATTGCCGCCACCGCTGCCGAAGCAGAGCCACCGCCTGGTGCCGAGCTTCTGGCAGCGATCTCTTCGATAAACTCCCTCACGCTCATACCGGCAAGAGGTTCATCGGGCTCTTCGGCCACAATATATTCAATTATCTTTTCTTCCGGCTTGAACGGCGCCACCGAATTCAGACCCATCCGTTCCACTGCCAGCCTGATTTTCTGATCTTCCTGATAGATGAATAACCCTTCTTTTTCTATGTAATAATCCGCTGCCATCAACATCGCCTCCAGCGGCACTACACCCACAATTTCAGAACCTGTTACGGCAAGATTCAATGCCGCAGCCTCTTTTTTAGCCTCCTCGTACATCACATGGATAGGTGTGACCTGATAGTCGTTGAGGTTTACCGTGACCTGAGCCAGGTTATACTCATCAACAAACCAGCCCATCCCCTTAACTTCTTTCAAGCTACCGGGGCTGTCTTCACCGCGGCCGGCTTCCCGCAAGTTGAGGGCAATCCTGTGGGCCTGGTTGGAAGTACCGAGGATATTGACATTGTAGGCAATCAGGAACTTTCTGGCCCCGGTGGCGGTGATGCCCCATTCCGGTACAAAGTCGGTTGGACCGAAATCCGGCTTCCACCTGGGGTCCTGCAGTTTTTCGGCAAGTCCCTCATATTCTCCGGCGCGCACATCTGGCAATTTGCGCCGATAGTCATGTTCTGCCGCCTCTTCGTAGAGGTACAAAGGAATTTTCAACTCCTGGGCAGCCCGTGCTGCGAAATTTTTGGCGATTTCAACACATCCAGCCATGGTAACACCTGCCACCGGTACAAACGGGCAGACATCCATGGCTCCGAACCTGGGATGTTCACCACCATGCTTTCGCATGTCGATCCGCTCCCGCGCCACCCTTGCGGCCGCCAACGCACCTTCAATGATGCTCTCCGGCCCGCCCACGAAAGTATAGACTGTTCTATTGGTGGAACGCCCCGGATCAACATCAATCAGGGAACAGCCTTTCACATTTCTGATCGCCTCCGCGATCGCTTCTATGATCTCCGGATCTCTTCCTTCAGAAAAGTTCGGAACGCACTCTATTATCTTCTTCATGGCATCCAGTACCCTGATTTTCTATTATCATTCTTTACCGAGCATGGATCCAGAGGATGTTTACTCCTAACCCCTGTCACCTCACGCCTCACAATGCTCTTCTAACTTCACGCACCCAGGTTTTCCTTCCCCCATCCAACATCCAACGTCCAACCTGCGGTTAACGTCATCAAACCACCCGAACCCCTTTCTTATACACTTCTTGAACCGGCGATACTCCGGCATGATATGCAAGAATTGCCGGTGAGTCCCCATCAAGGGTCAGAAAATCAGCCTGCTTGCCAACATCAAGGCTGCCCACTTTATCCGCCATACCGATGGAATAGGCTGCATTCAAGGTGGCGGCAACCAGAGCTTCCGCCGGTGTCATATTCATATTGAGCACTGCAAGTCCGATAACGAATGGCATCGACTCTGTATAACTGGAACCGGGGTTACAATCAGTGGCCAGCGCCACAGGCAGGTTATTGTCGATCATAAACCTGGCCCGGGCATAGGGTTTCCTCAGGCTATAGGCCGTGGCTGGCAACAGATTAGCAACAACGCCTTGAGCCGCCATTGCCCTGATATTTTCGTCAGAAGCAGCAAGCAGATGATCCGCAGAGCACGCCATGAGTTCTGCAGCCAAGCCCGCCCCACCGAGATCATGCACCTCATCGGCATGAATCTTCACCTTCATGCCCTGTGCTTTGGCTGCTTTAAGCAAGCGCCGCCCCTGTTCAATGGTAAACACCCCCTCTTCGCAGAAAATGTCGCATTGATCAGCGATACCTTGCTCTACTACCGCGGGCAACATCTCATCTATCACCAGGGTAATGAATTCATCGGGGTTGTTTTTAAATTCCAGCGGAATGGCGTGGGCACCGAGAAAAGTTGCCACCACATCCTGCACACCTTCTCTGGCGAGTTTACCAATAGCCCGTAATTGCTTGAGTTCACTCTCTGTATTGAGCCCATAGCCACTCTTGATTTCCAAGGTGGTGGTACCGCTTTTCAAAGCGGACAGCGCATGCTTTCTGGTTACTTCATATAATTCGGACTCGGTGGCTTCAGCCACCGCCCGAACCGAGGAGAGGATTCCCCCACCCTTTTTCAGGATTTCCAGATACGGTGTTCCGGCAAGCCGCAACTCAAACTCTGCCTCGCGACGTGTGGCAAAGCACATATGGGTATGCGGGTCGACAAAACCTGGGATCAGGCATTTGCCCTGCATATCCCTCGTCTTGACCTTGCTGAGCGTTGATGCCTCTTTGGTAACCTCGTGCTCTTCACCAATCGCAACAATTCTGCCGTCATCAGCAACAAGCAGCGCGCCATCAGGAAACGCTGCCAATTCGCCCTGATTGTTACCACCGCATGGTACGCCTCGATCGACTGGGTTGAATATCCTACAGTTTTTAAACAATATGTACATAATGCCAGCCTCTCTATTTCTGCAACCGGGTAAAGAGATCCACTACCGCACTTTCAACCGCCTCTTCGTCGCTCACATAGGGAATGGTGATCTGGTCTCCATTGCTGTTGTCGCGATTATAGGCCATAGCCACATCCATTGCGTTAGGATTGCGCGCCCAGTTGCGGCGTGCGACCCCACCCATAACATCCCAGCTCATGGCTGAACGCAGGATTTCATCCACCCGGTCGCTGCCATCGAGCACCATGCCGAAGCCACCGTTGATAGCTTTGCCAATACCGGTGCCACCGCCGTTATGCAGTGCCACCAGCGACATACCGCGCGCTGCATTACCCGCAAAACAATGCGTGGCCATATCAGCGCAGACATTGGAACCGTCGTAAATATTCGCAGTCTCACGAAATGGGGAGTCGGTACCACCCGGGTCGTGATGGTCGCGACCAAGCATAATCGTTCCCACTTCCCCATTTCGCACCATCTCATTAAACTTGAGAGCGATAGCAGCCCGGCCGCCGGCATCTGAATAGAGGATTCGCGCCTGACTACCTACAACCAGCTTGTTTTGCTCCGCATCGCGTATCCAGATATAATTATCACGATCTTCCGCCCTGCGCTCCGGATCGATGCAGCTCATCGCCGCGGCATCGGTTTTTTTGAGATCATCATGTTTTCCGCTCAGGCATACCCAGCGGAACGGGCCATATCCGTAATCAAAGATCGGCCCCATGATATCCTCGAAATAAGAGGGATAAATGAAACCATCCCGTGCATCCACACCGTTTTTGGCAACTTCCGTGACCCCGGCATCGAAAACGGCTTTCAAAAAGGCGTTGCCGTAATCGAAGAAATAGGTGCCCTGTTCTTTCAGCCTCTGCACTGCTGCGATATGTCGTCTCAGGCTTGTATCGACCAGTTTTTTGAATCGCTCCCGGTCAGTTGCCAGTAAACGGGTGCGTTCCTCAAAGCTGATACCGGCAGGACAATAGCCACCATCGTATACCACATGGCAGGAGGTCTGGTCGGATAGCAACTCCGCCTCAAACTCCCGGTCCGCGATGTACTCGAGCAGGTCCACCACATTGCCATGATAGGCGATGGAGAGATTTTCTTTCGCAGCTCTGGCTTCTCCAGCCAGACGCAGTACTTCCGCCATATCACTTGAAACCACATCTACCCAGCCTTGCTGATGGCGGGTAGTAATACGGGAAATATCCACCTCGGCGGTGATTGATACCGCACCTGAAATTTTCGCAGCTTTTGGCTGTGCACCGCTCATTCCGCCCAGGCCCGACGAGACAAACAGCAGACCACGCAGATCACCTTCAGCAGGTACTCCACACATCTTACGACCGGCATTGAGCAGGGTGTTGTAAGTGCCATGCACGATTCCCTGGGGGCCGATATACATCCAGCCCCCGGCGGTCATCTGACCGTAGGAGGAGACACCCATCTGGGTAGCGATCTCCCAGTCATCCGGGTTGTCATAGAGGCCCACCATCAAGCCGTTGGTAATGATCACTCTGGGTTGATCGGGACTCGACTTGAAAAGGCCAAGCGGATGGCCTGACTGCATAACCAGAGTTTGATGGTCGGTAAGCGCTTCCAGATATTTCCGGATCAACCGGTACTGCATCCAGTTTTGACAGACCGCTCCGGTCTCGCCGTAGGTGACCAGCTCATAGGGGTAAAGGGCGACATCAAAGTCGAGATTATTATCGATCATTACCTGAAAGGCTTTTCCCTCAAGGCAATTGCTTGTGTATTCGTCAATCGGTTTAGCGTAGAGTCTTCCCTCGGGCCGGAAACGGTAACCGTATATACGGCCTCTGGTGCGTAACTCCTCCAGGAACTCCGGGATTAACTCGTGGTGATGTTGCTCTGGAATATAGCGAAGCGCATTTTTCAGCGCGGTCATGGTCTGTGACTGGGTGAGCCGAAATCCACGATCAGGAGCACGGCGTATACCTTCCAAAAATCCCTTCTGCCGTGGTAGCTCGTCATCTAGTCGTATGGTCATAGCCTTTGCGGCCGTTACATTGGTTTGCATTGCAACCTCTTTATTGGTTGGTCTTTGTCTGATATTGCTGCAAATTAACTCGTATTCAGCATGACATTGAGATTTACCCGCACGCTCATGGGATAAAACCTCTCTTGAATTCATATCAGATAATATGCTAAACGCTCCAGCTTGTATATACAAGTGAATATTTCAATCAACTTCAACAATTCGGCTATTTACCTACATCTAACCTCAATAACTTGAATTTTCATCTTGAACGAGATTAAATTTGTATATACATTGTCAGCACATTCGACTGACACTCCATCTGATTTCACAGATGCAACACATTCTAATCGGGGTTCAACTCTGTGAAGCCCGTTACTTCATTCTGACGAACTATGCGCACATTTGAAATAGAACCAGGAAAAATTTCCCTCGAAGAGCTCCGCTCCGTCTCCAGAGAGGCTACCCGGATCAATCTCAACCCAGCCTGTCGTAATGCCATCGATGATTCCGTTGCAACGGTACGCAAGCTTATAGATGAGGGCCGCGTCATCTACGGTATCAATACCGGTTTTGGCCTGCTGGCCCATACTGTGATACCAAGAGATGAACTTGAGCATTTGCAGGAATCAATCGTTCTTTCCCACGCAGCCGGAGTCGGCAACCTGATGAGCGAATCCACCACCAGGCTGCTGATGGTACTGAAAATCAACAGTCTGGCTCGCGGTTATTCCGGCATTCGCTATGAGGTAATCGATGCTCTGGTGCAGCTGGTGAATCATGAGGTTTACCCCTGCATACCGGTGAAGGGTTCCGTGGGAGCATCCGGTGACCTTGCCCCGCTCGCACACATGAGCACCGTGTTGCTGGGCGAAGGCGAAGTGATGCATAAGGGAAAGCGATTGACCGGCAAAGAAGGTCTGACAATCGCCGGTCTCTCCCCTTTTACCCTGCACCCCAAAGAGGGACTAGCCCTGCTCAACGGTACCCAGGCCTCCACCGCGCTGGCTCTTAAAGGACTTTTTGCGGCTGAGGATCTCTTTGCCGCCGCAGTGGTAACAGGTTCCCTTTCTGTTGAGGCGGCCATGGGCAGTCGCAGACCTTTCGATCCTTTGATCCATGAGGTGCGGGGCCACCAGGCACAGATTGATGCAGCCAGGATCTATCGTGACCTGCTGCAGCATAGCGAGATTGAAGTTTCCCATCTCGACTGCGAAGCTGTGCAGGACCCCTACTCACTCAGATGCCAGCCCCAGGTGATGGGCGCCTGCCTGACCCAGATACGAAACGCTGCCGATACGCTTTTAATCGAAGCCAACGCTGTCTCTGACAACCCACTGGTATTTGCGGAAGTGAATGATATTTTCTCTGGCGGCAATTTCCATGCCGAACCGGTCGCAATGGCAGCAGATAACCTGGCACTGGCAATAGCCGAAATCGGCTCACTCTCTGAACGCAGGATGGCCCTGCTTATCGACTCGAACATGAGTAAACTGCCGCCATTTCTGGTTGAGAAAGGCGGGCTGAACTCTGGTTTTATGATCGCCCAGGTAACCTCTGCCGCACTTGCCAGTGAAAATAAATCCCTGGCCCACCCTGCATCCGTAGATAGTCTGCCCACCTCGGCCAACCAGGAAGACCATGTTTCCATGGCAACCTTTGCCGCAAGACGGCTCACCGATATGGCAGAAAACACTGCCAACGTGCTCGCCATTGAATTACTCGCCGCCTGTCAGGGCCTTGATTTCCGGGCACCACTCAAGAGCAGCGAGCTGCTTGAATCCGCCAAGAGTCAAGTGAGAAATCGAGTGCCTTTCTATGACAAGGACAGATATTTTTCCCCTGATATTGCAAAAATCTGCGAGCTCATCCAACAGGGTGAGTTAAATCATCTGGTCGATTCCTCACTGATACCAAGTTTCAAATAACAGGCATAATCATGAGCAGCTCAAAAGCAGCATCGCTTTCAACCGGAGAAAATGCTCCACCACTCTATCAGCAGGTTAAAGAGTATATACTCAGGAAAATACATTCCGGCGAATGGCATGCCGATATGAAAATTGACTCTGAAGCGGAGCTGGTTGCTGCCACCGGAGTATCCAGAATGACGGTCAACCGTGCTTTAAGAGAATTGAGCGCAGAAGGACGTCTCATCCGCAGGCAGGGGCTCGGAACTTTTGTCGCTGAAAAGAAACCGCAGGCAGCGTTACTTGAGATCAACTCCATAGCCAGAGAGATCGAAGCGCGGGGAGGTAAATACTCCTGTACTGTGCATCTGTTACAAGAAGAAAAAGCACAGCCCGGGGTTGCCGCCAGGATGGCGTTGCAACCGTACTCAAGTGTCTTTCATTCTGTCATCGTCCATCGGGACAACGTTATACCAATTCAGCTCTCCAGCAGGTATATCAATCCAGCCTTCGCACCGGAGTATCTCAAACAGGATTTCACCTCTGTCACTCCCAACGAATACCTGCTGAGTCTTGCGCCGATAACAGCTGTTGAACATGTGGTTGAAGCGCTTATCCCCGACCCATGGGTCCGGGAGTTGCTTGAAATCAATTCCGCCGAGCCCTGCCTTGCCCTCTACCGCACGACATGGGTCGGTAATCTTATCGCCACCTATTCTGTCTTCTATTCACCAGGCTCACGCTATACGCTGGGGTCGAGATTCGTGCCCCCGAGTGGTGGGGTAATTGAGGTGAGTTAGGCGTTGGGCGATGGACGTTGAACGTTGAACGTTGGAAGGATAGCATATCTGTTATTTTTTCCTTTCAATCACTAAGAAAAAGGCCCGGCTGGTTACTCTACCTGCCGGGCCTTTTCCTGCTCTGTACACAATTCGTATCAACCTCCAGCAATAGTCGGAAATAAAACGATGTAATCACCTTCAGCCAGAACCGTTTCGAGATCGCATGTCGCCTCGTTAATCAGGATCATTCTCACCTTCTCCACGGGAACAGCGAGATCGCGCGCCAGATCTGCGACAGTCGTGCCGACAGGAACGGTAACATAGCAGGTAGGGCCATCGTCACATGGCTTGTATTTTGCCAATGAGGCAAAGAGCTTCAATGAAACTGTTATTTTCATAATTGGTTGATTCAACCTCGGACCAGGCATGTCGATCTGCGACAGACCGACATGCCCCGGGAGAAAGGGATTGAAATTTTCAGGCTATATCTGAATACCCAATGCTTCAAGAGTCTCTGATTTGGGCACGCCATTGTCATCCCAGCCTCGCAACTCATAATAACGATCGAGAGCTTCATCCATATTATGCGGCACCTTACCAGCCCGACTGCCGTTTTCGCTTGCCTTGTAGACCACTGCAGGTAGCTTGTCATCCTTACGGTCTATGCCGTACTTTACATTGACCATACGCTGCAGGGTATAGATCCGCTCCGCGGCTTTCAAAAGATCGTCCATGCTCCATTCCCAACCGGTGATAGCGTTGATGGAATCAAGCATTACGGTCATGCTATAGCCGCCGAAAAGCATGAACTTGCAGTGGCAGGCTGCCTGGGTAAGTGTTCCGTAATCCTGGTATTTTGCTGCAACAAATTCTGAATTTTCCATCTGGAAACGATCCACTTCCTGATCGACTCCGGCCTCGGGCAACAGAAAACCTGCGGTGGCAACCTGCGGATTACCACGCTCATGGTGCGGCCCCACATTACCTGTTGCATAGTTGACTGCCAGGGAGAAAAATGCGCGAGGATCGTGGGCAGGCAGATCAAGACCTTTAACATGCGGTGCCAGCTCTACAGCTTCCTCACCGAGTTTTTCTGCAGCAGGCAGCAAGCCATCACCAAATAACTCACCAAACCCGGATTTACGGTTGCCGAGGTTGTGAATCAACTCGATCATGGTGTCCGCATCGCCCCATTTCAGCTCAACACCGCCGATATCATCAGCAGTCATCAAACCATTTTCCTGGCAATCCATGGTGTAACCAAGAAATGAGCCCATTGAAATACAATCCAGACCGTATCTGTTGCAGAGATCATTCATCAGCGAAAGGGCTTTTACATCATCCATCAGGCAGTTGTTACCAAGCATACCCAGCGCCTCATATTCGGGTCCTGGTCCTTTCATTGCATATTTTTCGGGTTCTGCGACCTCTACCTCTCTGTGACAACCAACAACGCAGGAACTACAGGCATGGGGCTTGGCACCAAGCACATCCGTGTAGTTCGGCACACCGAGTTTTTCTGCTCCTTCCGGCCAGGAAGCTTCGCTCCAGTTTTTGGTGGGTGTGTCACCGTCGGCATCACAGCCGATCTCAACAAATGGGGTACCGTGCAGACGAAGCCAGTCCTTGGTGTTTTCGTGAACTGTTTTGCCGATACTCTTATTGATCTCAGCCAGTTTTTCCGGCTTATTAACAGCGACTTTTCTGGTGCCATTCACAACCACAGCCTTGAGGTTCTTCGACCCCATCACCGCGCCAAGACCGCAACGACCTGCAAAACTATGTTTATCAACCACGATACAGGCTATGGCGACCTTCTTCTCACCAGCCTGGCCAATTGAACAGATGGAAGATTTTTCCAAACCTGTATCAGCGACAATCGCATCGGACGCCTCAAAGGCATCCTTCCCCCAGAATTGTGCCGCCTCGCAAATCTCAACCTGGTCGTCATCTATCTTCAGGTAACATGGAGACTCCGATTTACCCTGTACGATCAGGGCATCGTAACCGGCATTTTTCAGGGCCATTCCCCACCCAGCACCGGCAGCGCTTTCACCATAGATTCCGGTAACCGGAGATTTTGAGACAACAGTGAACTTCGCCGCTCCCGTCTGCCTGGCTGCCTGCAATGGCCCGGTGGCAAAAACCAACCTGTTTTCTGCGTCATATGGCCCAACTTCAGAACCAACTTCATCAGACAACACCTTGGCACCAAAACCGCCACCACCGAGGTAGAGTTTCCAAACCCTCTCTCCTACCTCCTCGATAGTCGTCTTTTTGGTCGTTAAATCAATTCTCAGAACCTTGCCCCAATATCCGTTCCCCATAACCAACTCCTTTATTTCGTGCTTTACCTCAATACCTGTTTCGCCTTCGTCCTCCAGTTTCTAAGGTCTTCAGCTCTTCAATACCCGGAGTTATAGTCTTGGCAATGATGCGGAACAATGGGGGGAACACCCCATTTCTCCCTACAGGACAACTGTATCTTTTAGGCGGCTACCTGAATGAAAGAGCAAAGACGCAAGGCATGACCCCATCTCGACAACCTGTCATTTATAGTAAACTTCGGTTGTTCTTTTCCTCTTTCCATTATACTTTTGCAGTACGTTGCGATAAGAATTGCCATTTTACTCATGTACTTCGAATAATTTTTATGACCAATACACCTATCCGCATTGTTATTGCTGAAGACCACCTGCTTGTCCGCGAGGGTATGAAGGCCCTTATCGCCTCTCGAAAAGGCTTTGAGGTTGTCGGTGAAGCGGATAATGGACTGGATGTATTGAAAATCTGCCAAAAGGCCCGTCCGGATCTGCTCCTGCTTGATCTCTCCATGCCTAAAATGAGCGGTCTTTCCACCCTGCGGCAGATTAAATGCGAGATACCCGAAACACGTATTCTGGTCATAACCATGCATGCGTCCAGGGAGTATGTCTTGCCGACTCTTAAGGAAGGAGCAGACGGCTACCTGCTGAAAGGAGACGACCCCGAAGAACTCTTCGTCGCCATGAAGTCCGTTATTAAAGGCAACGCCTATCTGAGCGGGGTGCTCTCCCGCCAGCTTATCAATAATTACATCATAGATAGTGACGCCGGAAGTATCACTGCCGATGACCCTCTCTCACCTCTCACCAAGAGGGAACGTGAGATCTTTCAGCTTGTGGCAGAAGGTTTTACCAACCAGAAGATCGGAGAAATGCTCTTCATCTCACCCAGAACCGTTGACCGGCACAGGTCGAACATGATGAAAAAAATGAAAGTACACAGCGCGCGGGAAATTATCGAGCTTGCCCGCCAAAGCGGCATCATCCAACCATGATCATGCCTTCCTGTTCTCCCCCTTGGTACTAATGGAAGCTCAACCTCTCCCCGCTATTGAAGAGACCATGGAAAATCTGCCGGTTCCCTGTCAGGTCTTCACCCTGGATGCCGGCGACGCGCTTATTTTCAGCAAGGCTAACAGCGCGGCCGATCGCTTATTGCGTATCACCCACGATAATCTCAAGGGCATGCGGCTGGAGCAGGCTTTTCCACAATTGGCTGACTCGGTTGTCCCCGAGCGCTATAAACATATTCTGGCAACGGGCAGCAATTGGGGCTATCACGGAGTATACTATGATGAATCAGGGAATTTCATCGGACTGTTCCATATACATGCCTTTCGCTTGACCGACAAAAAACTCGCCTGCTTTTTAACGCCGGATGCAGACACCGACACAGAAGTCATTATCCATAAAAGCCCGCTTACTTTAAGTAACCACTCTATCGATTATGGGTCTGCCGCAGAAAGGGAAAACCGATCCCCAAAGCCTGCAACCCAGGCAACAGGTGCTACTGAGTTCACACGTGACCGCGTGGCAGATACGGATATGGACAATATTTTGTTCACCGACCTCTTCACCATTGTTGAACTTGAGGCAATCCAGAAAGCTTTCTGTGATGTCACCGGTGTTGCTTCAATCATCACCATGCCCGATGGAACGCCAATCACCCGCCAGGAAAACTTCTGCACCTTCTGCCGCCAGGTAATTCGCTCCACTCAACAGGGCCTGGCCAATTGCATTTACTCCGACTCCATCATAGGCAAACCCAATCATCAGGGCCCTACCATCCGTCCCTGCCTAAGTGGTGGCCTGTGGGATGGCGGGGCCAGTATTATTGTAGGGGGCAAGCACGTCGCCAACTGGCTCATCGGACAGGTACGTCTTTCAAACTCTGTTGATGAAAATCGACTGCGGGAATACGCCAGGGAAATCGGTACCGATGAAAGCACCTTTATGGCAGCCTATCATGAAGTACCTATCATGAACTCCAAACAGTTTTACCGTACCTGCAATTCACTCTATCTTTTTGCCAACCTGTTGTCTGAGATGGCATATCAGAACCTGCGCCTTGCAAGGGCTAACGCTGCCCAGAAAGAGATTACCCTGGCTCTTCGCCACTCCAAGTCACGACTGCATCGCCTTTCCTCCAAACTGATACTCAGCCAGGAAGATGAACGAAAGAGGCTGGCCCTCGAACTCCATGATGGTATTGGCCAATCACTTACGGCGGTAAACTATTCCGTCCACGCTATTCTGGCTAATCTGCAAAAGCCTGAGGTGGACCTGCGTAACTGCATAGACACCTCCTCCCGAATTATAGCAAGCGCCATAGCAGAAGTACGCAAGATGCAGGTTGAATTACGCCCACGCATACTCGACGAACTTGGCGCCATTGCCGCCATTCAATGGCTTTGCCGTGAATATCTTGATGTTTACAAACAATTCACCATCGACCTGAATATCAATATTCAAGAAGAACTGATACCTGCACCACTCAAAGCGGTTCTATTCAGAATTGCCCAGGAGGCAATGAATAATGCTGCGAAATACAGTGAAGGGGACACCCTGTTCTTCTCACTGCTCAAAATTGACGATGAAATCCACCTTACAATCAGAGACAACGGGAAAGGGTTTGATCTTGAGAAAATCATTGAATCGGATGATTTCAATCGTGGGCTTGGCCTTGAAGGTATGAAAGAGCGGGCAGAGTTGTGCGATGGTACTTTGACAATCAACTCTGCAGCCGGCAAGGGGACCCGGGTGACAGCCTGTTGGCCGATATCTAACATTTCAAGACAGTAGCGGAGCGTTGGAAGACAGGGAAAATTGCGTCCTGTAATTCAGCCGAGGAGGCACTACGCTCACATCGATATTCCTGATCAAAACCAAAGAGATACAATTAGTAAAAGTAATTGAAGGGCTATCTATCTGTATTTACCGGGGTTTCCGAGGTCTATTCTGTCAACGGCACATTCGATCTGGTAGTTATAGTGAAATTGAACAGTGGTGAAGAACCGGTATCTCCTGTAACTGACGAGATGGGGTCTGTTGCCGGTATTGCCAGACCATGGTCGCATTTGATTGTTACAGTCGTGGCGATCTGAAATCAGTATATGCCATGAAAATGTAGCAGTTGCATTTTACGTTCATTAAAAAATAGCCGTTACAGAGGCTCTGCCCTGTCTTTCTCCATTCTTGACTGCAAGGATTGGACATGAACTGATGGAAACAAGTCGCTCAATGGTGCTGCCACCGAATATCTCAATAAAAGCCTGCTCAGTTCTTACACCGAGCACAATAAGATCCATGTGCCGTGCTTTGGCATAGTTTGCCAGACAATGCTCCGGGATATTGTAATCCATGCTGTTGATAACAGATATACCACGCAACTCAGCCCTTGAGGAAAATGCCTCCAGAGCCGCTGTGGCCTTTTCTTCAGCCTCTCTTGCAACACCATACCGTAATGAGCGCTCAGCCGGAATATTTACTGAATAGAGCCCATGAACCTGGCTGCCATAGCTTTCGGCAATATCGAATGCCCGTATTTCCCCAATGATACCTTGTTCAGATTCAGCCACATCCACAAGTATATTAGAAAACCTGATTTCCGAACCCTCCGGTATAACCAGGACGTCACAGCTACTGTTGGTGACTATTTCCGCCAGGATTCGCCCGAGTAACATTCTTTCAAACTGGAGTTTTCGTTTACCTCCCAATACAATAAGCGAAACAGACTCCTCCAGAGCTACCTCTAGAATCTCATCGCTGGGCTTTCCTTTCCGATGGACTGTCTTCAGACTCAAGCCTAGCGAATTCGCATAATCAAATGCCTCTTTCAAAATCTTCTGAAAAGGCTCATCAAATTTTTTCTGAGCATCCTCGATACAGAATCGATTCATATTTCCTTCATAATTAGGTGTCACGGCAACAATGACCACCCTGGCCCGAAGAGTTGAAGCAAGCACCAGCGTTTCTTTGAATACTGATCGGCTCGCCTCTGAATTATCAATGGCTGCAAGTATCGTTTTAGTGGAATGTTTCATGGTCTGATTTGCATGTTTAACAATCGGAATTTTAGCGGCCAATCCTTTTGGTCGCAACCTTCATAGCACCTGCGCCTCGCTTCCTGCCCTCCCCTTGACGGATTGGAATTTTCCCTGTTTCCGAATTTTTTTCAAACACGAAAGAAATAAGACCATCGAGAAACAGTTGCTGGACATAATAGAATACGCAAACAGTCAACAGGGGCAATATTGCATACAAACCGCCCGCTGACCAGCACTGCACAATCGCCTTTGAATTGGTGAAAAACAGCCAGTATAAGACTATGGCCAACAGGCCGTAACAAATCATTTTGACATATTCGCCGACTACCTTCTTATCCTCTATCTCCAGATCATCAATGTTCAGTGTGTTCCGTTTTTGCCTTCGAAGTACCCGCGCAGCCACCCCGCCATCACCACCGATACTGAAAACCGGTACCGAAGCTCCCTGTTCGGCATCATCAATTCGCACACCTTCATCAACTACCACAAAAGAAACTTTGCGGACCAGCAAACAGAGACGGTGAACAACCTTACGAATCCTGCCGGATTCTTTGACATGGCTGACGGTTATCCCAGTTGCGCAAGCCCTGCTGGTCAACTCTGTAAAACTTTTCTCCACGGCAGAGTTAAAACGCCTGATTCTCCGCCCTCCATCCCATAACCGCGGCATGGTATTGATATATGCCACCAAAACCGCACATTGCAGCCTCCCAGCGACCTCCAGGGCATAATTCATCAGTTTTTCGGACAAGTGACCATTCCGTGTCACAATCAGTATAACTGAAGAACGCTGTATGAGTCCCTGTTGAATATCCTCATACCCATTAAAACTAGAATCCGGCATCGGGTCCAATAGCTCCATCCTGTCGAGAAAGCTGTTGAAGGTTTATAATTATTGTTTATTGCCGCATTACACACTGCAGATTTCATGCCCGATGATGCAGTCCATTTATCTTGTTGAATCTACTGTAATTGATATATTCTCTTTCAAGGATGGATCAGAAACCGTTTCACATTGCAACAATCTTCAGAGAGCACTTTCCACATCCAGCAATAATTCTCTTGTCCAAACATCTCCCACTGCACTTCATATTTTTTGTTTTACTCATCAATGACCGGATATTCATTGGTTTTTAGCAAGATCCTCTCCTTACGCCAAGTTCATTTATCTCTCCATGGATTCCCATTATATGACTTCGAGACTGTTGCATATTGAAACAATCAGCCTGAAGCCTACCCCAAGCGACTCATCCCGCTAATATTAAGCACTTAATTTGACATTCGCCTTTTCTATCGTTGCATTTTGCAACATTAGCTCCAGGAAAGACAAACAACCTTATATTATTGTTTTTATTGCTTTTATTACAAATAGCGAGCCTGGCATCTAAGTTGCAAGCCATAGGTACAGAAAAGAAAGCAATCACTCTATCTGGACACAGAACAATACATAGCCGCAATACCACGGGGGTCAAGAGCACATGCAGGTATTGCCGATAACTTGAAAATACAAGCCAAAGGAGATGAACAGCAAATGAACCAAATCACTCAACCGCAAACTCAGCTCGCCGTAAATAGCGGCAAAGCCAACGTTTCCAAGGCTGAAAGAAAAGAGAGCAAAGTGGCAACCACCGTTGCTACTCAAACACCCTACAAACCGAAGAAGCCGGTTGGTCAAATGGTCCTCTTCGGGGCAATGTCTCTCTCTGCTTACCTGTTTCTCTTCTCCAACGAAGGTCTCGTCACCAAAACCTTCACTCTTGGCGGGTGGCACGCCGCATTTCCGGTAATGACAGCATTTGCTTTTTCATTTATCCACGGAGCATTTGCCAGCAACCTGCTGAGTGTTCTTGGACTTGAGGCGAAAAAATAACAGAAGGTCCACCAATAGCAGGAGCAACCAACCATGAAAAAAATCCTTTTTACACTTTTAACGGTACTCATATCGGCTTTCGTGATTCAAAACGCCTACGCAGCTGGACCACCACCGAAGAATGTAATGAAAGGTGTATTCGTTCAGGTCGATGGAAATGCAGGAACAGCAACAATCAAGCTTGATGGACACGATGACCTCAAGGTGCTTACCCTGGGCGAGGGAATGGAGATCGAAGACGTGGCGTTGGATAAGAAAGTACTGGTCAGCCTCGACACCCATGCGGGCCCCAACGTCATTAAAGATATTTCCGTCATGTTCATGGACATGACTGTGAATAAGATCGTAGCCTTTTTGCTGATCGGACTGATCGGCGGTCTTCTCTCTGGCTTTATCGGCTCCGGCGGAGCTTTTGTGCTGACCCCCGCCATGATGTCACTCGGAGCGCCTGGCGCAGTAGCCGTAGCCAGCAATATGTGCCACAAATTTCCCAAGGCCATGGTAGGTGCCTACAAACGCTGGAAGTACGGTCAGGCTGATATCAAGCTCGGACTGGTCATTGCCGTCAGCTCTATCGTAGGCGTACAGATCGGTATCAAGATTCAGAAATTCATCCTCAACAGCTGGGGAAATGCAGGTTCCAACCTCTACGTAAGCGTAGTCTTCGTCTGCGTTCTGGTTCTGGTAGGCGGCTATGTGTTTATCGATGCGTATAAACTTGCCAAAGGTAAGAGTGAAGCCACAACATCCGACCTGGCAATAAGACTTCAAAAAATTAACATCTGGCCCATGATGGAATTCAAGGTAGCCAAGCTGCGCATCTCTGCCTGGGTCACCATCCCCGTCGGCCTGTTCACCGGCATGTTGGCCGCCACCATCGCCGTCGGCGGATTTATAGGTGTTCCTGGCATGATCTACGTGGTCGGCGCTTCAGCCC
The DNA here is from genome assembly GCF_048381775.1 of Desulfosediminicola sp. Classification (NCBI taxonomy): domain Bacteria; kingdom Pseudomonadati; phylum Thermodesulfobacteriota; class Desulfobulbia; order Desulfobulbales; family Desulfocapsaceae; genus Desulfosediminicola; species Desulfosediminicola sp. Next base: position 183,638 of record NZ_JBLXGE010000011.1, on the reverse strand, counting down.
TGGTTGCCAGTGCAACAGAACTTATCGTCGCTTTCATTATGGGAGCCTGGGGTTCCATACAGTGGGGTCTTTCGGGACTTATCGACATTCGTATGACTCTGCTTATCCTGGCAGGGTCTCTTATCGGCGTCCAGCTCGGCGCCCTTGGTACCACTTACGTAAAAGATTACATGATAAAGCTCGTCATGGCCGCCGTCATGTTAATCGTAGCGGTCTCCAGGGGAGCAAAGATTCCCGGTTATCTCGCTGACCTCAATCTGATCCCCCAGCTTCAGGAAAGCCTGGTAACAAATCTTAACAGTCTGAGCTTCTGGGCTCTCATGGCCGCTCTGGCTGTCGCTGGAATTATCATTTCTGTGGCCATGATCAAGGGAATGATTCAGGCACGTGCGGAAGAAAAAGCCCAACTATTGGAAGAAGCTGCCAACCCGAGCTGACGTCATGCCCAGTTGAACGATAAATTTCAGAAACTGGAACAACCGAAAACTCAGTGATTCGAGAGGAAAGAGCACCCGGTGCTCTTTCCTCTCGGCAGAGGAGAGAGCTCATGGAGTCAGGATTGCTTTTCTCAACTATGGTACTGGCCGTTGGAGCATTGCAACTCATAGACAGGGTAGTCCATTTCTTTAACAAAAGGTTCATGTCCGGGAGCAAAGCTTCATCAGTGAATGCAACACGTGATGACTGGTATATGTTTTTCAACCGCTCCGACCTGACAGGCAAACCAAAGACCAAACCGGTCAAGCCCAACAGGAAAAACTCGGCACCGAAAAGCAGGATCGTTGAAAAACGTCGCCCCAGCCGGATGCGTGCGGCGCTGTAAACGTTACCTTTCTGTTCAACCCTGCATCTAAGCTCTATCATAATCAATTAAAATTACTTTCCAGCTGATACTGGTATACTGCAGTACGAACTGTCAGTCGCCCCGGGGACTTCGGTCTACGGATTCAGACCCGACGCACGAAACCTGCAACAACAAGGAGTTCGAAGAGATCATGTTCTTTAAAAAGAAGAACAAATCAGAAGACCAACCGCAAATAGTGCAATCCGTCGAGGAATCTCCACTTACCTTATTACGTAACCGGGTCTCAGAGGCCGATTTGCCGCAGACAGCCCGGGATGCGGTCAGCAGGGAGCTTGAAAAACTCGAAAAATCAGATCCGGGCATCGCTGAATATTCCGTCGGCCTGAATTACATAGAACTTGCACTCGCCCTCCCCTGGAATTCCTCGACCATAGGCAACCTCGAACTCAGTCGAGCCCGCAAAGTTCTTGACAATCGACATTGCGGCCTCGACCAGGTCAAACAGAGAATTCTCGAATTCCTTGCCGCCAAGACCCTGAGGGAATCCATCAGCCAGACTATTCTGCTCGTTGATGATGAAGAAATTGCCAGGATCAACATGAATCATGTATTGAGCAAGGAAGGTTATACCTGCCTCTGTGCATCCAATGGTATCGAGGCATTGAAATTTCTCAGCGAGGAAAATGTCGATCTCATTGTCAGCGATCTGAAGATGGATAAGATGGACGGTCTCGAACTGCTGGCGGAAGTTAACCGATCCTACCCTGAAATACCGGTGATCATGGTTACCGGCTTCGCAACAGTAGATTCTGCAGTTAAGGCCCTGAAAAGCGGTGCCGCCCATTATCTCGGCAAACCGATCAACCTAAATGAGCTCAAAAAGACAGTTGCGGAGGTACTCAGCCAGAAGCACACCAGTGAGATCGGCAAAGGACCGATTCTCTGTTTTTCCGGCCCACCGGGAACTGGCAAGACCTCAGTAGGTCGCGCCATCGCAGAGGCATTACAGTTGCAGTTCGTCAGGACCTCCATGGCCGGCCTGCGCGATGAAGCGGAACTCCGTGGCCACCGGAGAACCTATGTCGGCGCCATGCCAGGGCGCATTATTACCGAGCTCAAGAGAACCGGTGTCAACAACCCGGTTTTCATGCTGGATGAAATTGACAAGATTGGCCAGGATTTCAGGGGGGACCCCGCCTCCGTCATGTTGGAAGTACTCGATCCCGAGCAAAACGTCCGTTTCATGGACCATTACCTGGATATCCCGTTCAACCTTTCCAGAATCATGTTCATAGCCACTGCCAACGATATCTCCCAGCTTCCCGGGCCGTTACTGGACCGCATGGAGATTGTCGAATTTTCCGGCTATACGGAAAAGGAAAAAGCCGAGATAGCCAGCCGGTTCATTATCCCGAGACAACTGAAAGCAGCAGGACTCGACAGGGAACCGATCACTTTCGAGCCCGATGCAATCAACAAAGTCATTGTCGAATACACCAAGGAGTCAGGGCTGCGTAACCTTGAAAGGGAGATATCCACCATTTGCAGGAAACTGGCCCTAACCAAACTCAGCACCCAAGAAGAGCAGTTGAACAAGGTTATCGATTGCGAGGCTGTTACCACTCTGCTTGGCCCCAGGAAATTTTTGCGGGACGAGGCCAGTCAATGGCTGCCAAAAGTCGGAATTACTACAGGCCTGGTATGGTCGGCAACCGGCGGAGAGATCATCAGCGTCGAAACAGCCGCCATGCAGGGCAGTGGCAACCTGATGCTGACCGGCTCCCTCGGCGAAGTACTGCAGGAATCGGCTAAAGCGGCGCTCAGCCTTATCAGGAGCAGATCTGCTGAATTCGGTATAGCCAATGACCACTTTTTCAAGGAAATAGACATCCACATTCATTTCCCTGCAGGTTCGATTTCTAAAGACGGACCATCTGCGGGTGTCACAATTTTCGCCGCTCTGCTATCGCTGCTGACCCGTAGACCTGCGCGCAGGGATATTGCAATGACCGGAGAAATGACCCTGAGTGGACGAGTTCTTCCGGTGAGCGGTATCAGGGAAAAACTCCTCGCCGCTCAGCGATCAGGAATTACAAGGGTTTTCCTGCCAAAAGCCAACAAGGAAGAGTATGATGCCTTGCCTGTTGATGTTACCGAAGGGGTGCAGGTGGAACTGATCGACGATATCGATGAAATCATCTCTCATGTCCTGATTCACCCGGAACACAATCAAGTTAAACAAGACAACAAAGAAGAGAGAACACCAGTGGAGAATACCGCTGATGCTCAGTCAGGGTTGTCCAGCCCGTAACGTTTGATCTTACGCCAAAGTGACACCCGATCGATCTTGAGGATTTTGGCAGCTTTCGATTTATTCCCTTCGACCTCGTCGAGAACTTCCAGAATATAATTTTTTTCGTGTTCCTCAAGGGAGGGCCAGCTATTTCCACTGTCCCGCAGCTGGCTGCTGCCCGTCGTGGGAAGATCACGGTCAAAAGCTGAACCGTTGATGAGATCGCCGTCACTATGCAGCAGCAACCGCTGGGAAATATTCTCCAGTTCACGGATATTCCCTGGATATTCGTAAGCAAGGAGCGTTTCAATCACCCGGGAAGACACTTTGGGAATCTCAGCGGAATTCGGCGAATGCTTTGCCAGAAAATGGTTCACCAGAAGAGGGATATCTTCTTTACGTTTCGCCAGCGGCGGCACCTGGATAGTCAGCACATCCAGTCGATAGAAGAGGTCGACTCTGAAAGTGCCCTCCTCCGACTCTTTTTTCAGGTCCTTGTTAGTGGCTGCCAAAATCCGCACATCCACTGAAATTTCCTTAGTGCCTCCGACCCGCATAAATGTGCGTTCCTGAAGAAATCTCAGCAGCTTGACCTGCATGGCAAGCGATAATTCACCCACCTCATCAAAAAAGACCGTTCCTCCATCGGCCATTTCCAGAAGCCCTCTTTTAACCTGCCCGGCCCCTGTAAAAGCCCCTTTTTCGTAGCCGAACAGCTCACTGGTTATCAGCTCCTCGGTAAAGGCACCACAATTGAAAGCCACAAATTTCTTATCAGCCCTGGCACTCAATTCGTGTATGACCCTGGCAACCAATTCCTTGCCGGTCCCGGTTTCCCCTTGAATCAACACATTACAGTCAAGCTGAGCAACCTGCTCGATGCTCTCCTTGAGCAACTGTGTCGTAGGACTGTGACCGATTATCTTGACCGTCCCGGCATGAGAAGCAACCTGTTTACGAAGTTTCGAAATTTCCGCCTTGAGCGCCCTTTTCTCGAGCGCTTTTTGAACAAGGGCGAAAAGTTCATCCATGTTCACCGGTTTGGCAAGATAATGGTAGGCGCCTTTTTGCATGGCTTCGACTGCCGTACTTATGGTTGCATAACCGGTAATTATAATGACCTCACAGTCGGGCCAACATTTTTTCACCGCTGAGAGTACAGCTATCCCGTCATGACCTTTCATGCGTAAATCGGTTAGGACGAGATCGAACTCCTGACTTTGCACGAGCTTGATCGCTTCCCCTCCGTCAGCAGCCGAAAATATTTCGTATTTGCTGTCCTTTTCCAGCATATAGACAACATTTTCGCGAGCTATTTCTTCGTCATCGACGACCAGTATTCTGGGTATCATCCTGTGCCCTTGCTATCCCTTTCACCGTCGGATCTCAGTGGCAGGGAAATAAGAAAAGTGGTGCCTTTTCCAGGTTCGCTATCAACCGAAATGTTCCCCTCATGCTTCTGGATAATTCCATATGTTATTGACAGCCCCAAGCCCGTTCCCTGCCCCTCCTCTTTGGTGGAGAAAAAAGGATCAAACAGGCGCCCCTGGATATCTGCAGGAATGCCGCAACCGGTATCGTGAACCGAAATGAGGACTGTATCCGAATCAGTAGACTCCCGAGCGGATATGGTAATCCGGCCTGCACCATTTATCGCATGGGAAGCGTTGATGATCAGGTTCAAAAAAACCTCCTGCATCCCCTGGAAGTCCATGGGCATATTCAAGGATGAAGGAATATCCACTACCACCTCAATAGACGAAGGTACTTGACTGTGAACCAGGTTGGCAGCACGATTGACAACTTCCTTCAGGTTGGCATATCTCAGCGCAAACTCCTTTTCCCTGGAGAATTCCAAAAGCCCCTGAACCACATCCCTGGCACGAGCTGTTTCCTTGTTGATATTGTTCAGCATCTTCAGGATGAAATCGCGTTCACCCGTCTCAAAGTCACTGATAGCGATCTGGCATGATGTTGATATGTTGTTCAGCGGGTTGTTGAGCTGGTGGGCTATGCCCGCACTCAAGGTACCGATGGATGAAAGCTTTTGAGATTGAACCAGCTGATCCTGTCGACGTTGCAACTCGGAGACCATGGTATTGAAGGCATCTATCATCTGCTCCATTTCATCCCGGGTATCCACAACTTCAATGGGACTGAATCTGCCGTGGGCGATATCCTCCGTAGCCTTCTTGATAATATTCAACGGTTTGAATACTTTAAGAAACATGATCAGGGGAACGATTATCCCCACCATAATCGCTATGGATGACCACACCACCAGGCGAAAAATCAGCTCTTCCAGAATGATCCTGATCTGCTTATGCTCAAACGCAACCAGCTCCTCTGAGAGTTCGTTCATTTTCTGCCCTTCAATACGAACGCCATCCGATAAAATGTTCGGTGCGTTCCCATCTGTACTCCGCGGAAGATTAGCAAGGATTTCCATCTGTTCTTTATATGCGAGCAGGGTATTTCGAAGCTCGGCAAGCAGAGGGCGAACCTTGAATTTCATCGCAAGCACATCAATTTCTGCCATCGTTTCAAGGGCAAGTTCTATCTGCTTCCGATTATTCTCAAGAGCACCCTCCGTTCGGTACAGGAGGAAATTTTTTTCATACCGCCGTACTTCAAGCACCATTGTGTCAAGTTTATATGCCAGCTCCAGGGTTTCCAGTTTCTCCTTTGCCGTAAGCAGATCATTCTGCGCGACAAAAAACATAACCAGAATGCCGATTATATAACTGGCCAGCACCACAATCATTTTAAATCGAATATCTAGAGCAGGCATAATTTTCTTGATGATCTCAGAGGATTCTCACTAGTCCGGATGACCCAATGTAACAGAGTGCAGGTTAAAACGATACCGTAAACTACCACAATTCTGGTTGATATTTCAGTTGAATACCATGAATCAAGCACTGGTATTCGCTGCATAGAAACCTGCCGCGAATATTTCTATTTCCTGTGCATGACTTGGAAAATTCCCGGATTTAAAGGAAGAAGGGAGAGGGGGGGGAGGGGGGAGGAACGATAAAAGACGGGAAGTTCTTTATAAAAAGAATTTCCCGTTGTTTCAGATGTTACGTTGCATTTTTTCGACTAAATGCTCAGGTCTTCAGAGGTCATGTCTATGGTGATCATAAAACCTGTAGTTCCTTTGAATTCGAAAGCTTTGTCACCGACTTTCCAGGTTTCAATTTCATTGGGCATCATTTTGAAACCGCTATTTCTTGGCGCCCCAAAATACGCAATATTAGTCAACATGGCAGAATGATCTTCCATTCCCTGCCAACTATTCAGGATGATGTGAGCATTCTCACCGCCAGCGAGCTTTGCCTCTGCACGCTGCTCCGATGCCACCCATTCTACAGTAGTATCAGCCATTACCTCGAATGATTGCCATTTCACAGGGAAAACGTTCCCAAGAATGACTTTTATCGCCTCTTTCTGGTCATCTGTAGTTCCTATCTGAAAAGTGAGTATTGCCCAATCGGTCTCACCGTCTTTCCAGGTCTCACCAAGATCACCAGCAACCCAGAATTTTACGCCGGCAAGATCAGTCTCACCATAGTGGCCCTTGTTGACCTTATAAGCCATATTAAATTTGCAGAAGTGTTTTGCACCATCTTCGGTTTGATGCAACGCTGGCTCGGTGTTGAAATAACATTGGCAGAACATCGGGCAACTGCACGCCTCAATAACTGTGCCGTTAAAATGCCATTTTTCAGCCTCAGCACCTGATGACTGTAAGGGCCCTAGAAGAATAAATGCTGCGGCTAATATGCCGATAAACAAGGAATAATTTTTTGATTTCATTGTGCGATCCTCCTCGTTTGGAATTCTTGTTATCCGAACGTCTATACGGAGGACCCAATGAGATGTTTGGTCTGATCCAGATCACTGCTCACTGCATACAAGTTCAAGCACCCTTGACGCTCCTCACAAGTAAAGACGTCTGGGACGTAAATGAAAAATATGGATTGTGCGTGGTATGTCAAATCAATCTGGAAAGCGTGAACTATATAGTTCAGTAGTAATTACAAAACATTACAACTATTCAGTGAACTTCATAGAAAGTTACCTGTAACGTTAGACTGTAAACGAAAACAGATCGGACCATCAGAGTCAATGGCAAGACAGTGAAGCTGAGCTAAATATCAATTTCATAATTGTCGATTATGTAAGCCATAATCTCATCCATCTTCTTTTCAGAAATGATTTGTAAAAAAACATGTGAATCAAGATAGGCCAAAAGGAAATTGACAGAGTAGTTTAAGGTATCATCAGGTTCAATTTCAAAGTCTTTAATCCTTTCCTCTATAGCATATGCTGTGACTTCCTCACCAAGGACGGCATCAGTTACCCCTCTGTTTTTCAGGCAAAGCCAAGGTCCATATTGGTAAACATTCTCTAAGCTATCCCTTGAAAGATCAGGATCTCGAGTCACTACCATCTCAACTGCCATATTTAACGAGTCCATTACTTCCTTGGCCCAATCTTTATTTTTCTTTGGCGGTTTCATAATGTCTTTGAGCAAAGCGTGAAGTTGATCAGAGGATTTCAGCGAGTCCGCGTTGAGAGATCGTATATTCCCTTAACATGCTTCAGATACGTGAACTCAACTTCAGATGACCAATTATGATTGAGATAGATATTTCTCCTTTTTTAAGTAGAGACACCGTAACTGCAAAAATACGCAAATTGAACATATTATGAATGAACACTGCAATGCTCCTCCACGACTTTGAAAGGAACATGCCCCAACATAACAAAGTATTACCGTAGCAAGACTGGGCCAAATAGTTGCAATTGTCAATACATATATTACCTATATAAGGGATATAAAGTTAAATAATCAAGAATATCATGTAATTGATGGAAACCGTACAAACTCTCATCAATATTCCAATAACGCTATTCGATATAATCAGAGGATATCCCCTCTCTCTCCTTACACCTAACTCCTCACTGCTGAAATAAACTCATTGACACAACCCTGATTCCGCAGCACAATAGCCTCTCTCTCCCCACACATTCATAAGGATTTTCAATGCGGTACCTTACCTACGTTTCACTGGTTTTCACAATGCTGCTCTGGGGCGGCACTTTCATTGCCGGGCGCTCCCTCGCCGGTTCAGTAAGCCCTGCTGCGGCAGCATTTTTTCGCTTTACCATTGCCACTATCGCACTGGCTGTTCTGGTTAGATTAATTGATGGGCGGATCATTATTCCCCCACGTAACCTCTGGTTCAGACTGCTGCTTTTGGGGGCAACCGGCATCTTCAGTTACAACATCTGCTTTTTTACCGGCCTGCAATACCTTGAAGCTGGTCGGGCTTCATTGATTATCGCCCTGAATCCGCTCGCCATAGTTCTTGGTGCCACCCTTATTTTAGGAGAATTGCTCACTTTTAAGCAGGTTTGCGGGATTCTTATTTCGCTTGTCGGGGCTTTTCTGGTTATCACAAATGGGCATCCCGGCATGGTGCTTGAGGGGGGATTCGGAACTGGTGAGTTGGCTATTCTCGGTTGTGTCGCAAGCTGGGCCGCCTATTCAATAATCGGCAGAACTGTCCTCAGCTCTCTTACCCCGCTTTCAGCAGTCTTCTATTCTTCGCTCTGCGGGACTTTATTGCTTCTCCCTTATGCACTTGCAGATGGTTCGGTTCTGAAGGCGTTTTCCTACTCTTCCAGTGACTGGTTGAGCCTTGGCTTCTTGGGCCTACTTGGCACGGCTGTGGGTTTTTCCCTTTACTACCGGGCAATTCAGGCTATTGGAGCCAGCAGGGCAAGTGTGTTCATCAACCTTGTTCCCTTTTTCGCCATCATTCTTTCCTGGTTTTTCCTGGATGAGTCAATCGGTCTTGCCGCCCTTTCTGGTGGACTGCTGCTGCTTGCCGGAGTAACCTTGACCAACCGAGGTGCAGCTGTAAAGGTGAATAAGACACAATGATTGACGATAAGACAAATTCTCCGGGCCAAGTCATGCCTTTCGACTATCAGGCCTTGCTTGAGCTTACCGAGACGAAAATGCCATTTGGCAAATATAGCGGCAGACTATTGATAGATCTGCCCGAGCGATATGTGGTCTGGTTTGCCGGTGAAGGATTCCCGCCGGGAAAACTTGGCGTAATGTTGCAGACTGTTTATGAAATTAAAGTCAACGGGCTGGAATATTTATTTGACCCCATAAGAAAGACGCCCAGGAAGAAGGTGTAAGCGCAATCAGACCAACTTTTATCCCATAATCAGCTATGGACAAGGAACCCGTATGACTATTGACACACCGGAGAAGGACAGCTTTTTGCAGGAATTGCATCGCACTTCAGGTGGGGAAGCCAGGACACATGTCTCGATGTATAAGCTGGGTGAGAGTTTGGGACTGACACGATCTGAAGCATCAGCCTTGAGCGAAGACCTCATTATTGACGGCTATGTGGAGTTACAAACACTTTCCGGTGCTATATCCATAACCCAGGAAGGCCTGGCCGCTATTGGAATTACTGCTGAAGTTTCACCACCCCAGGACTTTCCGCAAATAAGCGGAGAAGAGATCATCACCGACAACGACAGCCAGCTGCTGAACCGTGTTATAGACAAAGTACGACACTGTACATTCAGCACCGATACCGATCTGGCTCAACTTGAAGAGTTACTGATCGATCTGAAAACACTCGAGATCCAACTCCTGTCCAGCAGACCCAAAACAACCATTGTCCACGCTATACTAACCTCTATAAAAGAGGAAATTAGGCAACATGCTGCCAGTGACGCCCTCTCAAACCTCGAAGCCGAGCTGGAGAGTCTGGTCAACCTTAATAATTAGCGTGTCGGCAGAACCACACGAGATATTCGGCTTACAACGGAGAGGAGTTCTTCAGCCGATGAATTATTACGAAAGCAAGCGCCGCCAGTTCATTGCGGCTCAATTCTGATTCCAGCTTCTGTAATCGGGCCTGTATGCGTTCCGAAGACCCGGGGTCTTCCTCCGCTAGCCTGAGGGCTTCTGCCATCTGCTGTTCGTTGATACAATGTACTGACTTGCCGCCCAAAAGCGGGATCGGGTCATGAACCACAGCTCACTCCTTTTTTATTCAGGGTAGGGAAACCAGCCAACTCAAAACTCGCACCGCAGCCACACGACGAGCTATTTGAACCGTTGGTGAAGCGGAAGCCGGCGGAAATCAGATCGTCAGAATAGTCGATATCGAGTCCGTCCAGAAATAGGGTTGACTCCTGGTCCGACACCACAACGATACCGGCTTCGTTTTGCACCACCGATTCCCCCTGCCGCTTTTCTGTGTCTATCTCTGCGTCGTAGGTCATACCGGCACAACCACCCCGTTTCACAATTATACGTACAAACCGGTCACTTCCCTGCAGCTCTTTTACCAGCATCCCTTTGGCCTTTTCACTGAATGTTATCATCTCCAGTCTCACCTTCATCAGATTGTAAGCAGATAAGAATTTGTTGTACTCATTCATAGTACATCGTTCTTCCGCCCCAGACACTATAGGGTCGTTCGACAAAAGATGAAGAGTAAATTTATTTTCATATACACATTACGAAAAAAGAATACCGTTAATCGATTGCTCGAATGGACTTACATGGAATGATACCCCCGCTACGGGAGCAAAAGTCACTGACTATATCAGGATTATCGACAAAAAAAGGCCCGTCGGATAATCCGACGGGCCTTCATATGCAGTGGCTCAAACTACAGCTTTAACTCTTACCAACCAAGGGTCAGATAATCGTGCATGGAGTTGGCGGCAGCACGACCTGCGCCCATGGCCAGGATAACGGTTGCAGCACCGGTCACAATATCACCACCAGCCCAGACACCTCTCATGGTAGTCTTGCCGTTGGCCTCGTCCGCATCGATGTTGCCCCATCTGTTCAGCTTGATATCAGGAGTTTCCGCAGTGAGCAGCGGGTTCGCACCGGAACCTACAGCCACGATACAGAGATCGGTTTCCAGGTGGAACTCGGAACCCTCGATGGCTACCGGGCGGCGACGTCCGGAAGCATCCGGCTCGCCAAGTTCCATCTTCAGGCATTCCATACCGGTCAGACGACCATTCTCGTCACCAATGTATTTAGTGGGGTTGGTGAGCAGAAACAGCTCTATACCCTCTTCTTCCGCATGATGAATCTCCGCGGCACGGGCAGGCATCTCTTCGCGGGAGCGGCGGTAAACGACACGAACCTTCTCCGCACCGAGACGCATTGCGGTACGGGCCGCATCCATGGCCACATTACCTGCACCAAGTACGGTGACGTTTTTGCCCTTTGGAATTGGAGTATCCACTTTCGGGTACTCATAGGCCTTCATAAGATTGGCCCGGGTCAGGTATTCGTTGGCTGAGAGGATGCCGACCAGGTTCTCACCAGGGATGTTCATAAAACGTGGCAGACCTGCGCCAACGCCAATGTAGACGGCATCGAAACCTTCATCCAGGAGTTCCTGAATGGAAACAGTCTTGCCTACCACGGCATTACACTCGACTTTTACGCCAAGACGCTCCAGAAAATTGACCTCCTGAGCCACGATAGCCTTGGGTAGACGGAACTCCGGGATTCCGTAGACCAGAACGCCGCCCGGCTTGTGAAAAGCTTCAAAAATGGTGACGTCATGACCTTTGACAATGAGGTCGCCGGCAACGGTAAGACCGGAAGGACCGGAACCAACCACGGCAACTTTCTTGCCGGTAGGCTCAGCTTTTGGTGGCAACTCGCCGGTACCGTTTTCACGCTCGTAGTCGGCGCAAAAACGCTCAAGGTTACCAATAGCCACCGGCTCGCCTTTCCTGCCAACGATACATAAACCTTCACACTGGGACTCCTGCGGGCAGACACGGCCACAGACCGCAGGCAGGGCATTTTTGCTCCAGAGATTACGAATAGCGCCAGTCATATCACCCTGACTCAACAGATCGATGAAACCTGGAATATCAACACCTACCGGGCAGCCCTGAACACAGGCCGGCTTTTTACACTGCAGGCAGCGGGCAGCTTCTTCCTGGGCCATTTTCACAGTATAGCCGGTGGGTACTTCAAGAAAATTGCGCGCCCTTACCTTCGGCTCCTGCTCAGGCATGGCAATTCTTGGATTTTTGGTATTCTTCGCAGCTTTCTCAGCCATTGTTTCCTCCATATATAGAAACGATCAGACCATTACGTCTCAATCGTCACTTATCTATTTATGCTCCGGCTTTTCCGGAGACCAGATCACCTGAAACCAAGATTTTAGTTCGCGTCACGAATGGTGCAGTACTCGTCGTGGCATTTCTTTTCTTCTTCCTGGTAGGCACGGAGACGGAGCATAAGCTCATCGTAGTCGACTTTGTGACCGTCAAATTCTGGGCCGTCTACACAGGCAAATTTGGTCTCACCGCCAATTGTGACACGGCAACCGCCGCACATGCCGGTGCCATCAACCATAATGGGGTTCAAGCTGACCATGGTTGGAACATCATAGTCTTTGGTTATATTGGAAACAGCTTTCATCATCGGCACAGGGCCAATAGCGACTACCAGCTTCACATCTCCGCCTTCCAGCACCTCTTTCATAACCTCTGTTACGAAGCCGTGATGACCGTAAGAGCCGTCATCGGTGCAGACACGCAGATCGTTACTGGCATCTTTCATCTGCTCTTCCATGATGAGCAGGCCTTTGTTTCTGGCACCTATAATACACGTAACATCGTTGCCAATCTCTTTGAGAGCACGGGTGATCGGATGAAGGACCGCTACACCGGTACCACCGCCAACGCAGATCACTTTGCCAACTTTTTCGATATGGGTTGCTTTACCCAGGGGACCGATGACATCCTGGTACCCATCGCCGACCTTCAGATCCCTGAAAATCGCAGTTGATTTGCCAACAACCATGTAGATTATGGTGATGGTTCCTTTTTCCGGATCGGTATCAGCCATGGTGAGAGGAATGCGTTCACCTTCCTCATTGGCTTTCAGGATTACAAACTGGCCAGGTTTCGCCTTCTTTGCAATGAGCGGAGCCTCAATCTCATTGAGAATCACCGTTCCTTCAGCCATTTCTTCTCGTCTTACAATCTTAAACATATTGTCCTCCGGGTTGATAAATACCATTGGCCTGAACAGGTTACCTACAGTTCAGCTATATGATGAAACGAACCACTCCCGTACTATGTTCATAACTACGTTCTACATTTCTTCGTAGCAAAATATAAGAACCTCGGGCTCCTGCACGACGATGAGCATATCGCCGCACTCGACGCTAAAAAATGAACGCTCGTTCGGATTCCCTTTCGGTTTACGTACTTCCGGGTCTTTCGGTAATTCGGGTAATTGCACTGCGTCAGCCAACGCTTAGCCCATTTACAGGGGTGTAGTCAAGACAGAAAATCTCTTTTAGATAAAATAGTTACTCCATAATGCCCTACCGTGTCAGGTGACGAAGAAATTTGTGCATCTTCGTCATGTTGTGCACATCCTCCCGCCCCGAGCCTATCCAGGTACAGCAGTTACAACAAACATTCAATTTGCATAAATTGATTTCACTTGACCAGCATCCAAAATCAATAGTACACATATGTACTATGTATCTCACATAATGTATAGTCATTGAGCAAAGAGCACTTTACCAGATAAGCTGGCATCATTAAACCGTAATCCTTTACTCAAGGAGGAAACAGGAGCATGAGCAAGCTGTATGAGCTGTACAAAGCTGTTGGTAATGAGGCGTTTTCCCATGAAATCACCAAGATTGCCCCTTATTTTGGCACAATTGACCCGATGTTTGTGGCATTGCGTCCCGGCTATGCCGAAGTGACCATGCCAAACACCCCTGAAGTCCACAATCATATCGGCAGCGTCCACGCCATAGCCATGTGTAATGCCGCTGAAGTTGCCGCGGGCCTGATGACCGAAGTATCCATCCCCAAGAACTGCCGCTGGATACCCGTCGGCATGAGTGTGAAATATCTGGCCAGGGCCTCAACCGATCTCAGAGCGATTGCTGATGGTTCCGGTATCGACTGGGAGATCCCCGGCGACAAGGATGTTCCGGTTTCAATTACTGACACTGAAGGTGTGGAGGTTTGCTGCGCTGAAATCACCATGAAAGTGAGTGAACTGACAAAGTAACGGGGATAGTTGCAGCTATGGAACATCAGCTCTTTTTCAAGCTCAACCTCTCCCAACGGGTGTTAATAAAGTGGGTAGACCGGGAAATGACCGATCTGGTCGGTGCCACCACCACCCAGATCGCCGCCATCCTCTACCTGATGGAAAACGACGGCTGTCAGCCGGTAGATTTGAGCCGGGAACTGTTGCAGAACAAATCCGCCATCACCACCCTCGCAGAACGTATGGAAAAAAATGGCTTGATTTACCGGGCTCCATCAGCGAAGGATGGTCGCGCCTCAATCCTTCATCTCACTGAAAAAGGTAGAGAAATCGGGATAAAGGCCATACCCTATATTTCTGAATACAACCGGGAACTGATGAAAGGATTCAGCGAAGTGGAGGTGGCTGTTATAGACCGTTTTTTCGAATCGATCATGCGACGCTTCGAGACTGTGCCTGATAATTACTTCAAAAGGTTGAGCGAGGAATAAAAGAGCTGAGTGAGGAGCAGAAGCTACAGCCCTACTCCTCGCTCCTTAATCCTCACATTATATCAACCAAGCTCCGCCCGGATTGCCTCAGACACTTCACGGGTCAGCCTGAGCACCTTGGTCGCCTGCTCCAGGCTGATGGTTCCGGTTCCGCAACTTGGGGTGATAAAGGTTTGCTCGTAAACAGTCTGCCTGGAGATACCAAGCTCTTCAAGCTGTGCCGCCTGCTCAAACCATTGCTTTACCAGTTCCTCGGTATTGGCTGCCTCCACAAACTCGGCATTGGTCGGCACTATTCCGGAAGCGAGCATACCGCCCCTGGCAAAGAAATCCCTGAGCTGATCAGGATAGAGCACCAGGCGGTCGAAGTAGCCATAGGCATCATAACTCAGCACATCCACCCCGGCCTCAAAGAGCAGTGACCACTCGGTATTGCCGCAGACATGTACCCCGTTCAGCCCCCCCTCTGCCTTCACCGCATCGAAGACCTCAGAAAGACAGCCAATAACGTCTTCCTTGGTAATGGTGATAAAAGCGGAAGTACCAAAACCAGACAGACCAGGTTCATCGAAGAAAACAATAGCAGGAGTCTTGATTTCCGCCATCTTGCGTGCCTGGTACTGGGCTTTCAGAGCCAGCATCTTCACAGCCGCGTCACGGAGTTGATCATTATAGAAGATCGCCCTGCCCGCCTGGTCCACGGTACCGGTACAGAAAGTGATCGGGCCGGTAATCTGCCCCTTCAAACCAACAAGTTCCTCCTTTTTACTACCGGCGAGTTCAATGAATTCAAAAAAGCCCCTGGCAATATCAGGAGTAAGAGCAAATCTTGAATCCCCGAGCGGCATGGCCCCTTCGGTGACCATCAGATAATCTTCAAAAAAGGCCAGGAACTCAGCATCAAAATTTTCGCTTTCGCCGTTAATAAAGATTTTGCCGTCACATTCATCTACGCCGGGAAAACCGGGAAGGAACTGGGGCACCATGCCCTCCTTCTTGTATATCGGCAGCTGAGGCCAGATTGGCATCTCAGGAGTATATTGAAAAATAAGCTCTGCAGCCTCTTTATGATCCGCAAGCGGGAGACTGCCAATGAGCAGAGGAAGACAACATGGTTTAAAATCAGACATCTTTACAACCCTTTTGTAAGCGTTCATTCAATGATGCATCAGAAGAATACTAATAACTGTAATTCCGCTCGCACCTCTGTCACTTCGTATTTCATGTCACACGGTCCGCCCGCTGTTTTTTGATCTCAAGTTTGTATAAAATGAGTACGGAGGATCTGCTCGATAGAGCCCTGTGACAGGCACCTTCAACCAACTTCAGCTCTAAACAGCACGAATGAAAACGATATTTTTCTTAACCCACCCCTTTATTCGGCTCCATGCAATTGCTATGATTACTGCAAGGCGATTTTTCAGGCGTTAAGTAATACTTTTTTCACTTCGTCTTTCCCGGCCGGCAGGCCCTGGGCGAAATAGCCTTCCGAAAACTTCCGCTGATGGGACTGAGGATCTTCTCGGAACACGTATCAATACCAGAGCAGCAATGAAACTTCAACACTATGATGTCCTCAAATCAAGGAGAATACAATGAAAATTGAAATCGATAATAGAGTTGTGGAGATCACTCCTGAGTCAGAAACAGAAACCGAACAGCTCGATGCACTCTGGAAAGTCATAATCGACTGTGTTGGCAGCAATAAGCGGTTATTGCCCATCGGCGAATATATTCCCGGGAAATCAGATCTGGCCAGATTTTCAATAGAAGGCTGAGAGCAATCACCTCCGGCACAAACAGACGCCGGAGGTGACTACAAGGCCGCCCCCTACAATCTTGTTACTTCAACAAGATAGCGAACACCCTTGTCAATCTCAGTATTACAACCTTGATTTTTGACCTCAACAAGACAATATTGTTTAGGTTTTAATAATTCACAATTCTCTGCCGCGCATTCCTCACTGTGTCTGGTCACACCCCAGCTGTCTGCTCCTGCTCGCAGTAAATAGTCCGGCTTTCCCCCAATTCCTTGATTAGAATCAACATGAAGCCCAATTTTCTTGAATATATACAGGACCGGGTCATCCTCGGCGACGGTGCACTCGGTGCCTACCTTTACCAGCGCGGAGTAAGCCGGGACAAGAACATAGACCTGCTCAACTTGCAGTCTCCCGAGACGGTACATAACGCCCATGAAGAGTACATTCGAGCCGGCAGCCAACTCATAGAGACAAACACCTTCGGCGCCAGTCGCTATCAACTCGAACCAATGGGTTTTGGCGATTCGCTACGGGAAATCAACCGGGCCGGCGCTGAAATTGCGGTAAAGGCCGCTGGCGGCAAAGTCTTTGTCGCAGGTTCCGTCGGCCCATCTGGGATCCGCTTTCCGCTTATCGATGAAGAGACAACCATAGATGAGATCAGGGATTCTTTTCGGGAACAGTTCCTGGGTCTTGCCGAAGGCGGAGTCGACGCATTCATTATCGAAACCTTCAGCAGTCTCGACGAAATGCTGCTTGCTCTTGAAGTGGCAAAAGAAACTGTTACGGATATGCCCCTCATTGCCCAGATGGTCTTCCCGACCGGTGGCACCACCACCCACGGGGAGGACGCCCTCCATTGCGGTGAAGCGATGCTTCGTGCCGGAGCCGATGTTATCGGCACCAACTGCGGCCGTGGCGTCGATACCGCCGCTACCGCGATCAGAAAAATGGCCCAGGCAGGCGGTGGCAAGGCTATTCTCTCCGCTTTCCCGAATGCCGGTATGCCGGAGATGATAGGACACAGAACCATTTATCCGGCCCAGCCGGACTACATGGCCAAAAAAGCGGCCGAGATGATACGCGGCGGCGTTCATCTTATCGGCGGTTGCTGCGGCACAACACCTGCTCATATCCAGCAATTCAAATCGGTCCTCAAAATTAAACCTGTCCGCCCAGCGGCACACTCTGCGGTAGCGCAGGCCGCTACTGAACCTGACAGTGAAAGAACTACCGGGCCAGGCAGATTTCTGGCTGGCCTTACCGGTGATCGCCTGCCAATAATTGTGGAACTTGACCCGCCCACCCATCTAGACATTGAACATGTGCTGACAGGGGCTGAAAAACTTGCCGAGGCAGGTACCGATGCCATATCCCTTGCCGAGAACCCCCTGGCGATACTGCGAACCGGCAACCTTGGTCTCGCCTCGCTTATTCAGAAACAGGCAAAAATCTCAACCATTCTTCATCAGACCGGGCGGGACCTCAATGCGCTTGCTCTTCAGGCCCGGATGATGGAAGCACACCTGCTCGACATCCCTGCGGTTCTCGGGGTAACCGGCGACTCAGCCACAGGCACCGACCAGCCTGGCGTAAGCGGCGTTTTTGATCTACGCTCCCACGGCATTATCTCCATGCTGAACGGTCTCAACAATGGTGCCAACATGGCAGGGAAATCACTTAAAAAAAATACTGATTTTTCCATCGGTGCAGCCTTTAGCTTCAGGCCGCAAAACCCCGATTTCCAGATTCGCCGCCTGGAAAAGAAAGTTGAACTCGGGGCCCGCTTTGTTATGACGCAGCCGCTGTTTTCGGCTGAAGCGATATCACAGATGGTGGAAAAGACTTCCCACATCAATGCCTTGATCTTCCCTGGGATATTTCCACTCATCTCCCTTCGCAATGCCGAATTTCTACATAACGAAGTTCCAGGAATCCATGTCCCGTCAAAAGTGCGTGAGCAACTTGCCAGGTACGACCAGGTTGCCGACCAGCGCAAGGTCGCACTTGAGCTTACTGCCCAACTGATTGACCAGGTCGCCACCATGATAGATGGCATTTACCTGATCAGCCCTCTCAACAAGTGGGACATCGTCCTCAATTACGTAAAACAGATCCGGAACGCTCAATACCAGGGCAGTGGTCGCATTAAGGATTTCACCCGCGCCTAGCCCTTTTGTGGTGCCACAGAACCACTCCTGGCACCACATTTTCGACCAATTGTGCAAACGTTGCTATCACAAAGATTCATTCAGATTTATTTAGTTATTTCATAACTCTTACTGATATACAGCTCTATTTATCAATTATTTTTCTGGTGCAAAATTCCAACACAATCCTAATTACCCGAAACTACTGAATTGCAGCTCACACGCGCGTTGACGATCGGTCGCTCGGCTCCGTTTTCTCAAGCCCCTGTAGTAAGTTACAGCCTAATCTAAACAATTGACTTTTAAAAATCCTCTCAGTAGATTCGGTTCAGCCTCATTGGTTATGGCAGGAAACAGGCCAACTTAGATATGAGATAATTGTCCCCCCATGTTTGGGCCGACAACTGTCTCCAACACTGATGACACTTAACGGACACCAGCGGTATGGTATGTAACCAACTATCATATTTCCCGTTCTCTTCCGCTCGCATTTGCAAGCGTTACCGAACCGCTATACTCCGTATCCCTGAACTGGCTTATCCCAGATCACACTCCCCTTGAAAAGATCCCGCCTTCCAGCGCCCGTGAGAGTATCACAGACGCTTATCAAGCATGCTTAAACGATTCGCGCATGCAGAGTATTCAGCAAAACCCAGAAATATAAAACGGAGGTCAACTAATTACATAATGGTGATATCAGCCATAGCAGCCTGAAAAATGATGTTTTTTGTTCTGACTGGCAATCGAATTTACCTGCTCCATAACGCGGGCAGGGCAGAAAGAGGATTGAGTTTATGGCAGAAAGCAGTATCAAAATCAAAGGCAAGAAAGAGAGCTTCTTCATCGACCAGGTAAAGGAGATCCTGCCGACAGGCGGGAACCTCAATCTATGTCTCACCTGTGGCGCTTGCGCCTCAGGGTGCCCGGCTACGGGACTTTCAGACATGGATCCGCGCAAATTCCTGCGCATGTGTGCCATGGGCATGGATGAAGAGGCAACCAAATCACCATGGGTCTGGATGTGCACTATGTGCCAGAGATGTATCTACGTCTGCCCCATGCAAATCGACATTCCTCAACTGGTTTTCAACGCCCGCGCCAGCTGGCCGCGTGATGAACGCCCCAAGGGTATTCGCGACTCCTGCGACATGGCCCTGAGGAACCCCTCCAACAGCGCCATGGGAACCGCTCCCGACGACTTCATCTTCGTGGTCGAAGACGTTCTGGCCGAATATCAGGAATCACAGCCCGAGTTCAAGGATATGGCAGCGCCCATTGATAAACCCGGCGCCCATTTTTTCCTGAATCAGAACTCCCGTGAACCGGTAACCGAACCGGATGAACTGGTACCGCTCTGGAAGATCCTGCACCTGGCAGGAGTAGACTGGACGTACGGTTCCAAAGGTTGGGCGGCAGAAAATTACTGCCTGTTCCTGGCCGACAATGAATGCTGGGAGCATGTTACCCGGGTCTCGGCCAACCAGGCCAACGAGTTGGGGACAAAGGTCTTTCTCAATACGGAATGAGGACACATCACATTCTCAGTCCGGGCCGGACTGAAAAAATTCGGTGTTGAGCATAACTTTGAAGTTGCATCCATCTATCAATACTACGCCAAGTGGATCCGTGAGGGTCGACTCAAGGTGAACTCCGACTGGAACCGCGATCGCAAGATCAAGTTCACCATCCAGGACCCATGTCAGATCGTCAGGAAGGGCTATGGTGACGCTGTGGCCGATGACCTCCGTTTTGTCGTGAAATCAGTGGTCGGTGAAGAAAATGTCATCGAGATGACACCAAACAAATCCAACAACTACTGCTGCGGCGGTGGCGGTGGCTTCCTGCAGTCTGGTTACCCTGAAGAACGCAGGGCCTACGGCAAGAAGAAGTTCGACCAGATTATCGAAACCGGAGCCGATTACTGCATCACCGGCTGCCATAACTGTCACGCCCAGGTCCATGACATCGGTCATCATTTCGGTGGAACATACAGCACTGTCCATCTCTGGACACTCATCTGCCTCTCACTGGGAATTTTAGGTCCCAATGAGCGGGAATATTTAGGAGAAGATTTAAAAGACGTAGACGTTTTTCACCCCGAAACAGCTCTTTTTTAGTGGCCATACGATGTTTTCACCAATGTCCTGGAGCTGATCACAACTTACAGGAATGAAGGGAGCAGAAACGTATGAGTTTTCAAAAGCGATTAGCAGCGAACGAGTTTGTTGTTCTGGCCGAGATGCACACACCCAAGGGGGTGAATATCTCAAGGCTGGTGAATGACGCCCGCAGAATGAAAGGGAAGATCGACGGAGTTGTCATCCCGGACATGGACAACGGTATTATGCGAATGAGCAGCATCGCCGGCGGCGTGCTGATGCAGCAGCAGGGTATCGAGTCAATTCTGCATGTGTATTGCCGTGACCGCAACAGAATGGCCCTGCAGGGTGACATTCTCGCGGCCCATGTACTTGGTATCCAGAACCTTATTGTTGCCCATAGCGAGGATATTGAAAATGGAGACCATCCTGAAGCTGTCGTGGTCAATGACCTCAACGAAGTTGAGTTGCTGAAAGGCATTGCTCAGCTACAGCGTGGAAAGGACATGGAAGGTTTCGAACTTGACGGCGTTCCCACATTCACCACCGGTTGCACTATCGAACCTTTTGCCGATGAAGCGCAAATGGTACAGCAACTCAAACTGGCCAAAGACAAAGTGGCAGCAGGTGCCTCATTTGTCATCACCCCGGCGGTGTTTGATATAACGCACTTCAGTGGCTTTTACTCCAAGGTTCGCGAACTGGGCGTTCCTGTTATTCCGACCGTATTTCTCATCAAGTCACTGGCTATAGCCCAGTACATAGCCACCACGGAACCCAGCTCCCAAATCTCCAATGAGCTCATCAGCCGTATCCGTAAATCCCCCAACCGCGACCAGGAGGGGGTCAAGATTGCAGGTGAGACCATTGCAGCATTACGTGAAATGACCCAAGGCGTGCTGGTGCAGACGCTCGGCTGGGAACACAAGCTGCCTGAGATCCTGGACGCGGCAGGAATGTAATTAGAGGCGGCATATTGCAGAAGGATTGACCGATTATTTCGTTTAACCCTGCGTAACCTGTGCAAATGAAGGGTAGAAATGCAGAACACAAATAAACTTCAAAGCAGCAACAAGGTACTTGTTATCGGTGGAGGCATGGGTGGTATTCGTACTGCTCTTGATCTTGCCGAGGCGGAGAAGGATGTTGTGCTGGTGGATAAGGCCCCCGCTATTGGCGGCCTTATGACCCAGCTGGACAGAACCTTCCCCACCAATAACTGTGATCTCTGTACACTGGCTCCCAATCTCTCTGAGAGCAGCAGGCAGGATCATATCGATCTACTGGCACTCACCAGCGTCACCGACGTTCAAGGCGAAAAAGGCAACTTCACCGTCAGCCTTACCACTGCCCCACGATACGTCAATCTTGATAAATGTACAGCCTGTGGTGAATGCCATAAGGCTTTTCCGGAGTGCGTAACCTTCACTCCCGGTCTCGATCACCGCGCGCCTACCTGCATGCGGTACCCGCAAGCTACGCCACAGGCATTCGCCATCGATCTGACTAAATGCGACGATGTGGAAGCACTTATGAAGGTGTGCCCGGCCGGCGCTATCAACCCGGACGATATCGGTCGCAATCAGGAATTGAAATGCGGAGCTATCGTTTTCAGCCCCGGCGCATCTCTTTTTGATCCGAGCCACCTCGACTATCTGGCCTATGCAACACAACCAGACGTGGTAACCAGCCTGGAGTACGAGCGTATTCTTTCTGCATCCGGTCCTACCCAGGGCAAGCTGGTTCGCCCCTCCAATGGTGAGCCACCAAAGAAAGTAGCCTGGATTCAATGTATCGGCTCACGCGGTCTGCAAAAAGGTGCCGGTGAGCATTGCTCCAGTGCCTGTTGTATGTTCGCCATGAAAGAAGCGATGGTTACCAGGGAGCGTTTCGGTGACGATATTGAAGCGACCATATTCTATATGGATATGCGTACTTTCGGTAAAGACTACGAGCTGCTTTATACCCGCGCCAAAGATGAGTTCGGCGTTCGTTTCGTACATAGCCGGCCACATAGTATCCTCCAGCCTGAAGGCGAAGAGAAACTCCTGCTCTCCTACACCAACGACGGGTCAACCGAGCAGCATGACGAAGCATTCGACATGGTGGTTCTCTCCACCGGCTTCAAGGTTGGTGACGACGTCAAGGTGCTGGCCGAAAAGATGGGTATCGAACTGCGCAGCGACGGCTTTCCTAAAACCGAGTCGTTCAACCCACAGGCAACCTCGGTTCCCGGTATCTATGTTTGTGGTGCCTACCAAGCGCCGAAAGATATCCCCGAGACCATGATCCAGGCGAGTGCCGCTGCCTGTATGGCCTCTCGCGATGTCGAGTCCGTCAAGAAAACCAAACATGCCTCAGAACTGTTCCCAGCCGAGCGCGAAGTTGCAAATGAAGCACCCAAAGTTGGTGTCTTTGTCTGTGAATGCGGTGAGAATATAGGCAATACCGTCAATGTTGAACAACTTGTCGAGAGCGCCGGCAAGATCTCCAATGTTGCCGTGGCCCAGGCTGTCGGGCATGGCTGCAGCAGGGAATCGATGGCAACCATCAAGGCTACCATCGAGGAGCAGGGATTAAACCGCGTTGTTATAGGCGGCTGCTCCCCGCGCACCCACCAGGAGAAATTCCAGGATCTGCTCCGTTCCACAGGTCTCAACAAGTATCTGCTTGAAATCGCCAATATACGTGAGCAGGCAACCTGGGTCCATCCAGGTGATCCCGCAAGAGCGACCGCCAAGGCCGAAGATCTTATCAAGATGGCTGTGGGCGGCGTATTAAAGGCACAACCTCTTGCCGACCAGACCCTGCCGATGAACAAAGACGCCCTCGTGGTAGGCGGCGGTGTGGCAGGTATGACCGCTGCTATCGAATTGGCTGATCAGGGTTCCAAGGTATATCTGGCAGAGAAGTTTGATCAGCTTGGCGGTATAACCAGTATGCTCAGCAAGACCCTCGAGGGTGCCGACGTTAAAGCATTCCTGGCAGAATTGATAGAAAAGGTTAATAGTCACGAAAACATCGAGGTTATTACCCGTGCTCTTATCGTCGACCATACCGGTATGCCCGGCATGTTCAAGACCGGCATGCAGGTAGGCAAGCAGTTATTCTATCGCCAGATCTCCCATGGCGTGACAATCCTTGCCACCGGTGCCAAACCAAACCGCCCGGATCAGTACCTGCTCGACAGGTCTGACAAGGTAGGTACCCAGATCGAGATTCAGAACATTCTCGACGAAACTCCTGAGTTGGTGAAAAGCTGGGACAACGTCGTGATGATCCAATGCGTTGGCTCCCGCAACGAGGATAATCCAAATTGTTCACGCATCTGTTGCCAGAATGCGATCAAAAATGCTCTGCGGATAACTGATATCAACCCGGAAGCCAGAGTTTTCGTACTCTACCGCGACATGCGCACCTACGGTTTCCAGGAAGAGTACTATCGCAAGGCCAGAGAAAAAGGTGTCATCTTCGTCCGCTACGACCTCGACAACCTGCCACAGGTAGCCGAGGCAGACGGCCTGATCGACGTAACCTTCACCGACCCGCTTCTGGGCAGAGAGATTACCGTAAGCGCTGACCAGCTCTGTCTCTCCACCGGCCTGATCGCCGATCAGGACACCAACGAGGAGATTGCGATGATCTTCAAACTGCCGCGGACCCACGACGGCTATTTCCTTGAAGATCATATCAAGTTGCGACCGGTTGACCTCCCTGAACCCGGCTTTTTTATCGCCGGTACCGCCCACTCACCGAAGTCCATTCGCGAGAGTGTCTCCCAGGCCAGAGCTGCTGCTTCCAGAGCGCTCACCATGCTGACCAAGGATACCATCAACCTTGGCGCACGGGTGGCACGGGTTGACGGCGATAAATGTGCAGCTTGCCTGGTTTGTGTACGCGCCTGTCCTTTTGACGTGCCGTTCATTAACGCAGACGGCTATTCCGAGATTGATCCGGCCAAGTGCCAGGGTTGTGGTGCCTGTGCTTCAGAATGTCCTGCCAAGGCCATACAGCTTATGGAATTCGAGGATGACCGCATACTCGCCAAACTCCAGGAACTCTTTCTGAAGGTGAACGCATAATGGAAACTTTTGAACCGGTAATTGTGGCTTTCTGTTGCCACTACTGTGCTTATACAGCGGCGGATATGGCAGGTAGCCAGCGTATTGCCTATCCCTCCAATGTCAAAATCATTCGGGTACCCTGCTCCTGCAAAGTAGACGCCCTGCACCTGGTAAAAGCCTTTGAAAAAGGCGCCGACGGGGTCTATGTGGCTGGTTGCCTGAAAGGAGATTGTCATTTCAAGAAAGGGAACGACCAGGCTGCAAACAGGGTCAAATACGTTCAGAAATATCTTGATGAATTGGGTATCGGCCCTGAACGTCTGGCCATGTACCGTATGTCGGCCGGCATGGGAAACCAGTTTGCGGAAACCGCAAAAGAGATGACGGAAAAAATTCGCGAGCTCGGCCCGAGCCCGATCAATGTCGCCACCGCCCAGCTTAAAGGGCAGGCGGCGTGATGGCAGGTAAAACCAAGAAGGAGAGTGAATTACAATGATCACCGCTGAACGTAAACCTCTAGAAGAACTGATTGAGTACATCTCACCTTACCAGAAGATTCTTCTTGTCGGCTGCAACGAGTGCGTCACCGTCTGTGCCGCCGGTGGACGCAAAGAAGTCGGCTTACTCGCCTCGGGTCTGCAGATGTCCATGTTGCAGAAAGGCAAGAATATTGAAATACGGGAACACACCCTGGAGCGCCAGTGCGACCCTGAATATGTGGAAGAACTGATCACCATGGCTGACGATGCCGATGCCATCATGTCCATGGCCTGCGGTTGTGGCGTACAGACCCTGGCCGGTCGCTATAAAGACAAGCCTGTTTTCCCTGCTGTAAACACCAAGTTCATGGGTGCCTCGGAGCAGCAGGGAGTCTGGGCCGAAAGATGCCAGGGCTGCGGTAACTGCCTGCTTGGCGAGACCGGTGGCATCTGCCCCATCGCTCGCTGTGCCAAGAAATTGATGAATGGTCCTTGTGGTGGTTCAACTAAAGGCAGCTGCGAAATCGACCCCGAGGTCGATTGCGCCTGGCAGCTGATCTGGGATCGCCTCAAGGCTCTCGGTCAGACCGAAAACTTTGTAAAGATTAATCCTGCAAAAGACTGGCGTACCGGTTATGGCAGTGGACCCCGTAAGATCATCAGAGAGGACTTGGCAGAATGAAAACTGAGAGCAGATTAGAAAAAGTACTCGCAGCAGGCCATCTTGCAGTTACCGGGGAATGTGGTCCCCCACGCGGAGCGATGCCTGATAAGGTCCGGGAGAAAGCCAAATACCTGGAGGGTGTGGTCGATGCCGTCAACATCACCGATAACCAGACAGCTATGGTACGCATGTCCAGCTTTGCTGCCTCCGTCATCTGTAAACAAGAAGGGCTGAATCCCTTATTGCAGATGGTAACCCGTGACCGTAACCGTCTGGCCATGCAGGCAGATATCATTGGCGCCTACTCTCTTGGCATAGATACCATGCTCTGTCTCTCCGGCGATCATACCAAATTTGGCGATCACCCAATGGCAGCCAACGTTCATGATATCGACTCTGTCCAGCTGATCCAGATGGTCAAAGATATGCGTGACGAAGGCAAATTCCAGGGTGGAGCCGAAATCAAGGGTGCGCCCAAGATGTTCATCGGTGCCGCCGCCAACCCATTTGCCGATCCGTTTGAGCTTCGCGTAATGCGTCTCGCCAAGAAGATCAACGCCGGGGCTGACTTTATCCAGACCCAGTGCATCTTCAACATTCCCAAGTTTGAAGAGTGGATGGAAGGCGTACGCAAAATGGGTCTGCACAAGAAAGCCTACATTATGGCTGGTGTTACACCGATTAAATCTGTTGGTGCGGCACGTTTCATGAAGAACAGAGTGCCGGGGATGGACGTTCCTCAAGAGATTGTCGATCGCATGGCGTCTGTTCCTAAAGAGCAACAGCCTGAAGAAGGCGTCAAGATCTGCGTTGAGGCTATCGAGCGCATCAAAAAGATCGAGGGCGTCGCCGGGTTCCATATCATGGCTATCGAATGGGAAGAAAAAGTTGAGGAAATTTGCGAAAGAGCGGGACTTCTGCCACGCCCTCAAGTATAAATGCGTGTTAGGATGATATCAATTCAACCTTGTGCAAGGAGGAAGTACACGTGAGCGATAAGCAACTGATTTTGGTCGTAGATGACGATACAGATCTCGTGGAAATGGTCTCCATGAAACTGGAAAATGAACACTTCCGGGTAGCCAAGGCGTATGATGGCATTGAGGCTATGGACAGGATTCAGGAAGAACGTCCCGATCTCATGGTGCTCGATGTAATGATGCCCAGAAAGGATGGCTACACTCTGTGTGATGAACTTAAAACATCAGACGACTACAAGGATATCAATATTGTCCTGTTAACCGCTGTTACCGAGGCTATCGGTACCACCAACTATACCCATCTGGGGGGCAAGACTACCCTCGCCGATGATTTTATCTCCAAGCCGATTGACCTGGATAAACTCGTCGGGATAGTTCGTGACAATCTGTAGTATATAAAGTTCACTCTACAGGTGACTTTACACAGTAGTACAACTGCTGCAGCGGTAGAGGCAAGTCCATACCCTGCAGCAGTTTTTCTGATATATTTCAAATTGCAGCACGTAATCCCGCATTTTCCATAAACATGTGACATTCGCGGGTTGTGTTCGTTTTTCGTTTTTTTGCATGAAAACCTCTAAAACCGCTCATCTCCACTATGGAGGTCCATGGATAGAGAGCTTGCAAGAACAGAGAATCGTCTCAGTGTTGGCGGAATAAAGCTCAGCCCCGAGCTTGTTCTATTCAAGTACTCACGCCGCATACACCAGCCGTGCGCCCTGCTTTCGGCACTCCGCACACTTTCCCGTCAACAGATCAACATTTTCTTTCTCAGCCAATCGCTGTACGCTGAAAAAAGTTCCGTTACAACCAACTTTTGCACACTCCCCGAATATACAGACACCACCCTGGCCGCGCTTACGGGAATGAAACCGGCAGGGAAGAATATTACGACTCATTCAACCGTCGGGGCACTGAGCATATACCCCCACAAACATAATTTTTCATTATTAGGTAAGGTTCTCTCAACATTAGTTGGAGATGGACTGCCAATTAATGGCCTCTGTACTTCCGTCTCGGCCTTATCCATCCTGACTGATTTTAGCCAATATGACGCTGCACTATCAGCTTTAGCGAAGGTTCTCGATCTGCCGGATAATCACTCGCCATTTCGTCAGGAATTTCGCATTCGACAGATCAGCCCCTGATACTTTCTCCCTCAGCTTCATGGAGGTACGATTTGGAAACGATTGCAGTATATTGGGAACCGGTAGTACGGGTTTATGGCTATGAAATCAAGCGTAACATATCCCTGATCGAACTGGACTTGCCGTTTGACAAGCTTGAGGCCGCAGGTGAACGTGCAGACCAGTTAGCCCGCAATAATAAAGGTTTCACCATGACTCTGGTTCAGCAGGACTCTGAACGCAGATATCGTTTCTGTATTGCCACCGACAACGAAGATGCAGATACCGTAGTCAGAATATTCTGCCAGATTGCAGCTACATCCGATGATGTGTTGGTACGCGAACCTCGCAAGGTCGAATTGCTCTCCTTTCATGGCCCCCACTTTCAGGACAGGTATGGAATCGCCGAAGCAACCTTCAGCACTTTGGCTCAAAGCGATATACTGATTTATGCCGCGAGTTGTACCGGCACCAGTGTCTATCTGATAGTGGAGGAAGGCAAAGCCGAAGAAGCCCGAAATATACTTTCAGCATCATTTGTAGTTCCTGAACCCAAAGCCAGAAAAGACCTGCTGCGAAATTGAACACCCTTTAAATCTCATTTATGGAGTTGTTACTGGCATGGAACGTTTTTTGGACGAACTCGACTGGCGGATACGAATATTTGATTCGCTCTCTCATCCTACCCTGATACTGAACAGGGAAAGAGAGATTATTGCCGCCAACAAAGTTTTTTACGAACGATTTCAAACCAGTCGTGAAGAACTGGCAGGCCGATGCTGTTATGATAAAAAAAACAATCAGCTCCTCGCCTCATTTCTGCCCTGTACCACTGAACGGTGCCCCCATCAAATTGCGGTCGAAACCGGCACCACACAATCGATCCAGATAAAATCTACAGATCTTTCCGGTAACCTCAAGTGGGAAGAACGCTTCTTCTCCCCCATCCTCGATGATAACGGCGAAGTAAAATACATCATTGAATCAATCAGGGATATTAGTAAAATCAAGCATCTTGAGCGAAAATACTCAAAAATGCGGGAGTTGATCGATAAGGTTGTGCAAAGCTCAGTCAGCGCCATTGTTGCAGCAGACCGTAGTGGGGAAATCATTCTGGTCAATGAAGCAGCTGAAAAGTTATTCGGCTATTCACTCCTGGATGAAGAATCAATAAGCATTGAGGATTTCTACCCCCCCGGCGTGGCGCGGGCAATAATGGAGGACCTGCGTGATGAGTCCATCGGCGGCCGGGGTAAACTCCCTGTCACCAACGTGGCAATAGTCTCTCGATCAGGTGAATCGATCCCTGTGGAAATGACTGCGGCCATAATTTACGAGGATGGTACAGAGACAGCTACCGCAGCCATATTCAATGACCTTCGTGAAAAGCACGCTGTCGCCAGAAGGCTCAAGGAAACAGAGGTTCAACTGGCCCACTCTGAAAAACTCGCATCTATCGGACGCCTTGCTGCCGGAGTCGCCCACGAGATCAACAACCCGCTCACCTCGATTCTGCTTTACGGCAATATCATGTATAACGCGCTTGAGTCTGACCACCCGTTTTCTGAGAATCTCCGTTTTATTCTTGAAGACGCAGAGCGTTGCACCTCGATTGTCAAAAACCTGCTGGCCTACTCACGACAGACCAGCCCGTCACGAGCTATTTTCTATCTCAACAATATGGTCAATGAAAGTCTGGGCCTGATTCGGGATCAAAAACTCTTTATCAATGTCAAAATTATCAAGAATTACGATGAACGGCCAATACTTGTTAATGCAGATAAGAATCAGCTTTGTCAGGTGGTTATCAACCTCTTGCTGAACGCCTTCGACGCCATGGGAGGAAATGGCACCCTCACCCTTACAACCTATAAAACCGAAGACTTCAAAGCTTTTATTGAAATTAAGGACTCCGGTGACGGTATCAGCAGCGAGATTCGCTCGAAGATTTTTGATCCTTTCTTTACCACCAAACAACCCGGTAAGGGTACTGGTCTCGGACTCAGCATGGCATATGGCATAATGCAGGAAAACGCAGGAGAAATTTACCTCAAGGAAACGGGCGATGACGGTACGACAATTGTTCTCGAACTTCCGGAAGAACCGGTTAACGACGATTTTCCATATTGCTCTATCTGTTGATAGATATTCCTGATTATCCCTCACGCGCTGCTTCACGAAGCAAGAGGCGTGAGGAGCAAGGAGTTAGGTGGAAAGGTGTACTATATTAACCTTCAGGAAGCGTTTCCTGCAACACGACCTAATGAATCTATTCAAGAAAAAACATTTGCCCATCTGTCACGCCTCACACCTCTCTCCTCCCCTTTTCAAGCTAAAGATTAGGGGTAATAAGCGTCCCACAGGGCTCGCCAGGTGTAATTTAATGGCTGACAGAATTCCAATGATAAAAGCCTCATACAACTTTGGCAGTTAGAAGAAAGATATTTAAACAACCTATTCCCTTAGAAGCTTGATCAATCCCTATACAAATTTAGATATTTATGCAAAAAACTTTATAAGAATATGGATTTGGCAAACAATACACGTTATAAATCAAGGAGCCTCTGACAAACGTTTACCTCAATCTTTTTTATCAACTCCAATGCTGAACCATAAGCCCTTGAAACCATATCATACATCTAAAACTACCTAGCCAGCTGAAAAGACAACGGAGGGATCCAGCAGCACAACTACACAGATGTAATCAGTATTCGAAAGGAATATATAACCAATTACATAGCGTGTTTTTGTGAAGCCTTAACAAGTTCAACCACGAACATAACAGAGGGCAGAGAGACCTATTATGAACTTCAACATACTTCTGACACTAGCAGTTCTCACCTGTCTGGTAGGTTTGGCGCTCCGACTCTACGCATGGTTTTCCCAGGGAATTCATCCGCCATCATTCTCTATTTCACCCTTTCAAAGACTAACCTGGGCCCTGCAAGCTGTTGTTGCCACTCTTTTCAGCGGCAAGGTCATCTCGCTCATCAAATCGATATTCACCGATCTGCTTTTTCAAAAGCGGATAATGCAGAAATCACTCCTTCGCTGGACCGCGCACAGCCTCATCTTTGCTGGTTTCATACTGCTTCTTTTGATGCACGCCATGGAGTCGGTAATCAGTGCCAACCTTTTTACGAATTACGTCTCTACCCTGAACCCATATCTCTTTCTCCGTAACCTCTTCGGAGTAATGGTTCTTGCTGGCATTGGTATCGCGGTCTTCAGAAGAATCACGCTCAAGTCAAAGCGTCTCATAAGTTACAATAGTGACTGGGCTGCCTTGATTCTGGTTGGGGTAATTATTTTATCAGGAATGCTGCTGGAAGGTTCGCGCATATCCTCCTACACTGTTTTCCAGTCGATGATGGAGGAGTATGGTGCATTCGACGAGGCAGAAGCTGCCAATGTTGAGGCGTTCTGGGTCGCTGAGAATGGTCTTGTTTCACCGAATATCTCTGGCCAAATTCCAGCCGCGCAGATTGAGCTTGGTCGCGAGGCGAACAGCTTCAGCTGTATTGAGTGCCACGCCTCAAACAGTTCCGCTTTTGCCAGTTACAGCCTTAAGGCTATAACGCGTCCCTTTGCCATGATTCTTGGCGACAGTACAGCGGTAGGCTTGTTCTATTTTCTCCACGTACTGTTCTGTCTGACCTTCCTCGCCTGGCTGCCGTTCAGCAAGATGTTTCATATCATCTCCGCACCGGTCAGCCTTCTTTCAAGAAGCGTAGTCGGCCCGGGCGCCCAAGAATTAGAAGAGAATGAGGGGCCCGGTCTCGCCAACACACTTACCAGTCAGATGGTTGGCCTGTCTGCCTGCACCCACTGCGGATCATGCTCTACAGAATGTTCCTCTTCCATGTTTTTCGAATCATTTAAAAATGATTTCATCCTTCCTTCAGAGAAGATGCAGTTTCTCAAGCATCTGGCAGCCGGCAATCCGATTGCCCCCCAAACCCGCAAGCAACTCCAGGAAGGGTTATACGTCTGCACAAGTTGTGACAGGTGCACCGAGATCTGCCCATCCGGAATCAACCTTAAAGGTATCTTCATCAATGCCCGTTACGCGCTTCTGGAAGACGGCATACCCGAAAAGACCCTGATCAGCCACTTTTCCTTTCCGCTGGCTCTTGCTCAACGATATCCAGACAGTCATCTCAAGGCGCTGAAGGCAGTTGAAGAAATATTTCGCAGAACCTTCCAAAAACTCACGGACCTTGCCCTGCCACTGTCTCTCTCACCTGCCGGAGGCATGCTGAATGACAGTTATAAAAGTTGTTACTCCTGCCAGCGATGCACCAACATCTGCCCCGTGGTCCGCAGTTACAGCAATCCTGTCGAGTCTCTTGATATGCTGCCACATCAGCTCATATACAGCCTCGGAATCGGTAACAGTGAAGTCGCCATGGGCTCTCAAATGATCTGGAGTTGCTCGACCTGCTACCTGTGCCAGGAACATTGCCCCAACCAGGTTGAACTCACCGATATTTTTTACAACTTGAAAAACGCTGCATTGAAGAAAATTGATTCCGGAGAACGCTCATGAAATACGCTTTTTTTCAAGGCTGTAACATCCCAATACGCATACAGCAATATGCAACGGCGACAGAGGCTGTATTGAAAGTTTTTGATGTTGAGTTGCACGTGGAAAACGATTTTAACTGCTGTGGCTATCCAATGCGTAATGTCGATGAAAAATCGTATATTCTGCCTTCAGCAAGAAATCTCGCCCTGGCTGAGAAAGCCTGCCTCGACATCATGGTGCTCTGCAACTGCTGCTTCCAGAGCCTGAAAAAAGCACAGCATGTACTCGCCAATGACGAAGCTCTAGCCGCTGAACTCAATGAGGTACTGGCCAGAGAAGGTCTGGAATATACGGGCAAGACGCAGGTGAAACATTTCCTGACCATCCTCCATGACCAGATTGGTATTGATACCATCAAGTCCAAACTCCACTACCGATACACCAAACTCGATTGCGCAGTGATTCATGGCTGTCATCTTCTGCGACCACGAAAAATCACCAATTTCGATGACTCTTTTGTACCCGCGATTACCGATTCGCTCATGCAGGCTGCAGGGGCAAAGAGCATCGACTGGCAAGGGCGGCTCGAATGCTGCGGCGCGGCCCTGGCCGGCATCAATGATGAACTCGCCAACAGTTTACTCGATGAAAAAATCAAAGGAGCCCAGGCAGCAGGAGTTGATTTTATCGTGCCGATCTGCGCATACTGCTATCTTCAGTTTGATATCGCCCAGGTCAACAACCTGAAAAAACAGCCGGATAAAGCTACCGATACGCCCTTCCCCGTATTGTTGTATCCGCAACTGCTCGGTTTATGCCTGGGACTTCCACCCACCACTCTTGGCCTGCCCGATAATCAGACCATCAGCAGTGATGATATTGATTCGTTACAATCCCTGCTCGGTCCCCCGGTCGAGCCCAAGAAGAGTCGTAAAAAGGTCAAAACAACTACCTGAGCTCCATAGATTTTCTCGCTTTAACATAGATGAATTAAAAGCCATCCTTTTATCCGTCGGGGTGGCTTTTTACTTTCATAAATTCCATGAATGGTATTATCTATGACTTGACCCGAATGACTCATGAGACAGTCGGGTTAACCGGAGCGGAGAGTGACAAAAGAGAATCGCTCTTCGTCTTTATATTTGCCCGGAAGGATGTCGCTGTTTTAGATGGATGGCGTGTCAATTCTAAGCATGCCATACTTCTACACCAAACTTCCTGCCGGTGCAGTACAACGTGTCATTTTCAACCTGGAACGGAGATAGTATGGGTAAAGTTATAGCTTTTGCTGGCAAAGGCGGCGTTGGGAAAACCACCGTTGCATCCCTCGTTATTCGTCATCTTTCCAATACCGGTCAAACACCGATTCTCGCGGTTGACGCCGACCCCAATAGTAATCTCGGGGAAACATTGGGAGTCGAGGTACCGACCACTGTAGGAGATATCCGGGAAAACTATATGCGTGACCCGCAAGGTGTCCCTTCCGGTATGGATAAGGTGAACTATCTGGAAACACTTGTTGAGCAGGCCCTCATCGAGCGGTCAACTTTCGATTTGCTGGTAATGGGCAGACAAGAAGGCCAGGGCTGTTATTGCATGGTCAACAATATTCTCAATAATTTTACCGATCGTCTCGCCGCCAGCTATAAACACCTGATCGTCGACAACGAAGCCGGCATGGAGCACTTAAGCAGAAGGACCTCCGGCAAGGTTGATATGCTCTACCTGGTAACCGATTACTCTTTGCGTGGTTTACGCGCTCTTCGCCGTATTTACGAGATGCTCGACAGCCTGAAACTCGAAGTTGTGCGGCTCGGCATTGTAGTTACCCGGGCTCCGGAAACCTTAGGTGAGGCATTCATGGCAGAAGTCGATGAAATCGGGGTGGAAATAGTTGGAACGATTCCGAATGACCCGGCTTTGCTCGAATTCGACATGGCTAAGCGATCGCTTATGGAGCTTGATGATTCTTCACCCGCTGTGCTCGCTGTTCAGCAAATGATGGAAGAAACCATCACTGCCTGAAAAACATTTCCACCCGAATATGTCATCAACTCAGGCGGTGTCTGCCTCTAAGATATTGTCGGCACTGGTCAGAAAACTACAGGTCCCGACAGTCACCCGAGTTTATGACACTGCAAGGGCAACCTCGGGCCAACGTTGAAAAACATGGTTAACATGGAAAATCTTAATATCCCTATCCCCTTGTCCCTCTCGCCTCACTTCTTGAAGCTGGGCTTTTCAAGCTGAAGATCAGGGGGAGTCAGAATAGCAAATACCAAAAGGGTGAGTTTAGCGACTCACCCTTTTTTATTCGTCTTTTTTTGATTCAGGTCAATTACCTCAATGTTGATTTCCTGTAGAGTTGTCATAGAATAAGAAAACGCTTAAATGTTTTCTGCTACTATTATCGAATTTTGCCAGAGAGGTAGATATGCGATGCCCCGGCCAGGATACCCAGTATTGGGATGCAGAAGCGATCTATGACGTCAACTGCCCACAGTGCAACAGTATCGTTGAGTTTTACAAGGATGACACCCAGAGAAAGTGCCACTCCTGCGGACATCGCTTTGTAAACCCGAAAATGGATTTTGGTTGTGCGAGCTATTGTCAATTTGCTGAGCAATGCGTCGGGACTCTCCCCGAAGGAATGGTCATTTCCAGCGACAACCTTCTTAAAGATAAAGTCGCAATTGAAATGAAGAGATTTTTCCGAAGTGATTTTAGGCGAATAGGCAGATCAATGAGATTAGCACGTTATGCTGAGCCCATAGCCATAACGGAAGGGGCGGCCCTTGGTCCGACATTATGTGCTGCCTACCTGCTTGAGGTTCATTGCTTGGAGAGTAATGACCAGGTCGAAATGAAACAGACTACGGTCGAACAACTGCTCATCAAAGCTGGGGCCGAGCCTCCGCTGAGACAGCAAGTGCACTCTCTTCTTGGCCTCCTGACCCGATCTGATTTCGCATCATCTCCGGAAATCAGAACCCTTTATGACGCAAAACGTATTCTGGAAATTGATGAACAGATTAAAGCTGGTAAGGTTTCTGCTGAAGATCTTCAAAAATTGCCAAACACCCTGGCAACATCAACAGGAAGAGATACTGCAGAAAAAGTCATCTCGGGACACCTGAATGGCTCTGCCGAAACAACCGGATCATAGGCGGAGGGTGAAAACCACTCCTTTAGCAGGAGTGGTTTTCAATTCCGGTCATGGGTGCTCAATCGTTATAGTGAGAACTTATTCTTCATGGCAGAACCAAATTGAACAGCCTGCTCATCTGAGGGAATCTCCTGTGCCAGTTTATCAATGGCTGTAGCCAAATCCTGCTCGTCTGCCAGATGCTCCTCGCAGATTATTGTGGCCATAGGACCAATAAAGATTGCCAAGCCCTCTTCAAGTGCTTTTTTCTGATCCTCATTCAACATACCACCTGCATAGGTCCTCGATTCAATCGCAGGC
Organism: Desulfosediminicola sp.; assembly: GCF_048381775.1. Taxonomy (NCBI): domain Bacteria; kingdom Pseudomonadati; phylum Thermodesulfobacteriota; class Desulfobulbia; order Desulfobulbales; family Desulfocapsaceae; genus Desulfosediminicola; species Desulfosediminicola sp. The sequence continues at coordinate 147,613 of NZ_JBLXGE010000011.1, read as the reverse complement.
CCCAGCCCGGCTACCGCCGACAGATAGCGTAATATCTCTTCGGTATCAGGCAACTCACAGTTAAGTTCCGGTGCACCACCGTCACTGAATCGAACCCGGCCCATTTTAATTTCGGGGATCAACCGCAGGGCTTCATCACCACGTTTATTGAAGAAGTATATATAGCTGATCTCTCCATTGTTCAGAACCAGTTGCGCCGACTGATTGGCATCGGTCGCAATGTACATCATGCCTGATCTCTTATCGGCACAATATCTTTTCAGCAGAGAAACAATTTCAGCAAATGCAATACTCTCGTCATGGCTCATTTCTTCTTCCGCAGTCTGTCAAATGCCATTTGCAAACTTACGCCCATGCGTTCAATTGCCCTCGCAAGAGCCCCTATCTCATCTCCTCTATCCCTTTCGCCAATATCTGCACTTAGATTGCCTTTACTGATATCATCGGCAATTTTCGTCAATCTCCTGATAGGTGTTGCCAGATGATTAGCGAGCAGGTAGGCCATAAGCACCACACTAACCAGCGTTGCGGCCAGCAGAATAAGTGATTGGTTTTTCGATTTAACAGCAGAGCTGTAGGCTTCATCATAGTCCTGCTGAACAATAAGCTTCCAACCCATTCTGGTTTTAAATTTATAGGCAACTATCTTTTTGCCCCTCTCGGTAAAAACAAAATTGCTCCCTGCAAGTTTCTCTCTGTACTGCATGACAGGATGATAACTCATATCCTGTAGCTGGTTTTTTACCCTGCCGAGACCATGGGCAAGCAACCGGTTGTTTTCATCAAGCAAGATCGCATATCCGGTCTTGCCAATTCGTGTTTCTGTCACCGCCTTTGAAAGATCTTCCAGTGTCATGGCGATGGCGAGTACACCTTGAATCTTTTGCCTTTCAGAAAGTATAGGTTTGGCGAGGATTAAAGCAGGTTTTCCCGAGGTCTTGCCCATCAACAGCTGTTTGCCGATAGTTTTCCCACCCATAACCTGCTTGAAGTAATCACGATCACCATAAAATTTTGCTTCTTTGCCATCACTCCTGCCGATATTTTCGCCATCCGGCTGTACAGTAAAGGCCAGGTAAACCCAGTCATAGGTATCCTGGATAGACTTCAGGATCGGATTCTGTCCTTCGGCAGTCATACTCAACATTGCCGGAGACTTACTGTTCTGCTCGAGAAGTCTCAGATTGAATTCAGTCCACTCATCAACCCTGTTCGCCAAGGCCGAAGTATCTTGAACCAGGGCCTGAAAAACATTCTCCGTCCAATCCTGTTTCGCCTTGTGGATACTGATGAACCACAACCCCCCAATAGGAATGACGGCAATCAGCATCATTGCTGTTAAGATCCTATAGAGAATCGTAAAACCTTTAGGCCCACTTTCGAGTGCATTAGTTGCTTCCATCTCTCTCCTCATCAAAATCAAAACTCCCTAAAAGACACCTACCACTGCCAACGGAAACTTGGTTTCACAGATGTGCGGAAGCAATTGTTTATACGCACATATCGCACAGCAAAACATTTAAAACGACTGACCGCCTGGAGGAAAATGTAAACCTTGAAAGCTACATTGAGAAAATAGATCTGTCTCAAAGTGATCAGCCCTTGTGTAACGTTTGCACCACAAAAAACTTCATACCACCGTTGAACCAAATTCTTACGTCAACCTAGCGTAAAGCCAACCCAATATCAAGCAATTTCATAAATTTCATATATTTACGTGATATGCTCAAACAGAAAAATTAACCGCGCAATTTCAGGAAGATAAGAGACAGCCGCAAAAGCCCTGATAGCAAGTTGAACTTCATCTTAATCAGGATCAAACCGTAATATCGACAACCAGTACAAGGCTGAAAATGCGCTGGTACAAGAGATATAGAAAGGAGAGTGCTAAACTAGAGGGTATTGATCCCCCATCACAAAAAGAACATTTTAGATGAGGGATCAATATGAACGAGTCCAATTACCACCAATTCCTCACCTCAATATTTGAGAGGGGTTGGGAGTGACACTACATCAAAGCATGTTTTCAATACTGTGCTCAATGGTGTTTGAGCATCAGGCACATACTGAACACTGCCTATGCGCCCGCCATCTCACATCCAACCCCTGATCAGTTCTTACTGGGTGTAAGAGGTGTAATCAGAAAATCGTTTTACATAGACACAGCATCCTTGGGTGTTATTTTAACTCCACATTCCGGACACTTAATAGTTTTATCGATTTCATCCGAAAAGATTTCAATAGTAACACCGCATTCAGGGCATTTCAATTTGACCTCATTCAAGGTCTTATTGGCCTCAAAGCCAGGACAATGTTGATCACTCATGCAGATGCCTCCTTTCATTGTAGTTTGTTGAAACTCAACATAATTTTACAGCAATCTCATTTGCTCCTATGAGATTGCCCGCAACAACCTTTGTGAAATAGCTCTCTCTGGTTCAATAAAGGTACAGTACCTCAACATCATTACAGCTGTTTTACGCAGACCCCAACTCCTTGAGTTGGCTTTTTATGATCTTTTTTTCCCCTTTAAGTGGCTTTCTCTTTTCCATGCTATAAAAAGAGGTACTCCCCATTTTCCCGCTTCTGGTAAAGACAACCACATCAAAATCACCACTGTTATCTCCAAGTTCCTCTGCCCATAGCACCTTCTCAATCTCCATCGAAAAGTCGCTGCAGACTTTCTTGGCAAATTTTTCCGGATTCTCAGAGATGGACATTCCGTCACCAGTCTTTGAATAGATGCAAATGTATGGTTTTAAGTGACGAACACCAACCCCTCTGTCTGCGAGTCTGAAGATTTTCAGGTTATATGAGCCTGGAAACCAGGCTACAGGTTCCTGCTCATCATGTTTTTTGCCATCCCAGCTATATCTGCCAGCGAAAACCTTCATGACATCCTCCACCATCAAACAGCACCCGAAGCACACCCTGCACAAACGGTTGCCCAGGCATATTTCTGGTGGAAGGACTCAACATGGTCCTTCCACCTTGTCACATCTGATAAAATTATACATCTTCCAGTGCCCGTCTGTCTGCCATATCCATCAGAACCCGCTCCTGCCCCTTGTCGATACCAAGTTGCATTCTTTTTTTGTCTATGTGGGCAATCATCAACCGCGCCATGGCTATAGGGTCATCTGCAAATCCCCACTTTCCAAAACCTTTGGTTTCAAGTTCGCTGAAAAGATGTTTTTCGAATTTAGTACCCTTAGTCATCGGGAAAGTATGCCCAAACACCGTATAAACACCTGAAGCGACAAAGTACTGACCAATTGCAATCGCTTTCTCGCTCATCCATTCCGGAGCACAGCCGGCTGCCGGTAAATCCGCAATGGAATTACCCAGCCCGCCTGTCTTAACCATTTCTGCCAGAATCATCAGTATTCGCGAATTATCCACGCAAGCACCAAGTCCTAAAACAGGTGGAATCCCAACGGTTTCACAAACTTCAGCCAAGCCTGGCCCCGCCAGGGCTGCAGCGCCCGGGGTAGTAAGCCCTGCCTTGGCCAGCGCTATCTGGGAACAACCTGTCTGCACGACCAGTACATCATTCTTGATAAGCTCTTTCACCAGTTCTACATGCGAGAAATCCTGTTTTGAACGAGGATTGGTGCAGCCCACCACTCCGGCTGCTCCCCTGATGCGACCATTGATTATATTTGCGTTCAGCGGCTCATATCCGCTCCGAAACGAGCCTCCGAGCATATATTTAATGTATTCGTTTGAAAATCCGTGAATTCCCTTGGCAGTATTTCTCGGAATCTGAATTTCTTTGGACCTTTGTTTAAAGCGGCTTATCGCCTGAATAATTATCTCGTCAGTACATTCGAGCGGAGCATGCTCGTTCATTTCGATATGCCGGGCACCTTCAATTTTTGCTCTGTAATTGGTTGTAATAAATACTGTGTCGTAGCATTCACAGACTCTTTGAAGATCCTGTTTGATACATTGCACATCGACGGTCATGGCGTCAACGGCGCCAGACACGAGCACTGCTTCTGTGGAGGAAAAGTTCCCTGCATGGGGAATGCCGTGTCTCGAAAGCACATCAAGGCCAGAACAGCACATTCCCACCAGGTTTATCCCCTTCGCACCAGCCTCTACCGCCTTCTTGTTCAGAGTGGGAGAGCCTGCTGAGACAATCATTGATTCCAGCAGAATCGGCTCATGGCCATGAACGATGATATTCACCTGATCTTCTTTCAAGACCCCCATATCCACCTCAACCTCCACCGGAGCTGGGGTACCGAAAAGAATATCTGAGATATCCGTCGACACCATTGAGCCACCCCAACCGTCGGCAAGCGCAGTCCTTGAAATCTGTTTGGTCAGATTCTCGTAATCCTGATCGACACCGATCGCGGTACGATGCATCATCTCCATAATTTCACGCATTGCACCACGGGGCACAATGCCCTCCTGCCTCCACGTCTCAAGGGTTTCGGGTGGGACACGTTTAACAAGTGGAATCTCGCCATCAACCTGGGTATAGGTCCGCTCCAACTCTTTGTAGAGATCCTTTGCTATGTCAAGCAATGGCCGGTTTTCGGTTGGAATTTCAAGAGACTCTGCAACTTCACGCAATTTGATTGGATCTTTGATCTCAAAATCTTTTACGGTACCTTCAATTACTCCACGAAACAGGTCAAGCATCGCCATGCCATGATCTGTATGAGCCGCTGTTCCCGCAGCAACCATTCGGCCAAAGTTTCTGGCTACAATTGTGTCTATGGTTGCGCCACAAATACCGACCCTGGAGTACGGGTCTTTGGTGTTAAGCCGACATGGTCCCATGGAGCAGTTCTTACAACATGCAGAATCACTACCAATAGGACACGGACGCATGTTCTCTGCCCGATCAAAAAACAACTCTACACCATCTTTCCTGGCTTTAACGATCATCTGCTGTGTAGAATCACAGGTTGTAATATCTTCAGGCCGAATCAGTTCTTTGAGCTTCGCCATACTGCCTCCGATGTAAATAAGTTGGTATACGTCTCATTGTTCCGACAAATCGCCAACGCTGATCTGGCGTGATGTCTAGTCTACGTCACTGTGTTACACATCAAGAGTCTGCTAAGACATTGTTACGGCAGTGAGATCTAATCACATTTGGCACTAGGAATCATTCCCACCTACCCAAATTTATACCTCCACATAGTGGCAGTGTCAATAGTTACTGAACACATTTAACTGGTATTCCGAAACTTTCCTTAATTGCAGCATGACCAATGAGGGCCCACGCCCTTCATTGCTGCCCAGACCAGCTGATAATTAAGTGTAAAAGAAAGAGTATGAATAATCCAAGTGTCCAGTAAAAATTTCCTCTCTATGAAGACGCTGTGGGCTCGGAGGATTTTTACTGTATCTCAATTTGGTCGTTTCTATGCCAAGGAAGTATGAAATCAGCGCTATGAGTTGATTAAAGTGAGTTTTCTACCAGGATATTTATTCCTGTATCTCCAATTGATACCAATTATCAATCATAAAGTGAGGATTGATAATATAAGGAACAATTGTAAGATATGATTGCCGCTAAAACTTCGTTTCAAGGAATGAGGCGTGAGGAGTAACAGTAACAGCTTAATGCTATAATGATTCATGGGATTGGTCACTTGCCAATCGGTCGCGTCTCACAGCTCACATCTGTCACCTAACTTTCTAAGCTGACGATTATGAGAAAACCGATTGTAAGATTGACTGAATCTTTATGAGAAAAGAGACCTGAAAAAAGGCAGCTCTGAGCAGGGGAAACTCTGGAAAATTCGAGGATGGCTCCAGCAGATTATCTATGAAATCTGCTGGAGTCACATCTGGAAATAGCTTGAGAAGCTATTCGGGCCGGTACTAATTTTTAGCGTAGCCCTGCAGTGTTTCTGCTATATCAAGGAGCTCCTGGGGGACATCATTGATGGTGGTATCAAAAGGCCTTCGTCCCATTCGGTCCGCTTTAACGATTTCATCATGCTCAGGAATACAACCCAGCAATGGAAAGTCCGGCAGAGACTCCCGGATCAGTTCTATATCTTCTTCACTTCGAACCCTGTTGCCTAAAATAACAATATTCTTTATGCCGATGTCTTCGCCGAGCTTACGGATTTTATGGGCCGCATTCCTACTGCGTGCGCCAGGGTTTACAACTACAACCAATGCGTCGACCGAACCTGAAGTTGCCCGGCCAAGATGCTCGACCCCGGCCTCCATGTCCATTAACACAATTTCATCCCTGAACAGTACCAGGTGATTCATCAATGCTTTTAAAATTGTACTCTCAGGACAGATACACCCGGAACCACCACTCTGGACAGTTCCCATAACCAGCAGTTTGACGCCATCCTTTTCTTTTGAGAAACGATCCGGAATATCGTCAACTTTTGGGTTCAAGGTAAAAAAACCACCCATGGTTCCAGGTTTGGCCCCAGTGCGCTCTGAGATAAGATCAGAAAGCTCAGCGATTGGTGTGATCGGTTCTTCCTCCGGGATGCCCAGACCCGCAGCCAGATTCGCCACCGGGTCTGCGTCTATGGCGATCACCCTGTTCTTTCCCCCAGCGGCCAGGCAACGGGCCAGTAATGCAGTTACCGTAGTTTTTCCCACGCCACCTTTACCGCCAACAGCTATTTTCAAGCCCACGTCGATTCTCCTGTAGAGATAATTTGATCCGGCACCATTCGCATATATTCAGGTTCCGGCTTGATATCATGCAACCACTCCAAGTCAGCTTTTTCATCAGTTCAGACAGTGTCAGACGTGAAGTCTTCGGCTGAAGAACTCAGCATACTAGGGAATGCGAGTTTGTACCCATTGGAATGCTTACCTGTTTACTTCTAAAATACACAAGAAACTTAGACAATATTTACCGTCTCTAAAAGCGTTTCAGTACATCTCAGGTGAACATTAGGTATACCTTAAACATGTCTTCAATTTCAATTGGCAAGAACCACCCAGACACACTACACATAAGAAATTCGGTAGAGCCCCTGATCAAAATCCAGTTCTGTTAGTTCTCTTTAATAATCTTGCCATTCCCGTCAACCAGGGTTACCAGGAAGTTATTTTTGTGTGCTACGTCGTTCAATTCCTCAACATGGACAGCCTGCACTTCATATTTTTTACCCTTTTCACGGGGTATGGAAAGGAAGCAATCGTTGGCTTCATCCTTGGTTTTAAAGGCCGGGATAAAGTTCACGTCTTTATCCTGATCGTAGAGACCGAGATAACTTTCTTCAGTTCCCACTTTATCGACATATACGTATACCCACTCGTCAGACTGCTTATCAGAGGTCATTTTTAGCTCCGTTGAACATATCAGTTTGATATCTTGCCTTTTCCACGATGATATATCAGCCGGAATTTCTCACGATAAATTCCGGCTGGTGCTACCGCTATCCTAATACATCTGAACCGTTCAGGAAATCGGTAATAGTATATAGTGCATTTGTCAACTTGCCACGCTGTTTCAAAAAAAAAAGCCCCGCTCTAAAAAGAGCGGGGCTTTTTTACCATATCTTTCCGGAAATATTTAGATATCCAGATAAGAATCAGAGAACAGGTTCTCACCGGTGATTACCCTCACGGTCTTCACGTAATCACCAAGTTCTTTGCTCAGGGTGGATGGATCAGGAGCGGTCCCGTCCATGGCCTGATGAACAACATCAACGATATCAGGACGCTGACCCTTAGCAACTGCGGTAAGGCCATCATCAAGAGGATCGGAGATAACAGACTTCATGCCGTAACGCTCAAGCATGATCATATAGGTGGTATTGAGAATAGGACGAAGCTCTACAGGAGGTCCATTGGAGATGTTTGAAAGACCACAGGTAGACATTGCGCCAGGAGCTATGTCTTCGAGCATCATCTGGAAGTTCAACAGACTCATACACTGCTGCTGCTGAATATTCACTGGAGTAACGATACCATCAACCCAGATTTTCTCATTTGGAATTCCTGCCTCATTTGCAGCGTAAAGCAGTTCAACACAGAGAGCGGCGCGCTCATTCTCATCACGTGGCAGGCCATCCGGTCCCCACATCAGGGCAACGATGTCAGCCTCGTACTTGGCAGCCATCGGTAACATTGCATTATATCGCTCCGGACGAGCCATGATAGAGTTGACGATATGTGGCTTGGCACATGGCTTCAACACTTTCAGTCCTTCTTCAATGGCCTGTATATTGGAAGTATCGAGAAGCAGCGGAATCTCAGGTACTACTTCCTGCACGACCTGGCATACCCATGGCATCAGCTCATGTCCGTCCTTCTTGGCCGGTCCGAGATTGATGTCAACGTAATCCATTCCTTTCTCTTTCTGCTCGAGAGCTTCTTCCTGGATTGGTTTCGGATCGCGCTCCTTGAATGCTCTTCCTATTTTAGTGGAGATAACATTCAAGCTTTCACCAAAAAGAATCATTGTACTCCTCCGTAACTGAGTTCGTAATCAATATTCCACAGTTAAAATCTGGAATATTTATCATCAGCGGTAGCCTCTACATAGCTTCCCACCAGGATTGTCACTCTGCCGGTTCGAGAACCGGCAGAGTGCATCACCAATTATCACCAATTAAACACGTGCTTTCAGAAAACCTGCCAAATGGGCCGATTCTCTTGGACCTACTGTAATTTTCCAACCGGAAAGTTCTTCCTCAACGTCACCTGCGATAGCAGCGGCGTAACCAGGAATAACCAATTCCTGATGCTTGACTTTGTCCATAATTCCACACTTCTTCACGAACATACCAACATCATCACCACCAAACTTGCCGGCCGCCCATGCTGTAAGAACTGACAGACCTTCCGCATCCTTGATAAGCAGCCATGCGGGCACCTTACTCGCTTCAATCTCACCGGAAACTATGAAGTAGGTAAGAGCAAAGTTGGTTGTTACCAGTACAGGCGAATTGTCATCCGGGTTGCCGATCGGGTAAATACCTTCGGTTACGGTCATCGGCCGCTGAGGATCGGTGAAGATATTCAATCGTTCCAGGAGCAGCGGGAAAATAACCTCGGTCTCCAGGCTGGAGAGCACGACAATACCGGCATACTTGGAAACAAACATACCGGCAACCAGTGCTTCCATATCGGAGTTTGATGCCATCTCGGATGCAAATACGATGGTCGGGAACCCGAGGGAACGGTTGGTGTCTTTCAGCGCGGCGCGACGGATAGCGACCTGATCTTCCAGGGCCTGCTTCAGCTCACGACTTCCGGAATCAATGACCAGATCCTTGAGCCCCATACCGGTAAGTTTATCGGTAAGAGCTATAATGCCGTCGATGGAATCAGCCTTAACAGCCAATGGCAGATCGTTATCAAGCGCGATCTTACCCAATTCATCTGCATTTGCCTCAGTTGCTGCATAAATGAGCGGTCTCTTGAAGGCGGACGTTGCTACTGCCGCCTCAATGGCTGCGACATCGTCACTCATGAGGATCAGGTTGAACTCAGAGGTCTCTGCAATCTGTTTGGCAAGAGCTGCAAAAGCAACGCTATCACCATTAACATCTTTCAATGCAACCAGCTCAGGACGCAGATTCAGACCAACACGCTCATATTGCAACGCGTTCCAGGCCTTCATTTTAGCTTCCACCTCGGCCGCATCGGTGTCTGAGGTGATGGTTCCCGCAAACATAGTCGGGTTGAAAAATGTTTTTTCATGCCGGAACATGACAGTTTCACCACCGGTGGTCGCCTTACGCACACCCTGGCCAACAACAACAGGACGAATTGGTGGTGCGGAAGCCTCCGCCAGCTGAGCACGGGCCTCATCGGATACGTATGGGCAGGAATCAAGCTCGGCCTTACCGGAAGCGAGATTCATTGCAAACGCCAGACAGGTAGGAACGCCACATTCCTTACAATTGGTCTTGGGCAGGAGTTTGAATATCTGTATACCTGTTAACGCCATTTGTTTTTTCTCCTTGTCTATATGTCCACACAGACTTCAGTGGCCAGCCACTTCGGATAATATATCATACGAAGTGGCTGAACCGTCTGCGAAAATAATTAGCCAATCAGCGGATCCATGCTCAGTGCAGGGTGTCCTTTCTCCTGAAGCCATGGCATGATCTCGTCCTCAGTGATACCCACGGTCTCATCGGCGATCATATCCGCAAAATTCTTCACGCCCATCTCTTCGCCTCTGGCGTTCAGTCTGTCACGAATCTCATCTTTCAGGATCTTAGGCATCCAGACCATTCTCAGGATACCACCATCACCAAGGATAAACTTCTTCTGGGTAATGTTGAACTTGGAGTGGCCAACAAAACCAGGTGAAGAAGCACCACCGCCCATAACACCGGCCAGAGTGGTGAATTTCATACCCGATGGAGTCTCGCCAGCATAGTCACGTCCAACAGTCATGATGCCGTTACAGCTTGGCAACATGGCGGCGATACACTCACAACAACCACAGGTGGTCATAGGAGCTTGAACCATGGAATAGAAGTTATAGGTATCGACGGCGCCTTTGGATGCGATCTTGATGAACTCATCTACACCCTCGAAACGTCCCAGTACCGGATCGAGAACCTTGCCTTTCTTGATCGGCTGGTTCGGACCGGTGGGGTTGATTTCGTAGGAAGCTTTACAGTCCATCCAGTTATAGGCACCACAAAGACCTGTACGCTCAGGACTTACGGTACAAACGTGGCTTGGGGCAAAAGACTGACAGAGACTACAACTGTAGAAGGTCTCGACATCTTCATCGGTCATAGTGTCTACACGCTCGTCACGCATCTTGTACTCGGCACGTGCACGGGTAGTCATCTCATCAACATCTTTCTGATTGGTGAAAAGAGTAACCTGAACCTTGTCGACGATCTTCTGAAAATCCTGATGGAACTTGGCATGCAGTACCACACCGATATCCTTCAGAGTGAAGCCCTTGTCGATGGCAGCCTTGCTGATACGTACCCAGGAGATATCTCTCTGGCCGATATGCATGATGCCCTGGATATAGTTTACAAGGTGATGGATCTGACGCTCCATGATCGGCTCGAAATCAGCCTGGAACTCACGACCGGCAATCTGTACATAGATGCCCAGCGGCAGGGTATCGCCCTCTTTCATATCGCCGATATCCGGTCCGACAACCTCAACCTTGCCATCTTCAATATCTTTCATGTCTGCCAGCTTCACCAGCTCGGTACACTGGGTCTTACCACCACCCATCTGGCCAAACAGATCTGCGCCACGTACACGCTCGCCCTCAAAAGCAGGACCAAATGCGCATGGAATGTCGATCTCGGTGATGTTAATCTTCAGACCGCGAACCTCAACGGACTTCTGGCAGATCTCATCATGAGGCACGTTGGCAACAACATGCTCGTAGGTACAGATACCCGTTGGCAGAATCTCAGGGATATCAGTATCGGCCAGAGTCGGGAAGCCCCAGTTAACACAACCGGCGGCGGCAACGGCCCACTCTGTTCCGACATCACCAAGGGCATTAACAAATGCGAAAACACGCTCTTTGTTGTACATCAGCATCTTGCGGAAATCACCAGGCTGAACACCACCAAAGGCCATTGCTGCCCTGTTGGCGAAACCTAGTGCGAAGACGGCAGAAGAAATATCAGGGCCAAAAGGTACGATACGGGTATTCCAACCTACCTGCATACCAGCTTCGACACACTGCTCAACCGCTGTTTTGCCGTAATGGTTTGCCGCACAGAAGATATACAGAGACTTCTTCTGGTAATCTTCAATGATCATCTTGGCAGTCTCAGCATTTGGGGCTGCACCAACGATAGCTGCAAAACCCGGTGCAGAACCATCAACAAACTCAACACCACGCTTTCTGAGAATGGTATCGTCAGCAGGACCAACCCAGATCTTTCCAGCCTCTGTATCGGGATCTTCTGTAAAGGTATAGAAATCAGGCTCATTCAGAATACGAATGGCTTCTTTAATCTCATAAGCGAAGATACCGGCCATACCGGCATCCAGCAGGGGGCCGAGGTATGGCAGATGATTGGCGCCTTTCAGGTGCGGTGGCAGCAATCCACGGGCAAACGCCAGAGGCTTCTTGAGATCCTCGAGGGTCTCACACTTCATGCCGGTAAGGGAATAGATAACCGGCAGATAATATGCGGTGTTTCCGAAGCCGATTTTGGTAGAAGCATCGTACGTCTGGAGAGCTCTCTCAAGTTCGCCCTCAACCTGTGATACGACCTTATAGCCGCCCTGTATCGCTGCAAAAGCTACTAATCTAGACATGCTTTCCTCCTTCTTTGAGGATTAATTTATCACGTGTTCGTCAACTTCGAATGTTATTCCATTCCAAGAGCTTGCCTGTCGGCCATGTCCATGAGAACCCTCTCGCGTGCCTTATCGATGCCAAGCGCAGCGCGTTTCTTATCGATATGCGCGATCATCTTATGGGCGTGCTTGATAGGATCGGCCTCGCAATCCCACTTACCGCCATACATTTTCTCCATATCTTTATAGAGATAGTCCTTGAATACAGGGGCACCTTCAACCGGCATATGATAGCCGAACACGGTATAAACACCTGAAGATACGAAATACTGTCCGATAGATATAGCTTTCTCACTCATCCACTCCGGGGCAGAACCGGCCGCCGGCAGATCAGAGATGTCATCACCAAGTCCACCAGCCTTCACAACTTCAGTGGCTGCCAGCAGGATACGACTGTTATCTACACAGGAACCGAGGTGCAGAACCGGTGGGATACCGACAGTCTCACAAACCTCAGCAAGACCAGGACCGCAGTGAACACCGGCAGCCTCAGGAGTAAGCAGCCCTTCCATACCAGCGGCAATTGCTGAACAACCTGTGGTCAGAACGATGACGTCGTTCTTGATCAGTTCCTTGATGATCTTGATATGCGCATCATTGTGCTTGGTACGGGCGTTGTTACAACCAACAACACCGGCGATACCGCGGATACGACCGTTAATGATGTTATCGTTCAAGGTGTAGTAATCGCCACGGAAAGTTCCACCAAGATGATACTGGATGGACTCAACACCAAATCCGGCGATCTGCTTGGTCTTATGACGCGGGATCATGATCTCGGCGCCACGTTCCTGGAAGTTATCGATGGCCATCTTGACGATGCGCTTGGCATCCTGCATGGCGTAATGTTCGTCAAACTCAATGTGGATGACGTTTTCCTGCTCCATCTTGGCGATCGGATGGGTGGTGATCAGCTTGGTATGGAAACACTTGGCAACGTTGGCCAGGTTCTGGAATACACACTGAACGTCAACAACCATCGCGTCACAGGCACCGGTGATAATTGCCAACTCCTGCTGGAGATAGGTTCCTGCAGGTGGCACGCCGTGGCGCTGAAGGATCTCGTTTGCGGTACAGCAGATACCACCGAGCTGGATACCCTTGGCACCTTTCTCTTTGGCGTAGTCGAGCATTTCCTGAGACTGGGAAGCGGCAACGATCATCTCGGAGAGCAGCGGCTCATGACCATGAACGATAATGTTGACGTGATCTTCCTTCATGATGCCCAGATTCGCTTCAGACTGCAGCGGGGAAGGAGTACCAAACATTACGTCCTGAAGGTCAGTACCGATCATGGAGCCACCCCAACCATCAGCCAGAGAGGCCCGTGCGCCCTGCTTCATCAGGTTTTTGTAGTCCTGATCAACGCCCATATGGGTGCGGTGCATGATCTCTACGATCTCGCGATCGATTGCGCGGGGTTTAACGCCCATTGCTTCCCACTTCTCCTGCAGCGGCTTGGGAGCGCGCTCAAGATAGAGAAGTTCTCCACCGTTCTTGCCCCATTCGGCGATAGCCGACTCGGCAACGGCCAGTGCAATCTCATCGATATCTCTATCGAGGGTCTCACCATCTACCTCTACTGTGGTCTCTACACCGTAATATGGTGCAATGGCGCGCAGTTTGGCAGGATCTTTAATGGTGTAATCCTCGGTTTCCTTACGTGCTACGGACAAAAAGGTTTCGGCAACGCCACGACCATGGTCGGAGTGAGCTGCCGCACCACCTGCGATCATACGAATGAAGTTACGTGCTGCGATTGTGTTTGCGGTTGCACCACACAGTCCTTTACGGGTGTCTTCGCCTTGGATTCCATCTTTTGGTAAAGGCAGTCGACATGGTCCCATTGCACAGTTCTTACAACAGATCCCCTGCATGCCGATGGCACAGGGTTTCATGGTAACTGCTCTGTCAAAAACTGTCTCTATCTGAAGTTGCTGCGCGCGACGGATCATCTCCTGGGTTGCCACGTCAATGGAAGCTTCCATCGGATCTGCTAGTTTGGGAGCTTTAGCGGGTGCTTTTGTTGCTTCTGCCATCAGAGGTTCCTCCTCAAGTATGTTCTTAGCTTGTTTCGCTTGCACTACCACATTTTCTCAACAATGCATGTCCCGTTTAACGCTTATGGAACCTGTTCAGCATGTCGAGAATTTTCTCCTGAACAGTCATCTGAACAGCATCCGGGGTTTTGGCGATCTCCCCTTCCGGTGCGGTTGGCCGTGCAGTAGCATGCTTGGCACGCTCTTTGGCACGTTCTGCGCGAATTGCTGCCTCTTCCGCCTCACGCTGCTCAACAGCCTCACGTGCAGCTGCAGCTTCAGCCTCTTGCTTGGCTTTGGCTTCTGCCTCTGCTTTGGCTTCCGCATCAGCTTTAGCTTTGGCTTCTGCCGCGGCTTTAGCTTCTGCATCTGCTTGAGCTTTGGCCTCTGCATCTGCTTTGGCTTTTGCTTCGGCCTCTGCCTTGGCTTTAGCATCTACCTCAGGAGCAACCTTTGGCTCTGCCGGCGCTTCCGGTTTGGTCTCTTTCAGCTCGGCTTTTACCTCAGGCTTGGCTGCCGGTGCCGCAGGAGCTTCTTTCTTAGCCGCAGGAGCAGCTTTCTTGGCCGGTGCCGCTTTTTTCTCTACCTCTATGGTCAGATCAGGCTCAGGAGCCAGTGCTGCAAAATCGACAGAAGCCTCGGCAAGCCGCTTAGCAATGCCTGCAGTTCCGTTTAAGGAGCCGCCATCACTCATGGCCTTGATAAACTCTTTGGTCATGCGGATGGCCTCAGGATGACGCATGATCAGGATATTTGATCCGGTCATCAGGTACGATACCGCCGCAACTGATTCCATGAGAATTCCGCGACGCTCCGGGTCACCCAGCAATGGAGCCTCTTCCACAGACAACTTAGCTTCCTTACACTTCCATACTTCATTTCCGAGATTGTTGATCATCGGGAACTGCAATTTCTCGTCGCCCTGGGTCATGGCGGCCAGGTTCAGGCGCTCCATGACAGAGTAGGTGTACTCAAGTCCATACCCCAGTCCACCGGTAGTCGGATCTACCAGTATCCTGTCCATGGGCATGCCGAGATTCTCGAGCAGAATGTTGACCTGCTTGGCAAGGTTTACATCAATCGGAGAAGAAGAAATAAGTGTATGGCCATAACCCATTGCCGCAGCACCGATTCCTTTGTAGTTCTTCTCTTCAACCGGTCCGAGAACGAGATTGCAACCCTCGCACTTCTCTGCAACAACTTTCAATACCTCCTCGTCTTTCTCAGGCGATGCACAGCCCCAGACGATAAGGGGAACATCAATAGCATCAAAAACATTCTTTACTGTCTCTGCAGCCGATTCCGGGCTGGCATCCTTATCGTTTGGATCGATGGATTTCAGTTGGAGAACGATTGCCTCTGCACCATACTCATCAACACATTTTTTGGCCCAGGCGGCAGGGTCTGCCATGACCCCCTCAAAAGGAGCTGTGACCGCTTCCGGCCAGTCCTCGGGTTCCATGTCCCAAATTTCCATCGCAATTAAGGGCTTGTTCGGCATCTCTCCCTCAAATGTGTAAAATGGGAAAGATGTCTCGCCACCAACAGTTATGGCAGAATCTCCCTTGCCTATGGAAATTTCCCTTATACCACCAGTATAGGATTCCTTCTTAATTTCAAATCCCACTTTTGCCTCCTTAATGGTGAGTGTTTGTTACCTGAAGGTTGCCGTTACCACCCAACCTCAACCTTCCCTTTTTATGACTCAAAATGTAGAGGTACATATAATGAGCAGCTAGTTTCTTTACATAAAACTTCTGTTCTCCTTTTTGACCTTATTGTGCAATTCCACCTGCCATATTAAATCGCAGCCATTTTTTTTATTGATTCCGAGACTCCATTCGAGATTTGAGTCGAGGAAACTTCTCGATCTCGGTGTGCGGTATGAACATAGCCGCAACATAGTTATTCATGTACGACGGGGTTTCAGACAGCTCGAAATTTGTCATTCTCCCGGTTACTTCCACTACATCCCTGCGAATAGCGTTGGTCAATGCGCTCATACGGGCTCCAAGCAAGGAGCCATTGCCTATATACGTTACTCTTTCAGGATCAATCTCCGGCAACAAACCGAGGGTCATTGCTTTTTCAAGATCTATATAACTGCCGAAGCCACCCGCCAGGATGATTTGTTCGATAGAGTCCATGGTCAGGCCAACTTCTTCGAGCAATGTCATGCAACCACTGTAAATAGCTCCCTTGGCGCGGATCAGATTCTCCAGATCAACCTCGGTGAGAACGATGTCGCGATCAATCTGAGTTTCTTCCTGCCAGGCTACAACATATTCCCAGATGTTCTCGCGACAGCGGATACGATCGGTATTCAGTTCACGATTAAACTTACCGTTGTTGTTAATCACACCGAGTTCGAACATCACCGCAGCCATGGTGAGCAATCCTGAGCCACAAATGCCTTTTGGGCGTTCATCGCCTATGGTCAGTATCATCGGTTCATAGGTGACCGGGTCAATCAGGAAGTCTTCAATGGCGCCTTTTGCGGCACGCATGCCGAATTCAATCCCACCCCCCTCAAAGGCCGGGCCGGCCGAACATGCTGTACAGGCCAGCCAGTCTTTATTGCCTATAACCAGTTCTGCATTGGTGCCGATATCGAGAAACAGGGTCAACTCTTCACTGCGATACATGCCTGTTCCCATGATGCCGGCAACAATATCACCGCCTACGTAACTGGAAACTTGGGGAAAAACGAGAGCAATTGCCTGATCACTCAGATCGATACCTATCGAAACCGCATCAAACGGCGGGTACAGAGTAGAAGCCGGCACGTAAGGTGCCCTGCGCAGATGCCTTGGATCAATCTCAAGCAGCAACTGGGTCATGGTGGTATTGCCGGCTATAGTAATGGTGGAGATATTCTCTTTTTCCACCCCGGCCTCTCGTACCACTGACCTGATGACCGTGTTGATGGTCTCCACCACTACTTTCTGCAAGGTCTGCAGACCGCCATCTTTTTCTGCGTACATGATCCTGCTTATGACATCCTCGCCATAGCTGATCTGACCGTTGAATTCACCTTTTTCAGCCAGACACTCACCAGTTTTTAAATCGATCAACTGGCAATATACTGTCGTGGTACCGATATCCAGCGCAATGGCAAAACTTTGAGACGATGTATCCCCAGCCTGCACGTTGGTTATCAGCGTTTTGCCATCCTCACGTACCGGCTTGATCATGGTGGCAGTTACCCGGAAATCATTTTCCCTCATAACAGCTGGCAATTTGCGGATAACGGGCAGGGTTAATTCCAACTTGTGGTAGTCCGCCTTAGTCTTTAACTCCTCAACGAGCCTCGAAACATCAGGCATATTGTTCTGGGCATCGGGTGGCGGAATTTCAAGATATTCCTTAACCACCGGTGCCACGAACAGTCCTTGCTCCTTCAGAGTATCAAAATCCAATTCCTGGATTGTTGCTGTACGTCGGGGAGTTACCTGATTATTCAGGGCACTGGCATCGATTGACGATTCTACAGGGATACGAACCGTCACATCACCTTCGATATGCGCAAGGCAAGCCAGCCTGTATCCTCGCTCAAGATCCTCAGCCGCGAGTCGCTCGGAGATCCCCCCAGCTACGCTGCCCTCTTCGATGAGTACCCTGCATTTGCCGCAAACCCCGCCGCCGCCGCATGAAGCGTTTACGTGCACTCCTGCCTGCAATGCAGCTCTAATAAGACTTTCACCAGCAACAACATCAATCTCTCTGCCATGGGGCAGGAAAAGGACTCTATTCGTTTCAACTTTGGATTCTTTTAGCAAAACTTCACAATCCTTTTAAAACCATTAAACAGACAGACCTCTGCATTATCAATGCAGACACGTCTGCAATAAATAACCTAAGCCGTTTAAACAGTTACCCAACCTCGGGCCGCTGTTGTCTCGGGCAAACCACAATCCATTATATAGATAAGAGAAACTAAGGCCTGATCGCCGGGACAATGTCCGGGCTACGGCATAGAGTAAAAAACAGTATTGATAGAAAACAGTATCTTTCCGGCTTGAAAGGACATCCGGGGAGAAAAGACAAAGAAATGCAGTTTCTTCACGTAAACGACATGAAGAGAGGGTCATACTCGACAAACTCAATGGGTAACAATAAATTCCCACTGAAAATTCACCTTGAGCAAATGTTTAGCATCGACACGCAGAACGGCAGTCCTTAAAAACCACCCCTCCGCACTCAATTTAACTCCGCATGGTTTAACTCGTAATTTGAGAAAAATCAACATTTAGCGCGAATAGTTTTAACATAAAAATGTTGTTTCTCAAGCGCATCAAATCCACTTTAATATTGCATAAATTCTACTGATAACAACCTGCACTCCAGGGCACACCTAGCACGCTCACACCCTCAATTGTGCAAATTGTTCATCTTCAACCGCAGCGATCATACTTTCTTTGTTTGTCAGGCAGTATTCACAGCCATTATCTTGCGGTATATGCCTGACCTCATTTAGTAATAGTCAGAAATCTGAATCTCAACCGCAGTAACCCCGTAGATATCTGCCAGAGAGTTTTCCATTCGCTTTCTTACTGTCTCTCGTTGGCCCTGGGGAATTTTAACCTGCACGCGAACATGCCCTGCCTCAACTGCAACTGCAGCCTGGGGGTAATCGAACAGGGCAGCCTTAACCTCTGATTTCAGGGCCAGTTCATGAATATATCGTGTAGATTCCTCAGTCGCCTGATAGCAGTCAAATTGTGCAGTTCGTGCAACGAGTTCTGCTGCTTCTCCCACACCCATTGTGCTTATATTGAGCACTATGTCGTAGTTCTCTGGCTCTGAGATATCAATACCATACAGCAACATAGCCCATTTTCGCCTCTCTTCGTCATCCTGCATGAGCTGCTGTCGCGCAACATCAGCAGAAATCCCTTTACGACGAACCTCGGCGGCAACCCTGTCTTCGATATCAGCAATGATTCTGACTTTGATGACATGACTGACCCCTTGCACAAAAAATTGCCCGGCCAGACCATGATAAATGTGATTGTCTTTTTGCAGGAATCGCAGGAGCGACGACGCCATATAATTGATGTAGCGGTCCCGGCCAAATGAGAATCGCTCAAGAATATGAGCAGCATGTTTGACATTGGGCATCAACTTGATTTCCGGTATATCAAACACTTCACTGTTCTCCAGCAGGGAATCACGAGAGATACTTTCATATCTGAGTATCTCAGCCACCTTGTGAGCGACTTCCCTGCCGCGATGAAAACTCCCTCTCGAAATACTGATTATCGGCATACGCTTTTCCCTCATGGCAAGTTCATTCGTGTCCTTGTGAGTATTTCGTCACCATCCCTTCAGATGACGTACATCGGGCAGCCTAGCGCAATAACACTGTATTTGCAACTGAATTGTATACTGCTGGCAAGCTGCAAATGGTCACACTTGCGAACATCTTGAAGGGTCTGCCGATTATCAGCGCAAGACTTGAAATATTTCTCGTGAAAGGTACCGGAATTCAGCCAAGAAGTGGCAGGCGTTGAGCAATGGTACGTTGAATCGATATGCTCAAAAGCTTAAATGCATAACGCTAAACCGCTAAAATATTTTTTCTGAAAACAGGGCTGAATGCTTTTTCACTCCTAACTCCTAACTCCTAACTCCTAACCCGTAACTCCTTACGCCCAGATCCTCCCTCCTCCCTCACAAACCTCAACCAGAGAATTTGTGGCAACCAGAATTTCTTTTCTCTTTCCACTCAGCCAATTGCACAGTCTTGATTCTTAATGTATAATGATTCTCAGTTTCAGTTAGTTCTATGATCTCAAATAGGTACAGAAATTCACTATCACAACTGGTTAACAGCTACTTAAAGTCGAGGAGATTATTATGGCTACCACCACAGACAATTTAAATGATGCATTTGCCGGAGAAAGTCAGGCAAACCAGAAATACAGAGCTTTTGCCAAAAAGGCTGACAAAGAGGGCTTTGCCAACATCGCCAAACTGTTCCGGACCACCGCCGAGGCAGAACGCATTCACGCAGAAGGTCATCTGCGCGCTTTGGATAAAATCAAATCCACCGCAGACAACCTCAAAGAGGCAATTGGAGGGGAAACCTACGAATTTGAAAAAATGTATCCGCCCATGCTCGAGCAGGCTGTCAAAGATGGGCACAAAGCGAAGACCATGTTCAAGTTCGCTGTAGATGCCGAAGAAGTACACGCTATGATTTACCAGAAAGCCCTTGAAGCAGTTGAAAAAGGCCAGGATCTGGATATCAGCGACTTTCAGCTCTGCCCTATCTGCGGCTATATCGAGCTGGGGGAAGCCCCTGACAAATGCCCTGTATGTGGCGCACTGAAAAAAGTCTTCCATGATGTGGCTTAGAGCCACGCCCGCTTAACGAGATATTACTCAAGCGTTCATGCCTGTCATGAACGCTTTTTTTTCCCTGTCCCCAGAACACCCAGGCGAGCTGAAACTTCGCAAATCCAGGCACAAGATTCTTTTAAAAACCGTAAAATTACATTGTTTCTCTCAATTCCCTGAACAGTGCTTGTTCTTTTATATTCAATAGACTATGTATGCACCATTGAGATAAAGCATGATGCCCGGCACGTGCCAAGCACCTAACATTCCCTTATTATTGATTAGTTTTGCCCATGTTTACCAATCGTTACCTACCAATTCTCTCTTTGCTTGCCTTAATGCTTATCACCCCGCTTGATGGTTTCAGCACTGAATTCCCGAAAATCGCCAAACTTGAAGACAAGATTTACCGTGGCAAAGAAACGGTCTGGATTGGAGACAAGGAATATGATGTTCCGTACCCGTGGCGAGGAAACAAAATTCCCGCTCCGGCAATACCGCCATCAAACTTCAGCCAAATCCCTGTTGAACACACCAAGGATGGAAGCAGGCTTTACGTAACCAGGCAGACCCACGCCTCATTGCTCAAGCTTTTCGACAAGGCCAGGGAGGACGGTTTTCACTTCAAGGTTGAATCAGGCTATCGCAGCCCCGACTACCAGAGAAGAATCTTCCTGCGTAAATTCAAAGAAGGCCGGGATTTTGACGATGTCATCCGATATGTAGCTCCTCCCGGATACTCGCAACATGCGCTTGGCACATGTGTGGATTTTGCACCTGGCAACTGGCGATTTGGCCAGAGAGAAGAGTACCAGTGGCTAAAAAGGAACGCTTCAGCGTACGGCTTCACTGAGACGTACCCACAAAAGAATAAATACAACTATCCTTGGGAATCGTGGCATTGGAACTATTCTCCGAATGATGACCCGCATATCCAGGATGATATCGACATACAACCCGAAAACAGCAAAGATCAGGAGATTAAAATTCTCGCCGAAAAGGAGCTGGATAACAACCAGATCCCCGCCTCCTGAGACGGTCTGGAGATCGTTGAACTCGACAAGCAACACCGCATGTACAAAAAAAAATCCCTGTTTCAGAGTAAAGATCTGAAACAGGGATTTTTTTATTCTCAAACTTTCATCATCGTTACAGACCCGGAATTCTTCACCTGGTTCACGTAAACGAGCAGAGCGAGACTTCGCAGAAAGAGTTGACTTCGACAGAGGCCAGGCCTGCCCTGGTCACCAGTTCAGGCAGGCTCCGGTTCGATCTGTTGCACGATAAATCATGGTAATCTGATATTACTGCAAAAAGACTGATGAAGATCGTGATGCTCTGACCTGCGATGTGAGCATTGTGGAAGCAGCACATTCGCCGACAACTTGCCGGCGACTTTTATCTGCCTGCTCCATGATAACGATGACACAATGCTCATACAAAATCGGGCGAGTCCGACAGGCTCCTAGAGCAGGGAAGATTTCCTGCGTCTGGAAGGACTCGGAAGCCTTCCTATAAGAATACCAATAAGGAACACACCTGCACCTGCCAGAAACCAATGGATCGCAGCCTCTTTCTTCAATTTTCTATTTTCTTCCTTTACGGAACCCAGCGTTTCCTGCAACTGCCCATTCTCGGTGGTAACCCGTTCCAGATCATTCTTGATCTGGACGACATTGGCGGTATCGTCTTTCAGTATTGTGTAATCACTAAGAATTTTGTCACGCTCGGCAAGCACAACGTCCAGGTCACCCTTGATTCGCGACAGTTCGGATGATGTCTGCTGGGCCTGTTCAGATACTTCTATATTGTTCTGCTCAAGGCGATCGCGCTCCTGCTTCAGGGCGGAAACAACCTCTCCAAGAGGTTTTTCCGCACTCAGATACCTTTTGAGCATCCAACCTTCCTTATCGTCAAAGCGGATGCGGGCATAGCTCCCTGACTCTTCGAGAAAATCAACGCGATCTCCATCCTTGACCATACCGATGATCTTGAATTCATTGCCTTGCCCTCTCCTCACCACCACTTCAGCAGTCGGCTTGACATAACGGGTTTCAATTGACGCAGCTGCAACGGAAGGTGTCAGCGCCTGAAAAGATAAAGAACAAACGAGTGTGGCAAGTGGCACAATATGACGGCCAGCTATTTTCGGTATACATTTCAACTTCATATCTATTTTCTCCAGAGACGAATACAGCGTATCGGGAATAACGCTTAAATTTGCGGTAACTCACTACTTCATGTGATAAATATCCGAGCATTCTTACCGACCACCCTATGAAAGTCAACCCGTCTTTTCATCATGCCCAGCTTCGATTGCATTGCATAACTATGAAGGCCATTACCGAATTACACCTCACTCGCCTAGCAATCACATGGACCTCACCCCAATCACCCTCCACTCCAAATTGTCGGCGACAAATCCGTGTGGCCTGCAATACCAGACTCAATTCAACATATCCCCCCGGCCACTCTGAATTTTAGCGCTTTTTTTCTCACCTGAAATTTGACTCATTATGTCAGGAAAAGCTATTATTGTCCTGTAACCACTTTAAATTCAGCCAAAGACCAACTCACGATATCAGACCAGACGTGTACTATGGAAAACCAGAACGACACCGCCATTACTCCAGGCATGCAAGAGTATATCAACCAGAGTGATCGCATACGGGCTGAACGCACTAATTACATTAACTCCGAGGTGAAAAAATGGCGATTTGACACCATAGCCGTCCATGGTCTCTACTCTGTTCAGGATGCGCTGAACTTTCATCAGGGTGCTATTATCGAACCTGCATTTCTGAGCTCTTCCCAGGCTTATCGTGATTCTGACGAGATGGCCGCCGCTCTGGCCTATAAGATCCCCACCTGGTGTTATTCACGGATCGCCAACCCCTCCACCTATTACTATGAATGGACATTGGCGTTGCTCGAAGGTTATGGATTCAGTGGAGAGACAAGTTGCTGTTCCACCTCCTCAGGTATGTCTGCGATTTTCAGTGCTGTCACCCCGTTTCTAGCGGTCAAGCGGCGGGATGAGCCAATCAACTTTGTAGCTACAGCTCAATGCTATGGTGGCACATTCCAGCAGTTTACAGTGCGTCTCATGAAGGAGCGGCAGATAGAATGTCGCTGGGTTGTCGATGCCACCGATATCGATGAATGGGCCTCGAAAATCGATGGCAACACCAGATTCCTTTACGGTGAACTGCCAAGTAATCCACAGCTCGGTTTTTTTGACATAGCTCAGGTTGCAGACCTGGCCCACTCCCACGAACTACCATTGATCGTGGATTCGACTATCGCGACTCCCGCCCTGCTCCGTCCACTATGCCATGGGGCAGATATCGTGGTGCAATCTGCCACCAAGAGTCTGACCAGTAGCGGTTTCGGTATCTGCGGTGCAGTTATCTCACGCAAGCCCATCACAGCAAACCTTGAGGAGGCCGCTTTACGAGATGATTTCGCCTTCAATATCAAACTCCTTCAGAACAGGGATCTCGGACCGAATCTCCACCCGATGCAGGCAATTCTGACACTCAACGATATACGCACCCTGCGCTCCAAGATGGACCTGATGAGCCGCAATACCATGCAGGTCGCCAAATTCCTGCAGGATCATCCAAAAGTTGAGCGGGTTGAATACCTCGGCCTGAAAAACCACAAGCTGCATGAACTCGCCAGCAAGTATATGTGGCTGGTCGATGCCGAACATGACGAACTTTACCAGAAACCGGTAAACCGTTACGGGCATCTGATGTCATTCTGTGTAGCTGGCGGGATTGAACCTGCGCGCCGCTTTTTCGACAGCCTGCAACGAATCTGGCGGGCAACGGATCTGGGCCGCATAAAATCTGTCGCCACTATCCCGGCGATCTCCACCCATCAGCAGCAAGGTGAAGAGGCCCGTAAAATGGCCCATGTTCCCGGCAACATGGTGCGACTCTGTGTTGGGGCTGAGCATCCTGATGATATTATCGCAGATCTGGATCAGGCCTTACATAAGGCATGACTTTGGTTGCCATAAACGAACTGAGCAAACATACGATGCATGAAATTCTGCCGCATTACCAAGTCCCCACAGGCAATATCAGCAGATGTTTCATGTATCAACTATTACAACCAGTGTCAGAGAAACAACGACGTACACTGACGCACAACATGAGAGGGGTAGAAGATGGAATTACAAGACAACCAGTCTGCACTTATCCTCGATATAGACGAGCTGGGCGAAATCAGCGTCAACGTAGCTTCAATTGATCAGCAGGGTCTGACAGCCCGCATTTGTCACGCCATAGCCATCAAGTTGACCTCTGATGTATCTTTTCAAACCCATATCATGGAGATGCTGGATTCATAACTGCCGTATCACTCGCCCTGCACGCTTAAGCAAACACTAAAGCCTATCTTACATGAGATGCTGGATACTATTTCGCAACTCTGCGAGCCACGAGTATACCTCTCGTCCCGGTTCCGCGCCCTGTCGACACTGCCCGCCACTCCATATCAACTGACACCGGGTCTAAACAACCCCCGCCCCTGCGAACTCATCAATATAACTATTGCTGTATCCCAACTCCCGCAATATCTCCCGGGTGTGCTGGCCAAATGTTGCCGGGCTACTATGGATTTCTGCCGGTGTTTCAGACAATTTCACCGGGCTGGTAAAGGTCTGACAGAGTTTTCCGTTTTGCCCGGGATAGAGGTGAATCATCTGCCTCTCCCTGAAAAATGGTGAATCCACAATCTCGTCAACAGTTGCCACCGCGCTATAGCAAACATCCAGATCAGAGAGCTCTGCATCCCACTCGGCCAAGTTCTTTTGACTAAATGTCTCCCTCAACCAATCAATCAGTTCAAGCCTCCTTGCGTTATCATATTGCAGTTCGGCAAACTCTGGTCTGCCCAAATGCTCACACAGTCTGTGCCAAAATCGATTTTCCACCGCACCTATTGCTACATAGCGGTTATCTTTGGTTTTGTAGGTATTGTAACAAGCGAATTTATGGGAAAGTGTTGTAGCGGAACGTAGCGGTTGCTCCCCTGCTTTCTGCTGGAAAAATCGGGGCAGAGTCAACAGGCCGAGCACACCTTCAGTCATCGAAATATCGATATACTGCCCACGCCCGCTCTGGGTGCGGCTGTAGAGAGCCATGAGAATACCAACCGCTGCCTGCATCGCTCCGCCGAGAATATCAGCAATCTGCACTGCCGGAATGGTCGGCGCCCCACCCTCCTCGCCTATCAAATTAAGCACTCCGGCAGTACTGAGATAATTGACATCGTGACCAACCTGATATCTCTTCGGCCCGGTCTGACCATATCCTGAAATCGAACAATAAATTATTCCTGGATTAATTTGGCAAAGAGCTTCGTACTCGACGCCGAGCCTATCAACAACGCCTGGCCGAAACCCTTCCAGCACCACATCGGCATCTCTCACCAGGCGCGAAAAGATCTCTTTTCCTTTTGGATTCTTCAGATTGAGCGACATATGGCGTTTATTTCGATACAGCTCCTCAAAAAACAAGCCATCATCCTGGAACTTCCTGTTCTCGATGGCAATGACATCTGCTCCGTGATCAGCCAGAATCATCGAGCAATATGGGCCGGGCAGCAAACGGGAAAGATCCAGCACCCGAACCCCGGCAAGCGCTCCTTTATGCGACATATCCCCTCCCTGTGTTGTATGTGCTAAACCACCGGCCCGAATTGCTCAGGAGAAATCCGGGCTGGTTTGCCTTACTGCGCTAATGCCTGGAGTCAACTTAAAACTCTATGCCTTTCTGGGCTGTAATACCTTCCTCAAAAGCATGTTTTAATGGACGAATCTCTGATACAGTGTCAGCTATTGCAATCAAATCTTCATGTGCGTTTCGCCCGGTCATGATCACACTGAGTCGTTCAGGCTTGTGGGCAATAAGCTCCACGATCCGCGACACGTCGAGAAATCCAAAGAGCGGCAGATAGGTGATCTCGTCCAGGATTACCAGGTCATACTCATCGCTGGTGACCTTCTCTTCGGCAAGCGCGAAACCTTCTTCCGCAACCTTTTTATCCTCGTCGATCTTTTCTTTGTTGAATACAAACCCCTTACCACAGATAAACCAATCCAGATTATCAAATTTATCAGCCATCAAACGCTCACCGTAAGCCCCCTGGCCTTTAAGGAACTGGATGACACATACCTTCTGGCCATGCCCGAGGGCGCGAAAGGCTGTACCGAGTGCTGCTGTAGTCTTGCCTTTGCCATCACCGGTATTGAGGATTACCCGACCGGGTTTTGCTTTTTTTGCTGTTTTGCGATCATTACTTCGATGCGCCATGGATTATTCCTCCTGTGGTATTCTCAATCTCAGCTGCACCACCAACCACCATCGACATACTTACATTTTTGAAACATTACATATAAATATAGTTGACATAACTTATAAATATATCTTACAATAGTACCGATGAGCGAGCGCTCGCTCACCTTGCTTTGTTGTACCGTGTCGTTCACAAAAACGCACTTTTTTTTATTATTGGCTCGAAAAGGAAATGTCACCTCCCAGCCTGTCAAAACACTACACGGAAACCTGGTTTCCGTAAAGAATGCATGATGAGGCAATTATATTAACCCCCAGCACAAGGAGGAAGAGAACCAACCGCAAGATACCAGCTAAAAAGACTCAATGTACAGGTAGCGAACAACAACAGAAAACAGCAGCAAAAAGTATATCAGGTTTGTCAATTAACCCACTAGGATGCATCGCAATCCTCAAGGAGGCGAAGATGAACAAAGCGTACAGAAAAGAAGTCCGGTACACGCTAGGTTTTACTGTTTTACTGCTTATGTGCGGCCACCTGGGCCTGCTCTTTGTCGCATTCCCTTCCCTGCAAGATCATATGATCTTCGGCTTTCCCTCGCAATACATCATTCCTGTCATTATGGGCTGGCTTGGCCTGATGGTAGTCGTCACCATACAAACCACGCTGACCAACAGGCTGGATGATGAAATTGAAGAAATGGACGGTGTCGTCGATAAAATATAATCCTTTTACAGGGGAATAGACCATGGAACAAGAATGGGCACTTGCCGACCCCACCATGGGGATCATATTTGTTGCTGCATCTTTTGCCTTTTTCTATTTTGTTGGCTGGTACTCCCAGCGCGCTGCAAAATCCTCGACCGATTACTGGACAGCCGGTCGCTCTATCGGCTCTCTGGCCAACGGCCTCGGCATGGCCTCCAGCTATATGAGTCTTGCCACATTTCTCGGTGTTACCGCACTAATCTTAAAGTTGAAAGTGCCGTTTGTTTATATGTGGATTCAGTTTGCACTTTCCATCCCGCTTATCACTCTCTGGTACGGTACGCCACTGAGACGTATGGGCGCTTTTACCCCTGCCCAGTTCGTTCGTGAGCGCTACGGCCTCAGAACATCGTATATTGTCGCCACATTTATGATTGTGATCATGCTTATGTATGCCCTGGGACAGATGATTGGTGTGGCCAAAGTCTTCGAGATGCTTTTCGGTATTAATTATAATGTTGCCCTTATCTGCGGTGGCGCACTTATTGTCGGGTATGTGACCATCGGTGGCATGTACGGCACATCGTATAATGCGGCCTTTCAAATGGTATTGATGGCTGTGGCCTTTATCATCCCGCTGGGCGCTATCATGAAGGCCATGGGCGGTTCCGGCTGGTACTTCCCGCCGCTGCTTTATGCAGATATGGTTCCGGCCATGCTCGAACGGGTGCCTGATTTCTTTGACATGAAGTACGGCTTTAAATGGTACTTCTCGCTCATCCCCTGCTTCACCATCGGAGCCATGGGCCTGCCCCACCTCGGCATGAGAATATACACCGCCAAAAACCTTAAGAGCGCCCGCGTCGCCATGATCTGGTTCACGTTCTTCTGCGGCATTACCTTCAGCGCTACCTACACCATGGGTTTTTCCGGCGTATTTTTTCAGGCGACCTCTGGTACCCCGATTGCCCCAACCGATCTTGATAAGATCACCCTCATCCTGAACAGTGTTTTCAATCCCCCGTGGGTACTCGCCCTGGTTATTGCCGGTGCTATCGCCGCCGGGCTCTCCACTATCAGCGCTAACCTGATGGCGATCGGAGCTCTTATCGCCCAGGATATTATCAGCACCTTCAAGCCTGATCTTGAAGAAAACAAAACCAAAATCGTCAATTACAGCGCCATGACAGGTGCCGGCCTGATCAGTATCCTGATCGCACTCAATCCTCCAACATTTCTTGTCGTATCTATTCTCTGGGCATTCGGCCTTGCCGGAGTCACCGTGGCACCGCTGGTTATTCTGGGAGTATGGTGGAAACAGGCCAACAGGTATGGTGCAATGGCTGCCGCTCTTTTGGCTGGCGGTACCTATATATTGGTATCTCCATACGTGGCACCGAACCTTACCATCGCCGGGGGCTTGCCAGCCAAGCTTGGCATGTCCGGCGCGCTGCTTTGTGTCCCCCTCAGTTTTTTCATCATGGCAGTGGTTTCGATGATTACCAATCGTATCCCTGCCCTGCTTGATAAACTCCCCCATGAGGCGGATAAGAAGCTGGTCGACGGTATCCACGGCTGGACCGTATACAATGAGCAACGTTATAACTCCACCGCTGCCGGAGTCACCATATCGGCAGTCAGTCTCTTTTTTGTGATCTGGTCCCTCACCCCGGGCGGTTGGTAGGTAATACACCTGATTTTTTTTGAGGAGAGAGAGCCTCAGCGCCTCTGCCCCGGCCCAAACGTCTTGTGGCCGGGGCGAGGGGTGCCCCTATTCAGCTTGTCATAATTACAGATGAACATTCCTCATCATACCTGTCATTCTTTACCATCAGATATTTCAGCGAAATGTGTTTTTCAGGTTTTTGCTGAATACTCATGGGAAATGCTCATTCAACTGACATTATTTTAACCAAAACTCATTCTCATATTCATGAACTACGCAGATTTTTTCAAATATAGCGTCTCCTGTGAACACCGCCTGTTCCTGTTGGCGAGCGAAGGCAAAGCCCATATCTTTTCAATAGTTAACATACTTATACTTGGCACACTCTTCGGCCTTTCAGATCTGGCTGGCAGCTTGAGCCAGGGCTCGCCGGTGCCCCTTGATGGCAAATTCGCATTTATCACACCACTGATATTTTCAATCTCAGGGCTGGTAAATATGATGATCGCGGTACTTGGGCTGACTCTTGTCTATTGGGCAGCAGCAAAAGCCTTCGGCGGTTACGGCAACATGTCCCACGCTTTTTATCTGGTATCCCTGTCCCTCGCCCCCTTTTGGGTACTGGCACCACTGCTGAACTATACCGTTCGCTTTCACCCGGACACTCTTGTCCAGATCCCAATACTGGTCCCGATTCTGCTCAGTGGGATATGGGCATACAGGTTACTCTGTAAAAGTTTGATAGCAGGCCAGGAGATTAGCCCGGTCAAAGCTCACCTTGCCGTAACAGGGATGGTGATCTTCTCGGTGAGCGCTATTTATGTACTGATTCCTTAAATAAAAAATGGCCTGGAACATCCTTTTTGTTCCAGACCATTTCCGTCAGGCCTCATACCGTGAGCATTATAGATTTTTCAGGCGCTGCGTAATTACTTACTTCTGGTCATGGTAATTCATGGCATTCTTGGAGGCCCACTCTTTATCCCTGCCGCCATGACAACTTAAACAACTGTATTCCACCGTCACAAAGCCTTGAGCAAAAGTCGACTTCTTACCGTTGTCTTCTACCTCCTTAAACATATTCGCATCCGCTGCTGTATTGATCTTGAATAAGTGTGTCCTCACATCACCGGTGTAACTGGCAACACTGATAGCAGACTTTGTTGCCTTGGGCATGTGACATTCGACACATCGGGTGCCTTGTTTTCCATGGATCGTCATGGCGTATGACTTGCCAATCTCTTCGTGGCATTCCAGACAATTATCCTTGACTAAAATTGCCCGCTGGTGCGGGTTATGGCAATCAACACAACCCATATCTTTATGCACACCTGCCTTCAACTCGTTAATCTGTTCGTGATGCCTTATAAACCCGCCTTTTGCCGGTGGCTCGGGCCCCATACCTCCCCGCTGGTGGCACTTGCCACAAGCTTCAGACGAGGTATCAATCTTAATCGTTTCCTTACTCGGCTCGCGGACGTGGTTCATCCCAGGGCCATGACACTCTTCACAACCAATACCATCCTCAGACCAGGTGCCAACCATCCCTTCCATATTATCCTGATTGCCCTCCTTAGAATAATTGGTCATATGGCATGGACCACAGGCGTATGGCTTTTTCTCACCCTTGTGATAAAAAGACCAACTGCCGTCTTCGAGGTTATACTGTGTCTTAGCTTCCGAACCGTCTTTTGCGGCGGTTACAATATACCCTTCTTTATCTATGAATCTTGCTTTCTTGATCGCACCGCCGATAACATAGGTAATGTCATCCCAGCTATAGCCTGGCGGCAGAGGAATTTTTGCATACCGCGCTTTGTCAACTTTGCGTAATTTCCATGGATGACCAGTTACCAGCCATTGACTGTAAATTTCCTGGTGACAGCTGAAACACTGATCCGATCCGACATAGTCATTTTCCGCCGATGCCTTTATCACTCCCAAAGGTAGCATCAGTAACGCAAGTACCAATAATTTCATTTTCATGGCTAGCCTCCCTGAAAAGCTTGAAGATTAGTTGGAACACGCTTTACAGTGTGCAAAATGCACAGAATGATGACGCTTTAAAATAATTGTATCACACCGATGCGGAGCGACAAACAGCTACAGGGGAATGGATTTGCAGGAGGAAGACTCTACCCAGATGGAAGCTATCGACATCAATAGAGAGATTGAACTCACATCGCAAAAAAAAACGGACAAGCTCCACGCTCATCCGCATTCTTTTCTTCGCTGGCTGAATGAGGCAATCAGATGCCGAGCATGATTTTTGCTGTGCTGAAATATATCAATAAGCCAGTGATATCTACTACTGTGGTCAGTGCAGGGCTCGCCACAACTGCCGGATCAAGCTTCATCCTGACTGCGGCCATTGGCAGGATTGCACCAATCAATGTCGCAGTAACAACCTGCATGCCCAAAGCAATTGCAATGGTAGCACCAATCATTGGCAATGAAAATCCCAGCGGAATATCACTGCCCGATGAAAGCCACATTACCTTACCAAACGAAAGTATCGCCAAGATCACCGCCATCAGCAACGATACCCGAAACTCTTTAAATATTACCTTGAAGGCATCGCCAGCCCGTATCTCAGACAGGGCCAAAGCACGGATGACCACAGTTGCAGACTGACTGCCGGTATTCCCGCCAGTGTCAGCGACCATTGGCATATACAGCGCCAGCACCATCAAGGCCATCAGGGAATCTTCGAAACTATGGATTATGGTACCCGAAAGCAGACCAAGTATTGAAAGCCCTACGATCCAGGAAGCTCTGTTTTTGAAATGAACCCAGAATGATGTTTTCAGATACGTTCCAGCCTTATGCTGACCACTGATAGCCATCAGTTTTTCCAGATCTTCCTGCTGCTCCTGAGTAATGATATCAAGAGCGTCATCGTGGGTGATGATACCGACCAAAGCATCTCTGCCGTTAATAACCGGCAAGGCGATGAGGTCATATTTCTGTATTTTTCTGGCAGCTTTCTCCTGATCGTCTTCGGCACGGGCGAACAACACCTCTTTGTGCATAAACGTTTCGATTATCGCATCAGGTTGAGCTACAATGAGATCTTTCAGCGACACAAAACCTGTCAGCCTGCGCTCATCGTCTACCACATAGGCGTAATAAACAGTCTCTTTGGTTGGAGCTTCAAGGCGTATCTGGTCGATAGCCTCAGTCGCACTCATGCTTTTGCGGAGCGCAACATAATCTGAGTTCATTACAGAGCCGGCACTTTCCTCCGGATATGAGGTAAGCTTTCGAATATTTTCCCGCTCAGCCTTAGCCAAAGCCGGATACAAGTGCTCTCTCTGTTCGTCTGTAAGACGACGAAAGAGATTAGCCCTGTCATCCGAATACATTGCAGTCAAAATTAAGGCTACTACCTTACGATCAAGTGTTAAAACAAGATCGTAGAGTGTGTCCTCACCAAAGCTGCAGAGAATTTCGCGCCTTATTTCAAAAGAAGTAGCCTGAAGAACTTCCCATATTTCGTACGAAGAAAGTGTGCTGAGAGCTTCAGCCACTTCGGCAGGATGCTCGGCTTCGCAAAAATGACGGAGCGCTAGAGTGTTATTTTGTGCGAGATGGTGACGAAGATCAGTGGTGGTGTTGAGAGTGGTCATGCTGCACCTCATGTAAACCGCGCTAACCCACACGGCATGAGGCAAATGCTTTCTCAGCTTTAAAAGGCTGAAAAAACATCATCACCACATGTGTGGGAACAAGCAGGGGGTATTCTGTTTTGTGATGTATTGAGTGAGTTCATGGCTCAAACTGCCATCTGGACTACCCATGTCATTCTCCCAAATTTTTTCTATTTATGGCAACGGAACAGTACAACAAAAAACGTTCAGATAATTCCGTGCCCCCGAGCGTGCGGGAAATTAGTATAAAAGAATGGTTCTAACAAGAAAAAACATCTTCAGCATTCCTTGATATAATACTCACCACTTACCCCTAACACCTTTTTTTCATTGAAATATCAGATAATTTTAACATTCTTATGCATTATGTTAAAAATTGATTAGGTTGAGTGAAGCAATGAGCAGTTCTATACCGAGAAACTGCTCTATTTTTCATTTTGACAAAAGATCTGTCTATTAAAACTGTTACATGTATTATTTCTTTGGGCAGGATGAGAACTTTACACAGAGCTCTTGGCTCTAGACAAAATATAACAAAATATTATTTGGGAATTACATGAAATCCATATGTGTTTTTCTTGGCTCCAGCGTTGGTAAAGATCCGGCGTACATGAAATTAGCCAATCAAATGGGTACGACAATAGCTCGAAAAGGTTTGACGCTGGTGTATGGTGGTTCCTCGACCGGGTGCATGAATGAACTGGCAAACGCTGCTTTGCAAGAAGGTGGGACGGTAATTGGTGTTACCGTACAGAGCCTAAAAGACAAAGAGCAATTTCACAAAGGCCTAACTGAATTGCACGTCGTCCCAACCATGCATGAACGAAAGGACCTCATGGTCCAACTCTCCGACTCATTCGTTGCCATGCCAGGAGGTATTGGAACTTTCGAGGAATTCTTTGAAGTATACACCCTTCGCCAGCTTAACTATCATAACAAACCATGCGCCATTCTTGATGTAAACGGCTTCTATGCACCACTTAAAGAGATGATGGCGGTCACAGAAAGGGAAGGTTTCTTGAAACACTCATTCAACGAGTGGGTGTTATGGTCTGAATCACCTGTGGAACTTGTTGATATGCTTATTCAGGGGAAAGACTGATATTCAGCGCTGTTCGTATAGGCGATCATGCTTGATTTAAGGGGCAATACGAACGGAAGGGTGTAAACGATGTATTGCTATAGTTGTAAACGATCATGTAAGATTGTACCTTTTGAGTGCATAACGTGGAGTTCAGGGGCCGCGGCTTTTTGCGGTCCCTGGGAACTATTGGTTATAGTTTTATATAATGTCGTTGCTTTTATTTGTTTTTATGCTGTTTATCTGCAGGAATACACAAAAACCTTAATAAATTATTCTTTACCGATCTTTTCCTTAGAACTTCATCAATAATTCGTGCAGTTAATCAACTCAGTTACTCAGAATTTATGAGTGGTGGTTCTTGGCCACATTCTTTCAAAGTAATGTAAAATACATATTCGCCTTTATCAAGGCCGATAGGCCTTTCATGGCTATAACGTGAAATTCAGGGGCGCGCAGCTTTTGCGCGTCCCTTGAAATGGTTTGTTATATTTATTTTCATATTTTTAATGGCCATTTCATGGAAACTTATCAAGATTCTGAAAGGTAATAGTTTTTAAGTGCTCAAATATTTGTTGTGAATTTATATTTTCACCTAATTTTTCAATTTGCTTCATTGCCTTTTCTGTTTGTATTATTTGTTTATCAACATCACCTTTTCTCTTATATATTGCACTAAGCATTAAATGTACTTGGGCATTAGCTATATTGATTAACTTTTCATCAGGCTTATATTCCTGACATAAATAATCTTCAACAACAGCTTTTTTATATAAATATTCACTTTTGTCTAATTCATTATTTACATAACTAGCCTTTGCCAGCAACTCAATTAGTAAACGATCTTCATTTCTGCTATTGGTGTATTTTTCTAGAATTTCTATAGCTTCATAAATATCAGATTTTTCTATAATTGCATAATCAGACAGGACTTTTTCACAATATTTTTTATGCCGAGCATTTAATTCTAGCAACGTTACGCTTAACAAAACGATAACCACTAGGGAAAAACTGGATATTAGTATTATCGTTTTTTTCTTCTTCATTAATATAACGTAAAGTTGTGGGGCGCGTAGCTTTTGCGCGTCCTTACAAACGCATTGTTATCTCTTTATATTTTTAATTTTATAGTATAGTAACCCTAAGCCAGCACCTAATAGCGCCAACATAGGATTATCCATAATCCCTTCTTTCATATTTGGAAACATTAACACGAATTTTATTACTATTCCTAATATGCCAACTATAAATAGTATAATTAATAAATTGCTTTTATTTTTTTCTTTGATTGGGTCAGAACTTAGCGCAAATATCTCGGTTAGACCGGCATTTGCCACTGAGTCTGGAATTTCTATTGTTACTATTTGATGATTTTCATTTAAAAATAGAAAGTTTGTTATTCCGGTTTTATAATTTTGCGTTGTTTGGATAAATTTAAACCTTTCATTTGGGTTTAGTTCAACTTGGCTAAATGCGACTTTCTTTAATACTGAGTATGTTTGACCACTCTTAAGAGCGCACTTTTTCCAGACAGATTTCTTCATTCATTGAGATAACGTGAAGTTAAGGGGCTGCGGGGCCTCTAGTATTTCATTGTGCAGATTTGAATTAGCTTTTGATCTATTTCGGACTTATTAAACGCCGTGCCTCACGCAGTCCCTTTGAACGCCTGGTTATACAATTTATATTTTTTCTTTAGTTTAGGTCGACACTTCTTTTACTTGGAAACGTGCAAGCTCATCAGAATTAAATATTTCAGGAATTTCATTATTCTTTACCGTTAGAAATAAAGCTGCTTGAAAAATAGTTAATATTGCTGAAAATAAAGACCATAAAACTGCCAAATATAAAATTGAGATAAATGCAGCGATAATCAGACTTTTATAGGTACCGAATAAAAGGGCGAACAAAGGGAAAAATATTGCTTTTGAACTCAGTACAGAAATTAATAGACCAAAGGTGAATTCTTCTAACAAAGCAACCACCCAAGTACCTTTTATTATTTTGGCTGAGCGTTTCAGCGATGTGAGAGGTCCTACCTTTTCGTACACCATTATTGGGAGCACGAGCCAAGATGCTAATGTCCAAGTTAAACCAATAAGCTTTGCCATAAGATTACCTACCCAGTTGGATCGCTCTTCAACTAGTTGTAAGACAAAGCCTATTGTAGATGACAAAAAGCTCCAACAAAGTATTGATGGTAAACGAGAAATGGCCACAGATATACCATCGAAAAATGTAGGATTTTGCTTATTCATTCTCATAATTGCACATTGAACTGTTGCAACATTAAAAAACATGCTGATAAAATATGTGCTTGAAAACAATAGGAACAATTTACTGTAATAGACTGCTTTCTCTGCAATTGACTCACCACTATCAGGGATATCGAATAACGTACCGTTCAAAAAGCTTTCAACAAGATTTTCAGAAGGGTTGAACAGTGGCAGAATGAAAAATGACAAAATTAAAACACAACATACTGCTGAAATGATTTGAAATAAAAATATTTCTTTATCTTTTTTTAGAACATTCCAAGATGTTTTTAGTAAAGAATTTGAGTTCAAACTATTTCCTTTTCTGAGGCTCTAAATAAGGTTCCAATGTATAACGTGAAGTTGAGGGGCGCGTGCCTTTTACGCGTCCCTCTCTAACGATTTGTTATCGCTTTTCTTGATTTTTTATATATAATATTATTATTCCAAGACCTAAATTAAGACAAATACCAATTAATCATTTATATAGTTTGTACTTAATTTTAAAATAAACAACTAGTACAACAAACATCAAAACCCCAATAAATTCCCACCAGTCTTCAAACCCTAACACATTAATCAGATCGTACTCTACAACACCTGAAGAGAGAGAGTGTTTATTTACTCTAAGCAAATACAAACTACCTATGGCACATCCAGTAAACACAATCCATACTAATGGCTTAATAATAGTTTTCAAGTTACTCATTATTTGATGTCTCAAGATCGATTTAAAATATGATAACGTGAAGTTGTGGGGCGCGCGCCTTTTGCGCGTCCTTACCAACGACTGGTTATCTCAAAATTTCATTTAGCATATTGGTTGTGTTAATACAGCTTTCTATTTTACTAGGGCCGTTTTCAAAATATTTCTTATAGTTTTCCATATTTTCATCTCTATGCTTGTCTATTTCAATTAACAATGACAGCAATTGCAATTTCCTCTCACTGTTAGATGAAATTGCCCACACATTAGGAATAGAGGCTATATCACTACAGAAATTAATATTAATGAATCCATGAGCGCCTTCATAATCTTTTGAATCTAGTTTCTTCAATAAGGCATTATTTATAGCCAACCGTGAATACAGGTTCATTTCCATTTCTGGAATATAATTTAGCAATATATTTCTTTCCCCTAATTTAAATCCTGCAAAAAACATAAACGCAAACAACGCTAAGGTTAATATCCAAAGCCTAGTCTTGATATGGATTTTCATTTTTTCATAGAGATAACGTGAAGTTGTGGGGCGCACGCCTTTTGTGCGTCCCTACTAACGCTTAGTTATACGTTTTTTATTATTATTGTTATATTGAACTAATATCCATAAAGTGTAGACGCCTATAAATGTTCCCATTGGGAACTGAATAACAAATATCAACCCCAATATATAGCCAAAGAAGTTAGTAGACCATTTCTGATTATTATGAATACCATATGCAAAAACAACTGTTAATATTGAGCAACAGACTACAGCGATGTTTACGTTCCACGCAATGGAAAACATTTGCTCAACATCGATTTTCTGAGCTATTTCAGGATCATTTTTAGCGCTTGCATATCTCTTTTGATCTCGAATTAGTGTGAATGTAAAGAAACAAAAGATAATAAATAATAAAAAACCGTATATTAAATAAAGGTATTTTAATATATTCAGATGTTTATATTTATCTATTTGTGGCCCAATAGCACTGAACATTATTTACTCGTATAACGTGGAGTTGAGGGGCGCGTGCCTTTTACGCGTCCCTTCAAACGGTTTGTTACATTTATATTTTATTCTTTAATATATAGCAAAAACAACAACATCAGTGACATTAATACTAAAATAGAATCATGTAATGTGTGTACTCTATATAAGACATTACTTTTGACAAAATCAAATTGAGCCAACACTTTTTCTATTTTTTTATCACTTATGGCTTTAACGCTAAAATTTTTATCTTTAACCTCAAATAATACTTTACCATTTTCAGTTAACTGCCAAGCACCACCTATGTACTTAAATATTAAAATACGCTTTTTGTCATATATGTTAAATCGGTAAGTGACTGTCATTTCAAGATTTACCGATTCAATGGTTGCTATATTTTTCAATCCACTATCAAACAACACATATTTACTAGTAAACAGTTTGTTTAGTATTCCTTTTTTGGCCGCGAGTAAAAGGAAAATATTATCTTTTTCATCTATTAGATAAACTTTCCCTTCACCGATTAAATCCGGCTTATGTACAACCTTTCCTATCATTCAGTAATGTAACGTGGAGTTCAGGGGCGCGCGCCTTTTGCGCGTCCCTTGCAACGTTTTGTGTGCGCCCGGCATGGGCATGAACTAATGGGGTTCAAGTCCCCTGTGTGTGATCCTGTGTTAAGTCAAATATTTAACATAAAACACTAACCGATGGCAAGAGCATTACCGTGAGGTAGTGTTTGGAGGAAGCCGGAGTGTAACGATATGGGCCGACGGACAGAAACGTCATATAAGGCCGAGCCTCTGGGTAAGACAGCACAACATGTTTAAGCCCAAGGATCAGGAGATACGGTAAATGGCGCGGTCGCTTATCAGAAGTTCATGTTCTTACCCGGGGAGACCTGCTTTGCATGCCCCGTTTCCCGGTGCGCAGCAAGTGGCAACATTGGCTGTGACAAAGCAGGAGTCAGCAGAGGCCATAGTAGATGGATGACGGCATCAAAGGTGGACAGATGTCTGGAAACGAGCTCGGTGAATAGAAAAGCCGGGAGGATTCACCCCATTGAAGGGCCAAACATGAAGACTAAAGGAAAAGTGCCTGTAAGCTATACGTCTGTGTCGATCCCGATCGGGAGAGCAGCCTGTGTGCGCATTGCTGGAAAACAGCCTTTACATCCAATTACCATAGAGCGTATCGCTTCATCTGAAAACATCTCGATGGCATGGCATAAGGTAAAGTCGAATAAAGGTGCGGCTGGTGTTGATGGCGTTACCATTGATGACTTTCCCTATCGTTATCGTGAATGTTGGCAGGAGATACGCACCACCATTCTCAACGGCAGTTATCAACCTCAACCGGTCCTTCGGGTGGAAATTCCCAAAGAAGACGGCACTACCCGTCTCCTTGGAATCCCTACTGTGCTGGATCGTGTAGTACAACAAGCCATTACACAGGTGCTGGAACCTTGGTTCGATAAGGACTTCTCTGATTCCAGTCACGGTTTTCGACCTCAAAGATCAGCACAAGACGCCATCAAAAGCGTCCAGTCTTATGTTCGGCAAGGCAGACGCATTGCCGTGGATGCAGACCTGTCAAAATTCTTTGACAGGGTAGACCATGACATACTCATGAAACTTGTATCCAGAAAAGTCGCGGATAAATGCGTGCTGAAGCTCATGGGCAGATACCTTCGGGCAGGAGTAATGATAGATGGACGTCTGCAGGCGACACCATTAGGTGTACCCCAGGGCGGACCGTTATCACCTCTTCTGGCCAATATCTTGCTTGACGAGTTGGATAAAGAGCTGGAAAGTCGCGGTCACTGTTTTGCACGTTATGCTGATGACTTCATTATCCTGGTCAAAAGCAAACGGGCAGGAGAACGGGTAATAACGTCGATCTCGAATTATCTCGAGCGACGTCTTAAATTGCTGGTCAATGACCAGAAAAGCAAAGTGGTTCATGTCGAGCAGTGCTCATTTCTCGGGTTCACTTTTAAAAAGAGTAAGATCTGCTGGACCGATAAGTCGCTTTCGAAATTCAAACGACGAATCAAAGAGCTTACTGGTAGAAGTTGGCGGGTTGCCATGGAATACAGGATGCACAAACTCACGCAGTATATGCGGGGGTGGATCAACTATTTCGGTATCTCTGAACTCTATAAGCCAATCCCTGGTCTCGATCATTGGATCAGGAGGCGGTTGAGGATGTGCTACTGGAAACAGTGGCGAAATCCTAGAACAAGAGTACGCAACCTACTCAAACTCGGGACAAACAAACGACAGGCGATCATGACAGCTCTCAGCAGGAAGAGTTACTGGCACCTATCAAAGACCCTGGCTACCCAGTCAGGGATGACGAACAAATGGCTTGAAAGTACAGGGTTGCTGTCTTTGAAGAAACTATGGAGTGTGATTCACTATCCGACCTCGGTCCGATAGCCTTCGTGAAACGCCTAGTGCGGACCCGCATGCTAGGTGTTGTGGGGAGGGCGGGAGAAAAACCCGTCCTTACCCGATTATGTCAGATTTTATTCATTTCATATATTGCAACTGGGAGTACACATAATATAATGTTACACATTACATACAGTGCTTTATATTTCAGCTCTAATTTTGAATACAATGACCAAGACAACAGCCAAAACCCTAAGGAAACTATCATGGATATTGCTTTGTTATCACAAAAATTAAAACCCAAATACTCTCTACAAATATGTAATATTATTTGAGGTATAATAATAACCGTAATAAAAAACAATATAGCTATTACTTTCTTGTGAATCGATAAAAGTAAATGATTATAAAATATAGAGAAATATAACATTATAGATATATTCTAATCGCCGTTTCCAGTTGCGCTTCTTCTTTTACTAAAACGTTTACGATGTGTATTGAACATAACGTGGAGTTCAGGGGCGCGCGCCTTTTGCGCGTCCCTTGAAACGGTTTGTTATCGCTTTTTTAATATTCTTCTTGGGACAAACCACCTAAAAATTAAAAACTCTATAATGACACTGATCTTCACTTTTAGTTTTTCTTCTTCATTATAGTATCCATCATTATTGTATGAATTTTCTAAGTAAATTTCTATTAGTTCATTTGCTTTCTCTACATCTTCATTTATAACGTAAATAGTTTTCTGGTTGAATAGTTCAATTGGTGGCCCTAGCCTCAATGAACCAAAAAAGTCGTTATGAACATAAAAATTTACATTTTCACTCATTAAAATACTTTTGATAAAGATTAAATCGAATTCATTTTCTGGATTGTAGATCTTTATCATCAGTTTTTATTTCGATAACGTTGAATTCAGGGGCGCGCGATTTTTGCGCGTCCCTTGAAATGGTTTGTTATGTCTATTTTTTAATTCAATTTACCATTAAAGCAGTCTACATCTTTTCTTTTTTCTTTTTTTGCTCTATATACAACCAGCATGACAGTAAAACATACAACAAATATTGATTCGTAAATATTATTAGTTTCAAGATAATACTTAAAATGATTAAACTCCCATTCACCTGTGACAGTGTATATTCGTAAAGTATGCACTGAATGATAAGCTAGAAAACAAATTACAATTATTAAAATATTTATAAGAGTTTTCATATTGACTAAAACTTGACCATGGAGAGTATAATTAAATTTAAAGGTTTTGTTATATACAAATAATCCTTGACATAAACATTGATGAGTTTTCCAAGTTCTGAACTTATTGTGACATAACGTGTAATATAGGACTAGTCCCATT
Source organism: Desulfosediminicola sp. (assembly GCF_048381775.1). NCBI lineage: Bacteria > Pseudomonadati > Thermodesulfobacteriota > Desulfobulbia > Desulfobulbales > Desulfocapsaceae > Desulfosediminicola > Desulfosediminicola sp. Next base: position 105,855 of record NZ_JBLXGE010000011.1, on the reverse strand, counting down.
TTGGGAGTTTTTCATTAATTTAAATTTCAAAATTCCCGCATAGCCAATACCCACATAGTGGTATCATGGTTTTTTTTCATTTATAAAACTCATCGTTATGTAAGTGAAATGTAATAACTTTATGCCATAGTATGCCAATCAACGACAAGTTGCAAGTTCAATATTCCTAGCCAACATATGTCTTATAATACGTTGATATCCATCATATGGGACTATGTGTATAATATGCAATTCTGATATTTTTCTTATCTTTTGCATAAGGATTGTTACTAATATGAGAGGTTTTTTTGTCCTATAATACGCATTATCCCGTCATATAGGACTAGTCCTTATAACTCACGATAATTAAGCTATGGATAAAAAAACACTGTATTCACGCTCTTTTCAAGCGTCCGATTTTGGGGAATATCTTTTAAAAAGTCCTATTGTGCCCCCTGGGAAAGAGCAGTATATGGTCAGGTGGGTTCGCAAATTTTTTCAAACAAGGGTCAAGTTTACAGAAAATGACTGGCGATTACAGCTACCGCTGTTCATAGAGATTTTAGCAAAATCTGGCTTTGATACATGGCAACTTCAACAAGCGGAAGAAGCTGTTCGATTATACTTTTTCAATTTTATAAACTCGACCGTTGAAAACCCAAGCGTCGGCAAAGTCTCAGCCGACTCTCAAGAAGTAGTAACACCCCAAAAAGCCGTAAATGCATTTTTGTCTAACCTTAGACTGAGGCATTATGCAAGAACCACTGAAAAAATCTACCTTCAATGGGTTAAACAATTTCTTGCTTTTTGTATCAATAAAGACAAGAAATTCAACGATACCAATGCCATTACCCAAACTCTAGCCAAAGACTTTTTAGCCTATCTTGCAATAAATAAGCACGTATCCGCTTCCACTCAAAATCAGGCCTTCAATGCTTTGCTACTCTTTTTCAAGGTGGTACTAGATGTTGAACTCTCGGAAATGCGGGACGGAATTCGGGCCAAAGTTGACCGTAAGCTTCCTGTGGTATTTTCCATAGATGAGGTAAGAATTCTACTCGAAAAAGTATCCGGAACACGAGGCCTCATGCTACAGCTTATCTATGGAGGAGGTTTGCGCGTTAATGAATGTTGCCGCTTGCGAATTCAAGATATCGACTTCACACATAATCTGATCTACGTACGTGATGGAAAAGGAGGAAAGGATAGAACTACCCTTTTGCCTGAAATGCTGAAGCCGAAACTCAAACCTCACATAGAAAATGTTATCGATTTACACCGGGAAGATATTGCAGCCGGTTATGGTGAAGTCTGGTTGCCCAATGCATTATCGAGAAAATACCCTAATGCTTCGAAACAAACAGCCTGGCAATGGCTATTTCCAAGTGGCAGGATCTCAGTTGATCCGGTTTCTGGCAGGATAGGCAGGCATCATGTATTGGATAAGATGCTCCAACGGTATTTCAAAAACATATTGAATTCAAGCGGCATTCATAAGCATGCTTCGGTGCATACTCTGCGACACTCTTTTGCCACCCATCTGCTCCTGAATGGTATCGACCTACGACAGATTCAAGAATACCTTGGACATACACGTGTTGAAACCACCATGATATATACACATGTGATAAAAGATTTGAGAGAACCAACAGCCAGCCCGCTAGATCTGCTTTAATTAAATGACAGACATATTATTGCATCATTATCTTAAATTACATCCTCAAACTTACAGGTCAGCACAAGGTCCCCGTCTTCCAAACGCTTCTGCACCTTGTAGGGTAATGTCTGAAACAGTTTGATCATGCCCTTGTTCCCCGGGGAAGTAAAAGCCATAAGGCCCGCCAAACCGTTTTCGCGCGCTGCTTCAGCCAATTTGCGCAGGAAAATTTTACCCAGGCCTTTGCCCTGCAGATCCCTGCCCACAGAAAAGGCCACCTCTGCCATATTTGCCCCCCTGAGTCGCATCATCTCAGCCACACCTACGATTTTACCAAAACCGAATTCACCGGTGACTGCCACCAGGCTCAAGGCGTTGACATAGTCGGTATGCGAACGTGCTTCAACATCGGTCCGGGTAAAATGCGATTTCTGGCAAAAAAAGCGGGACAAAACGTCTTCTTTAGGCAGCGTGTAATAATGCTCCTGAATTCTTCTCTCATCCACGGGTTTGCTTGGCCGGATAGTGACTCGCTGCCCATCGAGGTCAAGGACCTCTTCAAGCTTGACCGGGTAAATTGCCTTCACGGCCTCACCAAGGGTTCGCTCTGTGCCAATCAAGCCCAATTCTTTAGACTCCTTGAAGAGCTCTTCACGGAAATCGGGGTGAGCCAGACTGATCATTGCTATAACTCGTTCCTGCAGGCTTTTGCCGAACAGATTGACAATACCATATTCAGAAGCGACAAAATGCACATCACCACGCGGAACCAACACCACGTCATCCTGCAGATGTGGAACGATATTCGATCTGACTGACCCATCTTCATTCTGTGAGGTGGAACGAATCATCAGGATGGATTTACCACCAGGTGAGCGCCGGGCCCCCCGAACAAAATCCGCAATCCCAGAGATACCGGCAAAACGCGAACTGAGCCGCGCTTCTGCAGCCATCTGCCCTGTAAGATCCATAGAATGTGCGACATTGAGGGATACCATCCTGTTATGCCGTGAAATGACGAATGGGTCGTTTACATAATCCGAGGGGTGGAAATCCACCGCAGGATTGTCGTTTAAAAATTCGTAGAGATCTTCGCTTCCCACCGCCATGGAGGCAACCATCTTGCCGTCGTTAAAGCCCTTTCGCTGGTTGGTAATATTACCACGGGCATAGAGTTGCATAATGTCATCGGTAAGAAACTGGGAGTGCACGCCAAGATCGGTCTTGTTGGAGAGGGCCTGCAATGTAGCCTGGGAGGCTGCATCGAGGCCAATTTGCAGGGTCGAACCATCTTCTATGACCCGGGCGATATGTTTGCCGATTAACTGGTCTGCTTCTGAAGGATCATTGGTGTATGGGACAGAGAGAATCGGTTCCTCATGCTCGACAAATACATCTACATAGTTCACATGAAGAAAGCTCTGACCCATTACCCGTGGCATGCGGGGGTTAATCTGGGCGATAACCAGATCAGCCGCCCGTGCGGCTGCAAGAGTGACGTCCACTGAAATACCAAGGCTCATCCAACCAAAGTCATCGGGTGGCGAAACCTGGATCATGGCCACATTGATCGGCAATTTTCTGGTTGAAAAAAGCATTGGCACATCCGACATGTTCATCGGGGTGATAAAGCGCTTGTGTCTTGAAATCGCCTCTGAACGGGTTGAACCAAGGTAAATGGAACGTACATTGAGACTGGTGTCTTTGGTCCTGTCGGCAATAGCCGCAAAGGAGACCGTTTCGAGGGTGAGCAGACGCAGGATCTCAAGCCCGCTGAAACTGTTGGCTTTAGCCACCAGCGCCTTTACCAGTTCCTGGGGTTCACCGCAGCCCGAGCCAATAAACACCCGCTGACCGGATTGAATTTTCCCGATTGCAGCTTCTGCGCTTACGGTTTTCTCGACATAACTGTCTGCCCAGTGTTTTGAAGTCGGCATATCCTACGTCCTTTGAGTATGATGCCAGCCCCTTTTAGCATTGCGCGGCGCTGAAATCCTGTTTTTTTTCTGATTTCCCCAACTACCCTTAACAGTAAAGCAAGCGTGATTAACCTACAATATTTTTAATATTTTCAAAGTACAGCACCACTATTTACCCTGCTTTTTACCTGGCGGTCTCTCTTGACACATCTGCGTCAAAATCCGCATCTTTACCTTGCTCTATATCCGAATAGTGCTCAGCAAAAGTCCGGCGAATCTCAGTGAGCGGCAGGTCGTGGTATCTGCCCCTGTCATGCAAATATTCCATATGCCTGTTCCCTTTATTATCAAAGGGATGAAAAACAGAGTCCTCTCTACCGTTAAATTCAAGAGGCGGAAAACCAAACTTCTCGCAGAGCTGGAGGTTAAAGGCAGGCGTTGCCTTAACCCACACACCCTCTAAATACATATCGGTAAATCCGTGCCAGTAAAATACATCGGTTTTCATCAGCCGGCGAAGCCGCTCGGTGGAAAGATGATTTCGGACGTCTCCAAAGCCCAGCCGGGCCGGAATATTCTTCGCCCGACAACATGCGGCGAGCAGCACCGCCTTGCTCACACACCAGCCATACCCTTTGCTTAAAGTCGCCGAGGCTCGTATTTCCTCAAGTGTAAGATCGACCTTATACGGATTGTAGCGGAAGTCATCACGCACTGCATAATAAAGTGATACAGCCATTTCAACAACTGATGTACCGGCAACAGTGTTGCGGTTTGCATATTCTCTTACTGCGGGATGATCACAATCGATACTCGGGGTACAGGCAAGATAGCCGTCTGGCACTGTCATTATTGATAACTCCTTTTTTATGATATCTAAAGACATTACAAGGTATAGCAGGGTTGCAGTTTTCACAAACAATTTTCGCATTTCATAAAAATCTTGCCTGCTTCACATTCTGGTGTTTTTTCTTCTCTTCAAAAAGCCTCTTCTTTCAGCTAGGATATTTATAGCAGCCTGGAGAATGCCATATTTAAGGGTATTCCCGCCAACGGGCACCAGATTGGAACAATGCTGTAGTTATTTGCCAGCGTTACCCACACGATTCATCAGCAGTGCCTGGATAGTACCAGCGGAACAGCAGACACAGTACTTATGCAGGTTTTCAATTCTGCATCAACACCAGGAATGTGAAGATGCAGCGACCGGCAAAGTTCCAGCCAGAGCTCTAGAATTAACAAAGGAGGATTACACAATGAAAAGGTGGAAAACTACTAAACTTTCAGCTATCGCAACACTTTTTATGGTTTGCACCATGATGTTGTCCAGTGGTTGTGCACACAAAAAAAATACCGAGCAAGAAGCTATGATGAATCGGACTGAAGCCGCCGCCACCAGGGCTGAAGATGCTGCTATGAGAGCAGAAAATGCCGCCGAGAAGATGGAGCGCATGTACGAGCATGGAATGAAGAAGTAGCTATCATTACCTTTTTTAACTTTTCTTTATGAGCTATTCGTTTAAGGCTGCCTTTGCTGGTTTGCGACGGAGCCGTAATCAACAACAGCGCAACCCTGTTGCGCTGTTGCTTTTTTCCATCCTGTGCTGCGTCCTTTTTCTGCCACCTTCGCACCTTCCTGTCGCAAACGCAGGTGAGGCCAGGGCAATGGGGCGTGACGAGCATGTTTCCCATGGCAGACTGATTGTCGTGTCCCCTAACTCCAATATAGTCATAGTCGATGCCGATCAGTCCGGCAGACAGCGCATCGTTGGTGGAAAAGTCGCTCCCGACGCCATCCTGGTAAAGGATGGGAAAAAAGTCAACCTCAAGGCTTATCGGGTTGGAGACTATGTTAAGATTCTCTGGCGCTACACCAGCATAGGTAAACAAATCGTCTCTCTTGCCACAACCGATGAAAGACCTGCCCCCAGACCCGCTCCAGTCAGGAGCAATGGTATAATTCAACCATCCCAAACACAGGTCTCATATAATGGCTCCGGGCTCTATACCTCGCAGATTCGACCTATCATCGGTTACAAGGTCAGTCATGTGGTTGGCCCTAAAGAGACCTTGCTCAAAATCGCCCGCAAATACAGTCTTGGTTACAACGAAATAATTGATCTCTACCCGCACTACGACCCCTGGCTGCCGCCGGTAGGTCAAAGACTGGCACTTCCTACCGAACGCATCCTGCCCGACGCACGCCAGCAGGGCATCGTCATAAATATTGCTGAGCTAAGGCTCTATTATTACCATAAGCGCAATGGCATACCCATGGTCACCACCTATCCGGTCAGCATCGGCACGCCCTCGCATCAGACGCCCCTCGGTCGCTACCATATTGCCAGCAAAACCGTTGACCCAACCTGGACCGTGCCGTCGTCGCTGAGGCACAAATATTCTTTCCGCTCCGTTCCACCCGGCCCGGACAACCCACTTGGCAAATACTGGCTTGGCCTGAGCATACGTGCTTATGGTATTCACGGCACCGATATCGCCTGGTCTGTGGGCCGCACCATTACGCAGGGTTGCATTCGGATGTACCCTGAAGATATCGAACGATTTTTCGGGGTGGTAAAAATGGGGACCAAAGTCAACCTGGTCTACCAGCCCGTCAAAGCTGCACGGGACGGCAACAAGATCTACATCGAAATACACAGGGACGTATACCAAAAGCACCTCAGTCTCGGCAGCCTCGCAAGGCGTGCCCTGAGCGACAAGGATCTCTGGCCGCTAGTAGATCGACACAAGCTGGCGGTTGCTCTGCGGGACCAGAGCGGAGTTCCGGTGGATATCACCGATGACTCTCTGCAGGCCCGCCGATAACCGCCGCTGCCACTTCAGATATTTCCGGCAAAACCCGATCAGGACAGTTCGCTCAGGATTTCCCGCGCTATGATCACTCTCTGAATTTCGCTGGTTCCCTCGTAGATTGTGGTAATACGCGCATCCCGGGTATAGCGTTCGATCGGGTAATCCCTGGTGTAGCCATAGCCTCCGAGTATCTGCATTGCCTCGTAGCAGGCTTTGTTGGCAGTCTCAGATGCAAATAACTTGGCCATGGATGCTTCTTTGGCAAAACTTCGACCCTGTTCCTTTTTATACGCGGCGTTCATTAGCAGCAGACGACTTGCTTCAAGCGCGGTATACATGTCGGATATTTTCCACTGTATGGCCTGAAATTCACTGATCAGCTTACCGAATTGTTTGCGTTCCAGCGAATATGTGGTGGCGACGTCCATGGCAGCCAACCCTATCCCCAGTGCCAGTGAACCGATGCCGATACGCCCACCGGCGAGCTCTGTCACCGCGACCCGAAAGCCATCATTTTCCTTGCCCATCATCGCATCGGCGGGGACACGGCAATTCTGAAAAAGAATCTCGTTGGTGGCCGAAGCATTCTGGCCCATTTTCTCTTCCTTTTTACCGACTACCAATCCTTCCGTATCTGCTTCCACCAGAAACAGACTGATTCCTTTGCCTTTCGGTGCGGCCGGATCGGTTACCGCCCAGACCACGAAAACTCCTGCACAGTTACCACTGGTGATAAAAATCTTCGAGCCGTTAAGCACCCATTCATCGCCGTCGCGCACTGCTCTGGTGGTCATGCCTGCCGGGTCTGAACCGGCACCGGGCTCTGTCAGGGCAAAGGCACCAGCCAGATACTCGCCATCACAGATCCGCCTGATATACTTTTGTTTCTGCTCCTCGCTCCCAAGCGCCTGAATTACCTCGTTGACCATATTATTGACAGAAACCGTCACCGCAGTCGATGAACATGCTCTGGCAATCTCTGTGAGGGCTATGCTGAATGCAACCACACCCGCTTCTGAACCACCATATTCATCATTCACATTGAGCCCCATCAACCCCAGCTCTGCCAGCTTTTTCAAATTGGCATGGAACGTTTCAATATTGTCACCGCGATCAAGCTCATCAGCCACCGGCGCCAGTTCGGCTGCTGCAAATTCGCGGGTCATATCCTGTATCAATCGCTGTTCTTCTGTTAAATCAAGATTCATGCTTTCTCCAATCATTTGTTGTATGACCAAAGGTCGGTACTTCCGTCCCAAGCCCGTGCTGACTAAAGATTCCAGTTGGAGCTTGTGAAGGCCGGTACAGAGTAAAAGCTCTGCGAACCAGCCAACCGGATCGACTCGTGGAACAATCGACCGAAATTACTCACCGGTGAACTCGGCTCTCCGCTTTTCAAGAAATGCCTTCATCCCCTCTTTCTGATCCGAAGTCGCAAAGCATTGACCAAATTGCACCGCCTCATACCTGCAGGCACGGCCAATATCCATCTCCAGACCATTCTTCATGGTCTCTTTACAGAGGCGAATTGCCACGGGGCCTTTACTGGTGATTTTCTCCGCCATGGTCATGCAGGTTGGGAGCAACTGCTCTGCCAGCACCACCTTGTTTACCAGACCGATGCGATGCGCTTCCGTTGCGTCGATCATATCGCCGGTAAAGAGCAGTTCCGCCGCCAGCCCCCGACCAATAATCCTCGGTAAGCGCTGGGTTCCGCCAAAACCTGGAATAACCCCAAGATTTACCTCGGGTTGACCGAATCTTGCATTCTCTGAGGCTATTCTGATATCGCAGGAAATAGCCAGTTCACAACCTCCACCCAGAGCGAAACCGTTTACAGCGGCAATCACCGGTTGATTCAGGTTTTCCAACGCACTCATCACCTGATGCCCAAGTTCGGCAAACTCTGCTCCGGCCCGGGCATCGAGTTCCTGCATATGGGCAATATCCGCACCGGCCACAAAGGCCTTATCACCTCCACCGGTAAGGATCACCGCACCGATCTCCCGATCCATATCGATCTCATAAAAAAAACATTGTAATTCTTTCAACGTTTCAAAGTTCAGTGCATTGAGTGCCTTGGGGCGATCTATGGTAACTACTGCAACAGCACCTTTTTTCTCAAAACGAACGTTGTTCATGGCGTGCATTTATCTCTCCTTTTTGCGGTCAGTCTTCTCATACGGCCCTGGCCTGATCCGTGTCGTTCAATACAAATCTCCAGGCACAATACCAATCTTCAGGGTGCTCATCCGGAGGACAGCCGATACATTCGGTACTGATTCTGCTGTCTATGCTTCTGGCGAAATAGGTATACTCCACCAGGCCTGCAGACTTGCATGGGTAATCAGCCATGCCCTTTCGCTTCCTGGCGCTCTGCACCCGGCACTCGTTCATCTGAAAAACAAACGATTCAGGTGTTTCCTCACATATCGACTGCGTGTTGATATTTGCATACAACCTGAGCGCCAGAGCCTGCTGTAATCCTGCCAGCCCAGACTGCTCCCCCAGCTGCAGCTTCTCTTTTATTGTTTCAGCCTCAAAAGGTGAAAAGCGCGCCCAGCATGAATCGTTGCATCGTTTGGCGTCGTTCATCCCTTCCGACTTCTCAATGGTCTGAAACCAGACACCATCGTTGACCAGCCAGTTTTTCGCAATACGCTGCCGCAGTTCATGCAGCCTGGCCTCATCCATCTCCAGAAGCGGCTCCGGTATGCCATCCACCAGATCGAACTCAAAAAGCTTGGCCAGATGTTTGAGCTGAATGTTGATTGAAGTTTTAGCGGCCTTCGAGAGTATCCTGCTTGCCTTTTCATGGCCCAACTGGTGGTGCACCTCGCTGTACCAGAGAGCGTGGTGAATGATGAGACGGTGAAACAGATCCAGCACATAGCCTGCCGTCTCTCTCTGGTCCAGCTCCGAAACATTTTTAATATCGGTTGGCATAGTATCTCCATGTTGGATATAACCGCAGCAACTGTTTGTAATGTCGTACCCTGTCAGGATTTCACATCACTTCATACCAGGGCATGGATCTCATCCGGAAAATGCGTCAACCGCTCAAGCCCGCCCGGAGTCACCACATGGGTGTTTTCAATTCCCACCACACCTTTGCCAGGGAGAATGACTTTGGGCTCCAGGGCGATGACCATGTTCTCTGCCAGCGTCAGTTTCTGTCCCTTGGCAATGAATGGAAATTCGTCCAGTTCCAACCCCACGCCATGACCTGTAAAACGTATTTTTCGATCTCCTGCGCCCATGAAGTTTTCCGCCAGCCCTTTGGCCTCTGCCAGGGATATCATCTGCTCATAGAGTTCCCCTGCTATCGCACCGGGCACAGCGAGTCTGGCAATACATTCCTGAATCTCCAGCATCGCTTCGTGGGCTATTAAAAACTCATCCGGCACAGTGCCCAGCGAGAAGACTCTGGTGTGGTCCGAGATATAGCCATTGTAAGCGAAAACATAATCAACCAGCACCGGCTCATTGGCTGCTATTTTATTAAATCCGGCACCTTGACTGATCAAACCGCTTACCCCTTTACCACCGGTGGGTGAGGCCAGATAACTGGGGACTGCTGCGGCTGCTCCCGCCATGATGTGGCCGTAAAACAGCTCGCTGCCAAAAAGCCGCATACGCACTATGCCCTGATGCCCAAGGCTTCTGGCATACGCCTCCACCTCGCCTGCCAGGGCTACTTCCGTTTTGCCCTCTGCCAGCAGCTCCGGCACCCGCGACGCCACCTTGTCTGAAAGCGCGGCTGCCGAACGTAGCAGACCCAGCTCGTGCTCCGATTTAATGGAGCGGATCAACCGGATCTCAAGGGAGACATCCTCAATCTCCGCCCCATCAAAAATTTGTTTGTATTGAAAGTAGAGTGCGGTCGGCAACACGTCCAGCTCCATTCCCAGACGCTTTGGGGACGGATAGCCATACTCCTTGAGAAGGGCCGGTATCTTTTTCGGGCTGACCAGGGGTACAATCCATTCCAGCCCAGATTCCTCCTCTGCCCTTTCAAACTCCTTGAAAATCATCAGCAGCGGCCTGCCCTCAACCGGCACGAATAGCCAGCCCTGCTGAGAGGTTCCGCTGAAATAGTAGAAATCGGTTTTCTGTACGATCAGTGCTGCATCGATACTCTTCGCCGCCAGAGCCTGTTGTAGCTTTTGTATTCGGCTGGCCAGTTCCGACGCCGGTGTTCCGATAATTTCTGCTTTCATCACAATCCCCTGAGTTACACGACGTTCAGTTTGAAGATTGGCGAAGGTGTTTTTCTACTCCGCCCGGATTTCTCATCAGCTCAGGCAGCGTTATCTTCTGCAGCATTTTGCAGATCACAAGCACCGTGCTGATCTTATCGAAGATCTAATGTGGTATCGCCTTCCTGCCAATCAACGGCATGTTCACGAGAAATTCGGCTTAATAGTCGTAGAACCCCTTGCCGGTCTTTCTTCCGTACCAGCCCGCCTCCACATATTTTCTGAGCAATGGACATGGCCGGTATTTCGAGTCCTTGAAACCATCGTAGAGGGTCTCCATAATAGCCAGGCAGGTGTCTAAACCAATAAGATCCGCAAGCGCCAGCGGCCCCATCGGGTGATTCATGCCGAGCATCATTACGGTATCGATATCTTCTTTTTTGCCCACACCGGTATAGAGGCAGAATATCGCCTCATTAATCATGGGCATCAGGATTCTGTTAGCAATAAAGCCCGGAAAATCATTGGCCTCGGCCGGAGTCTTTCCAAACCGCTCGCACAGTTCCCAGGTGGTTGAAAAGGTCTCATCCGAGGTCGCAATTCCCTTGATCACCTCAACCAGTTTCATGACAGGCACCGGATTCATAAAATGCATGCCGATCACCTTATCAGGTCTCCCGGTCTGGGCCGCAATTCTGCCAATGGGAATAGAGGAGGTATTGGTGCCGAGGATTACCCTGGCCGGACAGATTCGATCGAGATCACGAAAAATTGCGAATTTCAAATCCTCCTGTTCGGTCGCGGCCTCCACCACATAATCGACCTTAGCCATATCATCCAGGCTTGAGGTAATGCTGATACGGTCAATGGCTTCCTGGCGGGAGTCATCAGACATTTTTCCCCGCTCTACCATCCTGTTGAGATTTTTTATGATGTGATTCAGGCCAGTTTCAGCGAATTCCTGCTTGATATCACTCATCAGTACCTGCAGGCCGCTCATTGCCGCAACCTGGGCAATACCGTTACCCATCTGCCCTGCCCCAACCACACCAAATGTCTGTACGCTCATAACTCGCTCACCTTTCAGTAATCCGTTTGTTGAAGTACTTCTGAGGCTATACAACCTGCCTGTTATCGACTGCAGTCATAGACTGTCCCCCGGCAGCTTATGACTGCAGTCTGTCTTCTCCTTTAAACAGCACACTCAACTGCTTCAAACTTTTTGACCTGTTGCGTAATTGTTGTTTTTTGACAACGTTATGGCATTGGATTTCTTTTCAATTCAGCCTAGGGTCGACGAACAATCAACGCCACCGCTTCCCCACCGCCAAGGCAGAGAGAAACCAATCCCCGCTGTAAATCTCTACGCTCAAGTTCATAGAGCAGATCGGTCAACAGTCTTGCACCGCTTGCTCCGATTGGATGACCAAGAGCGACGGCGCCACCGTTGACGTTGACTTTGTCCGGGTCCAGTTCCAGGACCCTGTTTATACCAACCGAGGTACCGCTGAAGGCTTCGTTTATCTCGAAAAGATCAATATCCTGAATGGCAATCCCTTCTTTCTTGAGAACTTTCGGGATTGCGTAGATTGGTGCCATCAACACATATTTCAACTCTATTCCGTGGGATGCCTGGGCCCCGACCTCGGCCATTATCGTGCAACCGAGTTCCTCGGCCTTTTCCCTGCTCATGAGTACTAAAGCGGCAGCACCGTCACTGATAATCGACGCATTACCGGCTGTGCCAACCCCATCCTTGGCAAAGGCCGGCCTCATTCTGGCAAGAGTCTCATAGTCCGTAGGCTGAACACATTCATCCACAGAAAATATCTGCGGCTCCTTACCTCGTCGCGGTATGGATACCGGAGCTATCTGATCTGTAAAACGTCCTTCTTCAATCGCTTTACCTGCCCGCCTGAATGATTCTGCCGCAAACCTGTCCTGATCTTCCCGGCTGATCTGCCACTTCTGGCTGCTCAACTCATTGGACATACCCATGTGGAAATCATTGACCACATCCCAGAGTCCATCATGAACCATATGATCCTCTATCTTGCCCGGCCCCATTCTGTAGCCCCATCGCGCTTTTTCCATATAGTACGGAGCGCTACTCATGTTCTCCATACCGCCGGCTACAATGATATCAGCATCACCACATTGAATGGCCTGGGCCGCGAGCATTACCGCTTTCAATGAAGAACCACACACTTTGTTGACGGTGATCGCTTCCACCAGATCAGGAAGCCCGCCCTTGATCGCTGCCTGCTTTGCCGGGTTCTGACCGTAACCGCAGGGCAGTACCATACCCATGATACATTCATCAACAGACTCTGGAGCAAGACCAGCGCGCCCCACGGCTTCCCGAATCACATGGCCACCCAGTTCTGTTGCCCCCGTTCCGGCAAGAGAGCCGCCAAAGCTGCCCAGTGGAGTACGCACCGCACTTACGATTACAGCCTGTTTCATGACATTCCCCTCATGTTGAGTTGCTGTTCAGATAGAAGGAACAATTTTTATCTCTCTGTCAGATAGTTACGACCACTTCCCCTCGTATTTACGCGCTCCCGGAGTGCTCCTGCCGGTTTACTTCACAATTGTGTAAAAAAAATATCTTGAACTACTCTGCATTTCATTGTTTAATCGAACAAAACATAAACCGACCAAGCGCTCGCTCTCCTGTTGAAGATGTTTACTCACCGGCATCTTTTTGTCAATCATTTTCAACGAAGAGCCAAACTTTCATCTCTCTGGAGATATGAGTAAAAGATTGGACGGCTGCCCTGATCCGGCGAATTGAGATTTTTTGTTCCAGCGATACAGGCAGGTAATCTGCCAGATGCAATCTGAACCCTGGCCACAATGACGAGCGAGCGCTCGTTAGATTTTCGATGTACTGAGTGAAGTTTTTTGCAGTGTTGTGGATGTTTCTTTAGTGGGCATGGGCCTTTGGCCTGCTCTGATGTACACCTCAAAACCTGAACTGCAAGGAGTCATTATGGGTATGGAAAATCTGTACAAAGAGGTTATGGACCTCAACCTGATGGAGGACAACGATCAAAAAGAGGCGGTTGCAAAGGATTTTTTTAAAAAATTCAATGCAATGGAACTCCCGGAAACTTTTAACTGGGCCGAAGAAATCTTTGAAGGGCTCCATGTCCAGGAACGCCCCGACCATCTGGCCCTGATCTGGGCAGATATTCATACCGGTGACAGTAAACAGTTCACGTATAAAGAGTTTGCTGAGCGAGGCAACCAGTGCCTGAACGGGCTTCATAAAGCCGGGGTCGACAAAGGCGATAATATGTACCTGATGGCACCCATCGTGCCGGAGACCTGGTTCGCCAGCTATGCTTGTGTCAAGGGCGGTGTTATAGCTGTTCCCACCGCCACTACCATGACTGTCCGTGAGCTGCAATTCAGATTTGAGACGTATAAGCCCGACTGTATACTGGCAGATGAAATTTACACCGACATCATGGATGAAGCGCTGAAACTGACCGGTGTAACGCCAAAAATCAAGCTGGTACTCGGTGAGAAAGACGGCTGGACAAATTTCAAACAGCTCAACGATGAACCCACAGAGGCAAAAGCCGCAGCCACAGCCTCCAACGACCTGTTGTTCTGTTTCTTCACCTCCGGCACCACCGGGCTTCCCAAGCGGGTTGGTCATACGGCGGCCTCCTACCCCATCGGCCATCTTTCCACCTCGGTGATGATCGGTATCCGCCCTGACGATGTGCATCACAACCTGAGCGCACCAGGCTGGGCTAAATGGGCATGGTCGAGCTTTTTCGCACCGCTCAATGTCGGCGCCACCGCCACCGGTTTTAACTTTGCCGCCCTGGATGGCGACAAGTACCTCGCCACCATCGCCAAACACAAGGTTTCCACTTTTTGCGCTCCACCAACGGCATGGCGACTGTTCATTAATCTCGATGTCTCTAAATTCGATTTTTCGGCGCTGCGTCAATCAATCGGTGCGGGCGAACCATTGAACCCGGAGGTGATCTCCAAGTGGAAGGGTCTTACCGGCACCGAGATTCGCGATTTCTACGGCCAGACAGAATCCACCGCTATGATCGGCAATCCTCCATGGATGACAGGTAAAATGCGTAGCGGATCGTTCGGCTATCCATCATTCATGTACGATGTCACCCTGGTCGATGAAGAAGGAAACGAGGTCACCAAAACCGATGAACCCGGCCATATCGTCGTTCGTCTCGACCGCTGGCGCTCGGTTGGCCTCTTTACCGAATATATCGGTAACCCCGAAAAGATGGCCTCGGTATTTATCGACAATTATTACTATACCGGTGATAGAGCTTCCATCGACGAAGACGGCTACTGGTGGTTTGTCGGTCGCAGCGATGACGTTATCAAGTCTTCCGATTTTCGTATCGGTCCATTCGAGGTTGAGAGTGCGCTTATCGAACACGATTCTGTCGCCGAGTCTGCCGTAGTAGGTGTTCCCGATCCCAAACGGCATCAGCTGGTCAAAGCATTCGTCATCCTGAAAGAGGGATATGAACCTTCCAGGGAACTGGCGCTTGAGCTCTTCCAGCACACCATTCAGATTCTTGCCAAGTTCAAGATTCCGAGAATCATCGAGTTCGTCCCTGAGCTGCCCAAGACCTTAAGCGGTAAGATCCGCCGTATCGAACTCAGGCAACAGGAAACTGATCGCCCCGATTCCGGCAAGGCTGGTGAACGTAAAGAATTCTTCTATTGGGATTTTCCAGAGCTGAGTTCTAAGAAAAACTGATCAGGCATAGACGTTCGATTTCTATGAAAAGGTTTTATTAAGACTGGCAGTTGCATCATTTGAGATCATTCTGCACCCGGCTGGCAGCACGCTTCGGCCCCTGTTACCACCGCCCACTGGAACAGCCGTACACGTCGACGACTCCTCCTCCGGGTGTGGGATGCATCTCTTTTACAGCTATTCCGACCGATAATACCATCGTCAGGCATATGGAGCGGGCTATATGAATTTTGAATTATCAGAAGAACAACGGTTGATTAAAGATATGGTTCGTGACTTCGCCGAAAACGAAGTCGCCCCAAGCGCCGCCGAGCGCGATGAAGAAGAGCGGTTCGACCGTGCTTTAATGTTTGACCGCCTTGCTGAACTCGGTCTTACCGGCATAATTTTCCCGGAAGAGTATGGCGGAGGCGGGGCCGATTATCTCAGTTATGCCCTAGCCGTTGAAGAACTCTCGAGAGTCTGTGCCTCCACCGGAGTCACCCTTTCGGCCCATATCTCACTCGGCTCAAATCCCATCTACCTGTTCGGCACCGAAGAGCAAAAACAGAAATTTCTGACTCCACTCGCCGAAGGAAGCAAGATGGGCGCTTTCGGACTTACCGAACCTTCTGCCGGATCGGATGCCGGAGGTACCAGAACCACAGCCAACCTCGAAGGCGACCAGTATATACTGAACGGCACCAAGGTCTTTATTACCAACGGTGGAGATGCGGAAACATATCTGGTGCTGGCTCGAACTGATAAAAATGCGCAAAAACATCATGGCATCAGCGCGTTCATCGTAGAAAAAGGCACTCCCGGTTTTACTTTCGGAAAAAAAGAAAAGAAAATGGGAATCCGCTCATCCCCTACCATGGAACTGGTTTTCGAAAATTGCGCGATCCCTGCCTCCAATCTCCTGGGAGAGGCCGGAGAAGGGTTCAAGATCGCCATGAAGACCCTGGACGGTGGACGTATCGGTATTGGTTCCCAGGCACTGGGCATCGCCCAGGGTGCTTTGGATCTTGCTGTCGATTACGCCAAAGAACGCAAACAGTTCGACACTCCAATTGCCAGGTTCCAGGGCGTGCAGTTCCAGCTGGCAGATATGGCCTGCCTGATTGAGGCCGCCCGGCTGCTGATATACAAGGCCGCCTATCGGGCAAGTAATAATCTGTCGTACAGCCAGGAAGCGGCAATGGCCAAACTCGTTGCCAGCGAGGCTGCCATGAAGGTGACCACCCAGGCTGTGCAGATATTTGGCGGATATGGTTATTCCCGTGAGTTCCCGGTGGAACGCATGATGAGGGACGCCAAGATCACCGAGATATACGAAGGAACCAGCGAAATCCAGAGGCTGGTTATCGGTACTCATCTTTGCCGCTGAGCTACCAGCCCGAATTTCTCTTGAGATACGCCTTTTGTCGAGACAGAAAAATGGAAAACCGGGCTGTAAGCGTTTAAGAGGTGCTGACTAAGACTGTTTGAGAGATCTGCGGACGGGGCGGTTAAATCAGGTTTTTCTTTTGTTCTTTCTTAATATTGTATAGTTTACCATCGTATTTCCTTTGCAAGATCAATAAGTAACCGAACAACGATAGGCAAAAACAACATATGAGAACGAAAGATAGCGATGCAAAAGAGGTAGTTACCCAGATCAAGAATCAGGAGCTGGTGAAAGAGAGGCGCCGTCAGATTGTCGACGCCGCTGTACCGCTCTTCATTGAACACGGCTACCACAAAACCACCACCCGATTGCTGGCGAAAGCCACCGGTCTCTCAATAGGTACCATGTATGACTATATCTCCACCAAGGAGGATGTGCTGTATCTGGTCTGCATGGCAATTTTTTCCGAAGTTGAACACGGCGTCAAAGAGGCGCTGGCCAGACCGTTGAGAGGAAAAGACGCTCTGGCAGAAGTTATTCGGGAATATTTTCTGGTCTGCGACAAAATGAGTGACCACGTGCTGCTGATGTATCAGGTCACCCAGTTCCTGTCGCCCAAATGGCAGAAAAAGGTGCTCGAAGCAGAGATAAACATCACCGACCTTTTTATCGAGGCAATGCACCAGATCAGAAGCACCGGCACCTTGCCGGAGCTCGACGACGACACCATCAACCTGATGGGCCATAACATCTCCATTCTTGGCCACTCATGGACTTTTAGAAGATGGTACTTTGCCAAACACTTCACCATTGAGAGCTACATCGCGCAGCAGACTGATTTTATCATGAACTTCCTGGACAGTAAGAAGGAGCATGTTTAGCCCCGGCGCCTTCTGCTGTATCCTCCTGGCTGCTACGCTTCGCGTGAAAGTGTCTGGAAATCGTCGTGCGCGATTTCACCTGAAACATGAGGAAACACCATGAACGCGAATGTAGAAATCTATTCTCCCAATCACGCTGTCAGGGTCATAACGGCCACTTCACTCTTTGACGGTCACGACGCCTCAACCAATATCATGCGGAGAATCCTGCAGGACTCCGGGGTTGAGGTCATCCACCTGGCTCATAACCGCTCCGTGCAGGAACTTGTAGACACCGCCATCGAAGAAGATGCCAATGGTATTGCCATGTCCAGCTATCAGGGCGGACACATGGAGGCGTTTAAATATATGATCGACCTCCTGAAAGAACGGGGGGCATCACATATCAAGGTGTTTGGCGGTGGTGGCGGAGTAATCGTCGCCGACGAAATCAAAGAGCTCGAAGAATATGGCGTCACCAGGATCTATTCCCCTGAAGATGGTGCGACCATGGGCCTGCAGGGCATGATCAATGACATGATCTCCCGTATGGACTTTGCCACCACCAGCCTCAAGGAGCTCAATCCCGATCAACTGAACTGTTCTGATAAAAGAGAAGTCGCCAGATTTATCACTGCGGCCCAGCAGGCGAGGACAGAGAGCAGCGGTAATCTGGCTGAACTGCTGGCCATGATCGAGCCGATGGCCGCCAAAAACACGCCGCCGGTGATTGGCATTACCGGTACCGGTGGAGCAGGAAAATCTTCTCTCACCGATGAGTTACTGCTCAGATTCTTAAACGATATACCAGATATCAATATTGCCATTATCTGCTGTGATCCGTCCCGGCGGAAAACCGGCGGTGCCCTGCTCGGTGACAGGATTCGCATGAATTCCATCTCCGGCTCTTCACGGGTCTATATGCGCAGCCTGGCTACCCGCGATTCTGCCAACGAAGTCTCCGCGTCACTCCCCGATGCGATAAAGGTCGCCAAAGCCGCAGGCTTTGACCTGATTATCGCCGAGACAGCCGGCATCGGCCAGGGTGATTCAAAAATTACTGACCTCTCTGATCTCTCGGTGTATGTGATGACCAGCGAGTATGGCGCCCCCTCGCAGCTCGAAAAAATCGACATGCTGGATTACGCCGATATTATCGTCATCAATAAATTTGAGAAAAAAGGCAGCGACGACGCCATTCGAGACGTACGCAAACAGGTGAAACGCAATCGCAAGGCCTGGGAAACAGACACTGAGGATTTTCCGGTGTACGGTACCATCGCCTCGAAATTCAATGATGATGGGGTAACGGCACTTTATCATGGCATCATCGAAGGGTTGGCAGCCAAAACCAGCCTGCAGCTCACTCCAGGCTTACCAAAGCCGGACAAGAAGACCCCGAGTTCAAAAACCATAGTAATCCCTGCCAACCGCATCCGTTACCTCGCGGAAATTGCCGATACCGTTCGCGGCTATCATCAGTATACTGAAACCCAGTCCCTGGCTGTTCGTAACGCCTGGCACCTCAACCAATCAATCAGTATGCTTGAAGATGCAGGTACCTGCGTACCAGAGGCATTGAACGCATTGCAGGAACAAGAAGAAGCGCTGCGGCTCCATGTTGCCAAGGAGACCGAAGAGGCTCTGGAAACCTGGGAAGACCGCCGTAAAGCGTATTCCGGTGATGAGCTGGTTTATGTAATCCGCGGCAAGGAGATCAGGGTGCCACTCTACACCACGTCTCTCTCCCATTCAAAAATCCCTAAGATCGCCCTGCCCTGGTTCAGTGATCCGGGCGATACTTACCGCTGGCTGAGAAAAGAGAATCTGCCCGGTTTCTTCCCTTTTACCGGAGGAGTCTTCCCGCTCAAACGTACCGAAGAAGACCCGACCAGGATGTTTGCCGGTGAAGGAGGTCCCGGTGAAACCAACAAGCGATTCAAACTGCTCTCCGCCAACTATGAAGCCAAGCGTCTCTCCACCGCCTTCGACTCGGTGACCCTGTATGGCTGGGACCCGCACAGCAGACCCGATATCTATGGCAAGATCGGTACCTCAGGCGTTTCAATCTGTACCCTTGATGACGTCAAGCTGCTTTATGACGGTTTCGAGCTCTGCTCACCGACCACTTCGGTCTCCATGACCATAAACGGACCCGCACCGATTATCCTGGCCATGTTCATGAACACAGCCATGGACCAGCAGCTTGACAGATACCAGCAGGAGAATGGCAGAAAACCTGATGCCGAGACCGAAGCGCAGATCAGAAAGGATGTACTTGCCAATGTCCGTGGTACTGTTCAGGCAGACATTTTAAAAGAGGACCAGGGCCAGAACACCTGCATTTTTTCCATAGAGTTTGCCCTGAAGATGATGGGTGACATTCAGGAGTTCTTTATCGAAAACAGGGTCCGCAATTTCTACTCAGTCTCCGTCTCGGGCTACCATATCGCCGAAGCCGGAGCCAATCCCATCACCCAGTTGGCGCTGACACTCTCCAACGGTTTTACCTATGTAGAGTACTATCTGGCCAGAGGTATGGACATCGACAGCATCGCCCCCAACCTGTCATTCTTTTTTTCCAACGGCATGGACCCGGAATACACGGTTATCGGCAGGGTGGCCCGTCGAATCTGGGCGGTAACCATGCGCGAAAAATATGGTGCTTCCGAGCGATCGCAAAAACTGAAGTATCACATCCAGACGTCAGGCCGTTCCCTGCACTGCCAGGAGATCCAGTTCAACGATATCCGCACCTCCCTGCAGGCACTCTGTGCGATCTATGACAACTGCAACAGCCTGCACACCAACGCCTACGATGAGGCGATCACCACCCCAAGTCAGGAATCTGTTCGCAGAGCCCTGGCGATCCAGTTGATCATCAACCGCGAATGGGGCCTTGCCAAAAATGAGAACCCGCTGCAAGGCAGTTTTGTGGTCGATGAGTTGACCGATCTGGTGGAAGAAGCGGTTCTCAGCGAGTTTGAACGCATCAGTGATCGGGGCGGCGTGCTTGGTGCCATGGAGACCGGCTACCAACGGAGCAAAATCCAGGAAGAGTCTCTGTATTATGAGCATCTCAAGCATTCAGGCGAGTATCCGATTATCGGCGTGAATGCCTTCAGGAACCCAGATGCCAACTTCGATGAAGAAAACGCCACACTGGAACTTTCCCGCGCATCGGATGATATCAAACAGGACCAGTTGCGCCGGCTGGCGGACTTCCATGAAAGAAATTCCACGCAAAGCCAGGAACAGCTGGAAAAATTAAAAGCGGTCGCGTTAGGCGGCGGTAACATCTTTGAACAGCTCATCGAAACTGTTCGTTACTGCAGCCTCGGCCAAATTACCACTGCTCTCTACGAAGCAGGAGGGCAATACAGAAGAAACATGTAACCCTGGAACCTTCAGGGTGTCATTTACAAATGCCGGTTTGTCTTTTTACAAACCGGCATTTGTTATCTGCCCCCCCATAACATCCCCCCGTTGCAGGAATAATCGCACTATATTCGGCCTGACCTCAGCATCCATTGGCCTTGCAACCAATGGATGCGGGCTGATTGCCACCCTGATAAATATTGCCACATATGTTGCACAGATTTACTATGTAATCAGCATGAGGTTTTATACGCTCAAATAGCGCTTTGCAATACAATACGTTTATCGATTCCAAACAGCACAACCTGGCAAATACTGCCTGGACAATAGACAAAGTTATTTTGCAACATTCTAATATGATTGACTTATCCGTAACACTTTCACAACATTAGGGGCAAGAAATTGTTATAGAACAGCAAACAGACTAAGGGACTGGGACAGAATATACCGGGTTTGCCTGAGGCCGCCATACCCATGCACGACGTTCCGGGCAATTTGGCTTTATTGCTTGATAACACGTTTTTTACATCACAGTTGACAATCACCTAACGTCATCAATCACCATCTCATTATCCCAGCTCCATATTCTGTCTGAGAACTGCAGCACTATGCAGCAGTAGTCCTTAAAGATCCGGCCTTAAAAACTGTTGAAGCTTTTGACACCAGTGTCAGCATGTTTCAAATCTCACCGCTGTAAGGCACTGCCCCACCCACAAAGGGAAGACCAAAATGGCAAACAAACCTCTCGACAGAAACGATAAATTTTCGGCTTTGCGCAAAAGAGCAGAAAGATGGTTACGCAAACAACCCGGTCAGACCCTACCCTCATCCGTCACCAGTGAAATGCAGAAACTGGTACATGAACTTTCTACGTATCAGGCAGAACTTGAAATCCAAAATGAGGATTTACTCCAAGCACAGAGTGAATTAGAGCGAGCCAATCAAATCTGTTGCGATCTTTACGATTTCGCTCCCGTCGGCTACCTAACCATAGACAATAATGGCTTGATAACACAAATAAACATTGCTGCAGCAGAAATGTTTGGCAGAGACAGGCTCCGACTCCTCAACAAGTCTTTTTCTTCCTTCATTGTCCGTGACGATCTTCCAGTATATTACCGTTTTCGTAAGGATATTATTCAGACCCACCTCAAACAGAATTGCGAACTCCAAATCCTCAGCGACGAAAAAAGTACGATTCATGTTTTATTGTCCGGCACCGAGTTCAACCACTCCGATGATGACAGGCAATTCAGAATAACCCTGACCGACATTTCTGCCCGTAAGGCCCTTGAACATGTCCTCACCCGGAAAAACAGGGAATTGGAACACGCCATCGATTCAATGCATGACATGATCACTATCCATGATAGGGAAATGAACATTATCCGGGCCAGCAAATCAATGTGCGACACTTTCAATTTAGAGATTGAAGACCTGCAGGGCAAACACTGTTATGAGATATTTTGCGGATCATCAGAGGTCTGCCCCTCGTGCCCGTCAATTAAAGCAATAGACAAACAGAAAACATTCACTTCTGTGATCAAAAATCACCAAACAGGCAAGTCATTCCACGTAACCTGCTCGCCACTTATTAATAACGGCGACGATCGTAACCTGGCAGTTCACATAGTCCGGGATATTACCCAACAGCTCAAGCTGGATGAAGAATATCTCCAACACCAGAAGATGGAAGCCATAGGCACATTGGCTGGAGGAATTGCTCATGATTTCAACAATATTCTCACTTCGGTTCTTGGTTTCTCTGAAATTGCACAGCGCAAGATACCAGAAGGAAATGAAGCGAAAGAAGATTTAGACCACGTCATTCTTGCTGCGAAGCATGCCAAAACACTCGTTCAACAGATACTTACCTTCAGTAAAAAGAAGCAGGAAAAGAGAGAACCCATACAGATAGCACCTGTTATACATGAAGTCTTGCAGCTTATTCGCGCATCACTGCCTTCTACTATCCGGGTAATTGAAAAGATTGACGATGACTGCGGCCATATCCTGGCAACTCAGATGGGTCTTTATCAGATCACTATGGACCTCTGTAGCAACGCAGTTCACGCCATGACCAGCGCCCACGGTCAGCTCTCGGTTAACTTGCAGAGAGTTGCACATTCCCCATGTGAAAATGGCACGGCGGATAGTGCCCCAAAGAATTATGTACTCCTTACGATCACCGACACCGGCATTGGCATTGAAGAGAAAATAGTAAGCCGCATCTACGAACCCTACTTCACAACCAGGTCCACAGACAAAGGAAATGGCATGGGATTGGCAATGGTTTACGGACTGGTAAACGATTTTGGAGGATATATAGAATTTGAAAGCAGCCCGGGAGAAGGGACTGGTTTCCATGTCTATTTTCCTATAATCGGCAAGGAAACTGATATAAAGATACGAGACACTGCTGGTCCCTCTCCAAGGGGTGATGAGCATATTTTAGCAGTGGATGATGACAAGGTTATAGCTCGACTTTATCAGGCCTTTTTAGGCAAACTTGGCTACCAGGTCACCATCTTTTCAGATAGCGAACTGGCTCTTGAATATTTTCGTGCAAATCCTGATAAATTTGACCTCATCATCACAGACCAGACCATGCCCCACATTACCGGTATGGAATTATTAGAGTATATTCTGCAGATCAGAAGAGACATCCCGGTGATACTTTGTACAGGATACAGCTCTTTTATTTCCGAAAAGCAGGTTAAAGAAATCGGCTTCAAGAGTCTGATCCCAAAACCCATCAGCCAGCGCCAGCTTGCCAATACAGTTCGCACCCTCCTTGATGCAACACCGACGCAAACGATATGACAATCTTTACCCTTCGGGCGAGTTGAGACGGCCAGCCATCCCGCCTCGCTTTTGAGCTTTAGCTACTTGTTATCATAAACCTCACGTCTCCCTGGCGATCAGGCCGTCTCAACGCGAGACATATGCGGGTTGGGGGTGGTTAGTAGCCGGGACTTTTCCAGTGGTTCAATATGAAAATTGTGAACTGCGTGCAAAGACAAGGTTGCAGAGCCATCAATTGGTTAGATTGTATTTGACTATTTTTCGATAAATTGTTCTACGACTCATATTGAGCATCCTTGAAGCTTTGGCCTTGTTACCACCAGTTTCTTTCAATGCTCTTTTCAACCTTTCCAGTTCGTTGTCCTGAATCGGTATCTGGCTCAAACCCTCATCATCCATGCCGCTCTCTCTTTGTATTTCCATCGGCAGGTCAGATGTTGCTATCATGCCCGTTTTGCAAAAAATGTACGCGTGCTCCAGGCAGTGCTTCAGTTCACGTATATTTCCAGGCCAGGAATACTTCTGAAAAAAGTTCTGTGCATTCTCTGTCATGCCTCTGATTTTTTTGTTATATTGACAATTGAGCTGTTGAATAAAATAACGTGTCAACAGAGGTAGGTCATCCTTACGCTCTCTCAGGGGCGGAAGGGAAATTTGAACGACTTTCAGCCTGTAATAAAGATCTTCGCGAAACTCTCCCCTGGCAACCTTTAAAGCAAGATCAGAGTTGGTCGCGGCAATGATCCGTACCTCCACTTTTTCTGTCGTTGAACTCCCGACACGTTCAAAGCACATTGTCTCGATAACCCGCAATAATTGCAGCTGCGTCTTCGGCGTAATATCACCTATCTCGTCTAAAAATATCGTGCCGCCATCCGCAAAATGAAATCGCCCATCCCGTTGAGTGGTCGCCCCGGTAAAGGCGCCTTTGACATGACCAAATAGTTCACTCTCGAGAATATTATCCGACAATGCGCCACAATTCACCTTTATGAGCGGCCCGTCCGACAATTTCCCGAAGCTGTGTAACGCATCAACCGTCAGCTCCTTGCCCGTGCCACTTTCCCCAGTGATTAACACCGTTGTCCGCAACTCACCAAGAGTCCTTATGAGTTTTTTAACTAATATCATTTGGGAATTTTCACCTATCAGCTTGGCAAGCTCAGGCTCATCCACGGACAGGTTCTCCTTCTGGTGCAGTTTGGTCTCATCCCGCATAACCATTACATAACCGGAAAACCCATTGCTGTTGTCAAACAATGGCGAGACACTCAAGTTGACTATCTGATCGTGTTTATGTGTACGTTGGCATTCAATATAGCAATGTTGCTTTGCCTCATTCCCGGTAAACACATCTTGCAGGATTCCCAGACATCCTCGCCCACAATCAACAGCCTGCTCGCTGATAGGTCTGCCAACCGCATCACTCAAACCACAGAGCACCATAGCGGCCTCGTTGAGGTGCACGATCCTCATAGACGTATCGACAGTGACAATACCATCCCTGACACTTCTGAAAATTGTTTCAAGATTTGATCTATAGTATTCGTTCTCACCAGATAGATGTTTCTGGCGCAGGGCAAGCCTGGAGGCTTTGAGAAGTTCATTGAGACGAACCGGTTTGAGAATGAAGTCGATGACTCCCAGCTGAAGCGAGTTTAGAGCCTTATCGATATCCGGACTACCGGTCACAACAATTACCTGCGTATCAGGATATGATTCGCGTACTTTCTTGAGGAAATCGAAACCGAGGCTGCCAGCGATAGCAATTTCTACGAATATTATGTCGTACTCCGTACGCGACAAAAAGATTTCCGCCTCTTCGTAACTGGTAGTCAGGGTAACCTCAAACCCCTCTCCCAGGAGGAAGTAGTTGAGAGAAAAACGGGATGTTTCCTCATCATCTATGATAAGCGTTTTCTGGGTGGGCCTCCTGCAACAGGAGAGACTCTTCTGATCCATTTTTTTTGCGTTATATCATAGGCGATTACTGGAAAACAAACAAAACGGCTTGGGCTACAAACAATCACAACCGATGTTACATTCCCACAAACAATCTTATTAAATTGTATCCTGATTAGCAGCAAATGTGAAAAGCGTTCTCCCAGTAAATCGAGTTTTGGCACAACTTTTCAGCAAAGTCGAATATCTCAGTAAATGCTTGACTCCTAAAATCATCGTGCCCATGAATTCCTTTGGATGAAAATTTTTAAAAAAAAGGGTATACGCTATGTTCCCTTTATTAACATGTTATGTTTTGCTCCAGTAATCCGCAGAGTTCACTGCGATAACCTGGCAATCTTAAAGCAGTAGCGCGAGACTGATGAAGAGTAACTCTGATAAATCCAATTTTCTATTGGAACTCCAGGGAATGACCAAAAGCTTCCCGGGAGTGTTGGCCAACGATTGTGTCGATCTGTGTCTTCAATCCGGCGAGGTGCATGCCCTCCTTGGCGAAAACGGCGCAGGCAAGTCGACCCTGGTGAAGATGATCTATGGCATCCTCAAACCAGACAGCGGCACCATCTATTACAAGGGCACACCTGTTGAAATAGACTCACCGGCCAAGGCGCGTGAGCTTGGCATTGCCATGGTATTTCAGCACTTTTCCCTGTTTGACTCCCTCTCCGTCGTTGAAAACATCTCTTTAGGCATGGATGAAGAGGTTGACCGTGAGACACTCGCCAATGAAATCATAGAGGTTTCTGATCGTTACGGCCTTCCCCTCGATCCCCATCGCCATGTCTATACACTCTCAGTTGGCGAGCGCCAACGGATCGAGATTGTTCGTTGCCTCCTGCAGAAGCCGCAACTGCTGGTAATGGATGAGCCAACCTCGGTGCTTACGCCTCAGGAGGTGCAAAAGCTCTTTGTCACCTTGAAGCGTCTTGCCGGCGAAGGTCTTGCCATCCTTTACATCAGTCACAAACTTGACGAGATAAAAGAAATCTGCCAGAAAGCCACCATTCTGAGAACGGGCAAACATATTGCCACTGTGGACGTTGAAAAAGAATCCACCTCTTCTCTGGCCACCATGATGATGGGCGAAGAATTCACCTCCAGCCAGGCAGAACGCACAACTGACTTTGGTGAAATTCGCCTTCAGGTGAAAGGCTTGAATCTGGCCGCAGCCGAATCAACCGGTGTCTCTCTCACTGATATAGATCTTGACGTCCGGGCAGGTGAGATTGTCGGCATTGCCGGTGTGGCCGGTAATGGCCAGGACGAGTTGCTCAAGGCACTCAACGGCGAGGAGAGCTGTAAAAATAACGAATGCATCATTATTGACGGAAAACACTCCGGCAGGCTTGATCCCAACGCCAGGCGACGTGCAGGTCTGGCCAGCGTCCCTGAGAAGCGTCTCGGCCATGGTGCGGTGCCGGACATGAGCCTGGTTGACAATGCGTTTATGACAGGCTTTCAGCGGATGAAACTGCTCATGCGGGGCCTGATCAATTACGGCAGGACTAAAAAATTCGCCAACCGGGTTATTGACGATTTCAGCGTCAAAACCCCCGGCTCAAATGTTCAGGCCGAGAGTCTCTCCGGCGGCAACCTGCAAAAGTTCATAATTGGCCGTGAGCTGACCCAGAACCCTGACATTCTCATTATCTCCCAACCGACCTGGGGTGTTGATGCCGGTGCTGCCCAGACCATCCGCGACGCTCTGCGCGAGCTTGCCAACAAGGGAGCGGCAATGCTCATAATATCCCAGGATCTTGATGAATTGATGGATATCTCAGACAGAATCGGCGCTATCTGCGGCGGCCGACTGTCCAGATTTTACCCTACAGACGAAATGACCGTCGAAAAGGTCGGGCTCCTGATGGCAGGTGTCTCGCTTGACAAAGGAGAGAACAATGCTGCCTAGCCTGGTCAAACGTCAGCAGATTTCAAAATCGATGGTTTACCTTTCACCGGTGCTTGCCTTTGTGCTTTCACTGCTGGCTGGTGTGATACTTTTTATTATTATGGGTGTTTCTCCACTCGCTGCCCTGCATTCCTATTTTGTCGAGCCGCTCTCATCCAGTTATAATCTGGCCGAGCTTGCGGTGAAAGCAACCCCTCTTGTTCTCATCGGCGTGGCGCTATCTTTGGGTTTTAAAGCAGGAGTGTGGAATATCGGCGCCGAGGGCCAGCTGACAATGGGCGGCCTCTGCGGTGGTGTGGTCGCCCTGTACTTTTATGATCAGCAAGGGTTTTATATCCTGCCGCTGATGCTCGCTGCAGGTATGGCCGGTGGTATGGCCTGGGCCGGAATCGTGGCCTTTTTACGGGTACGCTTTAACGCCAACGAAATCCTCACCAGCCTGATGCTCAGTTACGTGGCTGGTCTGTTCCTGAACCTGATGGTACATGGTCCGCTCAAGGACCCGGATGGATTTAACTTTCCTGAATCAAGACTGTTTGGTGATTCCGCCATGCTGCCTATCCTCATCGAGGGAACACGACTGCATGTTGGCGCGCTGATGGCATTAATAGCTGTCGGCCTGGGTTGGGTCATAATCTCCAGAACTCTGCTCGGTTACCAGATCAAGGTTGCCGGTTCAGCACCTGCGGCCAGCGCCCATGCCGGGTTCAGCGGTGCCCGAATTATCTGGATAACCCTCCTGATCGGAGGTGCCATGGCCGGACTCGCTGGTGTCATAGAGGTTTCCGGCCCTATCGGTCAATTATTGCCGTCCATTTCTCCCGGTTATGGCTTTACCGCCATCATTGTCGCCTATGTGGGCAGACTGCATCCGGTTGGAGCGCTTTTTGCGGGTATCTTGCTGGCGCTCACCTATCTGGGTGGCGAAATGGCGCAAATCCAACTCAACCTGCCGGTGGCTGTTACAGGCGTCTTTCAAGGCTTGCTGCTGTTTTTCCTGCTGGCCTGTGACGTACTCATTCACTATCGCGTTCAATTCGGTAAGCCTGCTCTGGCTCGGGAGAAGAGATAATGGAAGCATACATTCCCATGCTGCTCACTATCATTACAGCAGCAACACCACTATTATTTGCCGCAATCGGCGAGATGGTTACAGAAAAATCCGGGGTACTGAACCTTGGTGTCGAGGGGATGATGGTCATGGGTGCCATCATCGGCTTTCTCACCGTTCATGTCACCGGCAGTGCCACCTTCGCTATCCTGGCTGCCATCATGGCCGGTATGGTAATGGCCACCCTGTTTGGCGTTTTGATCCTCTATTTTCACGCAAGCCAGGTGCCAACCGGCCTTGCATTAACCATTTTTGGTGTCGGCCTGAGTGCTCTGGTTGGCCAGTCAATGATCGGTGTGGCGTACCAGGGTATTCCCGATGTCTCGATCCCATTTCTCTCCGATATCCCGCTCCTTGGCGATCTGCTGTTTAACCATGACATAATGGTCTATCTCAGTGTGCTGATGGTCGGCCTAGTTCATCTCTTTTTAACACGGACCAGAGCCGGTCTCATTCTGCGTGCGGTGGGCGACTCCCACGATGCCGCTCATGCCATGGGCTATTCGGTTATTCGGATCAGATTCCTGGCTACTCTTTTCGGTGGCGCCATGGCCGGCCTGGGTGGAGCATATCTCTCCCTCGCCTACTCGCCGCTCTGGGTTGAGCAGATGACCGCAGGCAGAGGCTGGATCGCCCTGGCACTGGTGGTATTTGCCAGCTGGCGTCCATGGCGTGTGCTGTTTGGCGCATACCTCTTCGGCGGTATCTCCATCCTGCAGCTCCACGCCCAGGCGTACGGCATTGCGGTGCCGGCCCAGGTGATGTCGATGCTGCCGTACTTGGCAACCATCGTCGTGCTGGTAATAATCTCCAGGGATCTTTCCAAGATACGCATCAATGCCCCGGCAAGCCTCGGCCGCTCATTTCATCCGAGCAAATAAATCATTTTCCTTTCGCTCCATCGACGTTGTTACGCCATCGTCGATGGAGCGCTTTTCTTTTCTCTTCTCACCTGCCATCGAAAGCTGACAGGTGAGAAGACCGTTGCCGAGTCTTCACCCTTCGCGGCATCTCCAGTCTATGATTCCCCGCGTAATACCGTTATCATTGAGTCATGCTCGTTTCAAGCGTGACAAAAACTGTAACTTTATTATATTTCAAATGTTTGTATTCAGATTGTGTATGCTTTGTAAACAGGATGGCGGGTTGAAGCGAATAGAGTTGATGCTTCCAGTTCGTGAGAGGTTGTTTACAATTTAAAATTTCACCAGTTGATTTCACAAGAGGAGAGCGAGATGTTGAAAAGAGCAGCAGTAGCATTAATGCTTGCCGCAGGGCTGGCATTTGCTGGCAGCGCGGCAGCTAAAGAGACTAAGGTTGGTTTTGTGTACGTAGGCCCGATCGGTGACCACGGTTGGAGCTACCAGCATAACCAGGGACGTCTTGCGGTTGAAAAAGAACTCGGCGTGAAGACCTCTTACGTTGAGAGCGTCTCCGAAGGTGCGGATGCTGAGCGCGTTATCCGCCAGCTGGCTAGCTCCGGTCACGACCTGATCTTCACCACCTCGTTCGGTTACATGAACCCGACCGTTAAAGTGGCAAAGCAGTTCCCCAATGTGAAGTTCGAGCACTCCACCGGTTACAAACGTGCGGATAACGTCACCACCTACTCCGCCCGCTTCTACGAGGGACGCGCCATCATCGGTGCAATGGCCGGCAAAATGACCAAATCCAACGTAGTTGGCTACATCGGCTCATTTCCTATCCCCGAGGTTATCCGCGGTATCGATGCCTTTACCATCGCTCTTCGCAAGGTAAATCCTGAAGCGACAGTGAAAGTTGTCTGGGTAAACTCCTGGTTCGATCCGGGCAAAGAGAGTGACGCGGCCAAGACTCTTATCGATCAGGGCTGTGACATTATCTCCCAGCACACCGACTCCCCTGCCCCACTGCAGGTTGCTGAGCAGCGTGGCGTATACGGTTTCGGTCAGGCTTCCGACATGATCAAGTTCGCACCGAAAGCCCAGCTCACCGCCATCGTCGACAACTGGGACCCATACTACATCGAGAGAACCAAGGCGGTTATGGACGGCACCTGGAAGTCTGAGGACACCTGGGACGGCCTGAGCACCGGTATGGTAAAAATGGCTCCTTTCGGAGATGCGGTTCCTGAAGATGTTCGCAAGATGGCTGAAGAGATCAAGCAGTCCATCATCGACGGCTCCTTCCACCCGTTCCAGGGACCAATCAAGAATCAGAAAGGCGAGATCGTTGTCAAAGAGGGCGAGGTGCTCTCCGACAAGGAACTTCTCGGCCTGAGCTGGTATGTTGAGGGTGTTGAAGGCTCCATCCCCAAGTAATACAGCAAAGCTGATTTACCTCAGACGGCACATTGGATAAACTTCCAATGTGCCGTTTATATTTCCCTCACTCCTCACTCCTCACTCCTCACAATGAGACTAATACAACTCTTTAACTGTATGCCTGAAGTTGATTTTCTTCGGCATCCCTTTCACCCGTTTTTTGCGCTTGCCAAGGTCGGGCGCCTCAAATTCCAGATGCTCGTAAGGAATCATACTGAGTAGGTGAGTTATGCAGTTCAACCTGGCTTTTTTCTTGTCATCTGCCCGCACCCTGTACCAGGGAGCATGTTCACTATCCGTCTCCTGGATCATTCGATTATAGGCTGCGGTATAGTCCCACCACCTCTGATATGACTCCACATCCATCGGCGAGAGTTTCCATTGCCGTCTGGGATCGGTCAACCGCTTCCTGAACCGTCTCTCCTGTTCCTCCATGGTGACATCGAAAAAATATTTAATGAGCACGATACCGACAGTTGTGAGATACTTTTCAAATTGAGGAGTGTTCGCCAGAAAATTTTCATATTCCCACTCGCTGCAAAAGCCCATCACCTTTTCCACCCCGGCACGGTTATACCACGAGCGGTCAAAGAGAATCACTTCCCCCGCCGCCGGCATGTGCTTGATGTAGCGTTGCATATACAACTGTGTTTTTTCACGTTCATTGGGAGCAGGCAAGGCAATCACCCTGAAAATCCGGGGACTGACCCGCTCCGTTATTCTTTTTATGACTCCCCCCTTGCCTGCAGCGTCCCTCCCCTCAAAGACCACAACCACCCTGAGGCCCTGCTCTTTTACATAACGCTGCAACAGACACAGCTCAACCTGAAGCTTCTCCAGTGCCTTTTCATATTCCTCGGTGGAGAGTTTATCCCTGGCCATGAAATCCTCCCTTTATAGTTTGAGAACCACGTATCATGCTGAAACATCTTCCTGATACTCACCACCTCCCTATCAATGTGATTAGGTAGCCCCTATTCTCTATCAATATATCAGGGAATCATCTCTTTTATGCCTCTGGCTCACTTTTATTATCAGCCTTTCAGGCCTATTCCCACTTTCACCTTGCCCGTTATAAGAGAAAAGAACGTACTCTGGGCTTGATAAAGATTCTGATTTCACTGAAAATCAATATGAATATTTTGACATCAGGCTGATTATTCGAACGAAATTTGACAGCTCATTGAAAAACAAAAAAAGTTACTTTTCATATACTCCGGTTCGAGAGCCGGTAGGAATCAGAAAGCTACGACAGCATGGAGAAAATGGTGCACGAGCGTTTAGCAAAAGCAGAACCACGACACATTACAGCCGAATCAAATACCAACTCCTGCTCCCTCAAAATATTTTCTGAAGGTAATCGAAAATGTTTTGAGGGGTCGAAGTACTGTCTTCGTATAATTATTATTAACGAACCAGGAGGTTGATATGGATAACATAAGGCGAAAAATAGACAGTTCTCTTCGAAAGCACCCTGATTACAGGCGGCTGGAAAATTTATCAGGCGATGTCTGGGAGAGAGTGCGCTCGGCCAGGAAAGAGGACAAGACCGGTTTTGTGATACCACTAGGTTTTAAAGTCGCCACCCTCGGTCTGAGTCTGCTCGCCTTTGTCGCCTTATCGCAGGTGTTGCTTCAAGCCAACCAGTATCAGTCTGATATCTTTGACCTGAGGTATTTTTCATATCAGTCCGCCCCCTCACTCAATCTTGCGTCAGTTCAGACCTGGGAGTTTACACCATGAAATGGAAATTTTTGGTTTCCCTGGCTGTTTTTTTCTTTTGCGGTATTTCAATCGGCCTGTGGGTTGGCCAGAAAACCGCTCTCGATAACGCCCTGAAAGTTGCATGCAGACCGGCTGAACCTCAGGAGCTGGACTCATTCTATACAAATGTACTGAAAGTCTCTGATGAGCAGAAAACCGAGCTCACTGAAATACAGCAAAGGTATCAAAACAAAAGAAACCAATTCACCAACAGGATGCACCAGGCGAATTTGCAACTCGCGGACGTGATCGAACATGAGGGGTACGAAAGCGATAAAATACAACCTCTGGTCTCTGAAATACATGCTGCCATGGGAGAGCTACAAACACTTTCCCTGACGCACCTCGCTACGATTGAAAAGGTACTCGACCAGAATCAGGCTGCACTTCTCAAAAACAATGCAGTAATGAGACTCCGCCAGAATTAATGTTGAACGGTCAAGCAGATAACGACGCAATCCTGGTTCAAAGACTCGTAGCAGGCGAAAATATTGCCCTTGATATCATCATGAAACGGTATCAGGAGCCACTCTTTTTTTTCGTGCTTCGTTATGTTCACGATGAAGATGTTGCCTACGATCTGGTGCAGGAAACATTCTTTCGTGTTTACACCAGGGCGGACAAATATAACCCGGAATACAAATTTTCAACATGGCTGTATCAGATAGCCCTCAATCTCTGCCGCGACTTTGGGCGAAAACAGACGCTTCGAAAATTTTTTTCTTTGTCTGACCAAAGCGATGGAACAAAGGCCAAAACCGAAATGGTGCATGATGCCCGGATTGAGGAGAGTTATGACACTGAAGTTGAGATTGACAAACTGCATGAGGAGATAGCCAGACTACCTCACAAACTGAAAGCGGCTCTTATCCTCTACACCCTTGAGGAAAAAAGTCAGGCAACATGCGGCGAGATTCTTGGCATAAGTCAGAAAGCTGTTGAAACAAGAGTTTACCGTGCCCGCAAAATTCTCGAACAAAAAATGGCAGGACGTTGAAGGAAGAAACGACTTACCATGTATCATTAAAAGCATAAGGTTATTTTGATTCTCTTAAAATAGTTCACAGGGAGGTTTTATGAAACATGTCCTTTTCACGGTTCTCCTGACATTCAACCTTTGCATAAGTCAGGTATACGGCAAAGAACTGGGCTATTATCTCGACCTGCTTGACAAGCATCCCAAGATTCAGGCCGTGCTCGAGCAGCATAACGCTCTTCAATACCAAGCCGAAGGAGCCATGGGGCTACCGGACCCATCGGTTTTCCTGGGGGTTGACAATGTCCCGATATCTGACCCGGCATTTGACCGATTTCTTCCCACCTCTAAAGTAATCGGCCTCTCACAGGATATCCCCAACCCCAAGGGCAGAAAGGCACAAAGAGACATTTTCCTCTCCACTGCCGGCAGTACGGAATTGCTGGCCGAGTACACCAGATCCCGTCTCCAGGCACTCTTTTTCACACGAATAGCCGAATTGCAGAGGGTGAATAAGCAGGCTGGATATGAGGAACAAAAGAAACTGATCATCGATCAACTGCAGGATTACTATGAAGGACAGATTGTTGCAGGTGAACCGATATATCAAAAGACCTTTCTGACAGAAATTGAACTCGCTGAAGTCGAACAAAAACTCAATTCCCTGCAAGCCGAGAAGGCTTTCATCGAGGCTGACCTGATCCAGCTGATTGGAGAAGTTCCCGAAATTGATGATCTCGACTTTGACGAGAAACTGTGGACAGGTGACCTGGGCGAACTGTATCCGGTCCAGCTCGCCGCCAGCAACATAGAGGTTGAAAAAGCCCGTGTCAATTTAGCCGACAGCAAATATTCACCAAATTTTGGCATGGTCGCGACCTATAAAATCAGAGAGGACGGTGAAAATGATTCATTTGATGGTGACGACTGGTTCTCTCTCCAATTCAGGATGACCATTCCTCTCTGGGCATCCAAAAATCAACATCCCAAACTTGAGGCGGCCCAAAGCGGCAGAAAAAGTGCCCAGCATATTTACGACGAGGCCATCAGGACCTGGCAAATGGAGACAACCCGCCTTTTGAGTGAAAAGCACTCATCTTTCCTCAACATAGAGGTTCTGCAAAAGAAAGACATGGCTCTTGAAAAGAAGATTGAAGCAATGGAGAGGACCTATTCGGCAGGCCAGACAAGTCTTGAACCTGTCCTCCAGGCGGAAATAGCACGGCTTTCCCTCCTGTCGCAGATTACCGGCGAAAAAACCCAGTACAGACGTATTGCTGAAGAACTCAACGCACACATAACACCTACAGATATCCATGAAACTTATTAAGCAATTTCAGGCTACTCGTGCCGCACTGTGTACTCTTACTCTCCTCTTTACCCTGCTGAGCGGATTCATCCACGCGGCAGAAACTCAATACACCTGCCCGATGCATCCGCACTATATCTCCGACTCCTTTGGCACCTGCCCGATCTGTGGCATGGATCTGGTGGAATTGGAAGGGGGGGCGGTTATCGAGGGAGATGAAGCGGAGCACGGTCTTACTTTGCCTCCCTACATGATTCAGCGCACAGGGGTTCGGATCAAACCGGCAGAAACAGCCTATTTTGGCAGATCCATCCGGAGTTTCGGCGAAGTGGTCGTCAACCAGAGGCTGCAAACCGATGTTTCGTTACGCGTGGAGGGGTGGATAGAGGAGTTGATCGTTAACGCCGAGGGCGATGAAGTGGAACCCGAATCATTGCTGTTTCGCTTTTACAGTCCACAGCTCATTGCCGCCCAACAGGACTATATTACAGCACTCTCCTCCGGTATCACCGACAGAGTCAGGGTGACAGAAGACAGACTGCGCTCTCTTGGTGTGCAGAAGAAAGTGGTTGAGGAGATACGAAACAGAAGACAGATCAAACCCAGCCTGCCGTACTACGCGGAGCAGAAAGGGAGCGTAGAAAACATCTCGATCCGTCAGGGAAGTTATTTGCGTCCCGGAGCTATTGCCATGCGAATTCAGAGCTATGAAAAGGTCTGGGTACGTGTCAACCTGGCCGAACAGGACATCTCATTCGTCAACCGGGAGAGTCGGGTAGATGTGGATTTTCCAAGCATCGGCATTCACCGGGAAAATGTAACAATCGATTACATTTCACCGGCGGTTGAAGAAGCCACCCGTACGGCGCAGATGCGTCTTATTCTGGAAAACCCCGACGGTATCATCCGCCCCGGTACCTATGTGGATGTGACAATCATGTCCGATATCAGACCCCGTCTGGCTGTTCCATACGAGAGCGTCCTGCAGAACAAGGAGGGAAGCTACGTGATCCTCGAACGTGGCGATGGAACCTATCAGGCACGGGAAATCTTGACAGGTCTGCAGTACAAGGGACTTATGGAGGTTCAGGCCGGTCTTGCAGAAGGTGACCAGGTTGTGGTCTCCGGCCAGTTTCTCATTGATTCTGAAAGTTCACTGCGTGAATCTTTTCGACGCATGGAAAAGCTGGCGCTCTCCCTTGCCGAATTGGATGTGAGCGAACACCAGCTTGTACTCCTCAATCATATGGTCGAGGGAACCCTCTACGTTCATGAGGAGCTTATAGCCGGCAGACTCCCCAATCCCCAGTTACTTGACGTTGCCGAACAATCTGCACAAAAGCTGTACCATGAGATGAAAGGAAGCAGGCTTGCCTTTGTGGCTGAGGATTTTCTCGCTACTTTACAAGACCGTGCCGGGATTATGACATTCAGTGGCTGGCGGGAGCTGCTTGCCGGCTCAGTAGAGGCTATCGAGCCCTGGGTTCTCGAGGGTCGCCCCCGCTATTACAACGAGCTTGGCCTGGCTTTTTTTACTACAGAAGACAGGCGTAGCTGGATACAGTTGGCCGGGGACATACAAAATCCTTTCGGCGATGATGTCACGGCACGCGAAATACCCCTTGATGACAATAACCTGAAAGGGTCAGAGGAGCACTCACATGCACAGTAACGAAAGTGAGAGCACCGGAGCCATCGCAAGTCTCATCGCCTGGTCGGTAAAGAATCAACTGCTGGTTGCTCTATTTGTCATTACCCTCCTGGTCGCAGGGATTCGCGCTCTGGGCGAGATGCCTCTTGATGCCATCCCGGACATGAGCGATACGCAGGTGATCATCCGCACCGACTTCGCAGGCCAGGCTCCACAGATTGTTGAGGACCTCGTTACCTACCCGCTTTCAACGACCATGCTCGGCCTGCCTCGCAGTAAAGCAGTGCGCGGGTTCTCCATGTTCGGTACCTCATTTGTCTATATCATTTTTGAGGACGGGGTTGACCAGTACTGGGCCCGGTCACGGGTTATTGAAGCGCTCTCCAAAATAGGGGCCGAATTGCCGGAGACAGCCCGTCCGCAGATTGGCCCGGATGCAACAGGTGTCGGCTGGGTATTTCAGTATGCCGTAATTGACCGGAACCAGAAATATGATCTGGCCCAACTGCGTAGCCTGCAAGACTGGTTTCTCCGTTATGAGTTAGCCACTGTGCCAGGCGTGGCCGAGGTCGCTTCGGTTGGCGGATTTGTAAAAGAGTACCAGGTCCTGGTAGATCCCAACCGGCTTCGCGCTTTTGATGTGCCGTTAGTCCGTTTGATCGAAGCTGTTCGTAAGGCTAGTGTAGAGGCGGGCGGCCGTGTTCTTGAACGGGGCGAAACAGAATATATCATCCGTTCCAAAGGCTATGCTGAAAACCTTGAGGATCTGCAGAAAATTGTCCTGTACTCGCGAAATAGCATTCCGGTTTTGCTCACTGATGTGGCTAGTGTTGTTGAGGGACCGGAACTGCGTCGGGGTGTTACCGAGCTCGATGGTGAAGGCGAGGTTGTGGCCGGCATCGTGGTAATGCGGGCCGGCGAGAATGCCCTAAACGTCATCCGCGGCATAGAAAAGAAGATAGATGAGATAAAAAGCGGCCTGCCTGAAGGTGTTGAGATTATCCCCGTCTACAACCGCGCCCCCCTTATAGAAGGTTCCATCTCCTATCTCCAGGATAAGCTGATAGAAGAAGGTATCGTCGTCGCAATGGTCTGTCTTGTATTCCTGCTCCATGCCCGCTCGGCCCTGGTGGCGATCATCACCCTGCCGCTGGCAATTCTCGCTGCTTTCATCGTTATGACGGCCCAGGGAATTACCGCCAATATCATGTCTCTTGGCGGCATTGCCATAGCCATCGGTGCAATGGTGGATGCATCCATCGTTATGGTGGAAAACGCCCACCGTAAACTCTCTGAGCTGGGAGGTACCATAAGTAAACGGGAAAGAGCTGAAGTAATTTTACAGGCGGCCCAGGAAGTAGGTCCCGGGCTGTTTTTTTCTCTATTGATAATCACCGTCTCCTTCCTGCCCGTCTTTGCCTTAACCGGACAATCCTATAAGCTTTTTTCTCCCCTTGCCTACACCAAGACCTATTCCATGGCCTTTGCCGCCCTGCTTTCGGTAACGCTGGTACCGGTGCTGATGCTCTGGCTGATCAGGGGGCGGATACGCAGAGAAGATGAAAACTGGATTAACCGATTTTTCATATTTATTTACAGGCCATTACTGGTACGAGCCCTTAAGTGGAAATGGCTGACCATAGTTCTTGCCCTGCTGATGCTCATTTCCATGGTTTATCCAGTCTCCAAAACCGGCTCTGAGTTCATGCCTGCCCTTTACGAGGGTGAGTTGTTGTACATGCCGACAACCTTACCCGGCATCTCGGTTACAAAGGCCAAAGAGATCCTGCAGAAGACCAACCTCCTGATTCGCTCCGTGCCGGAGGTGGAGATGGTTTTCGGTAAACTTGGTCGTGCCGAAACCGCTACAGATCCTGCCCCTGTCTCGATGATTGAGAGTTGGATTCGCCTGAAACCCAAAGAAGAATGGCGAGAAGGGTTGACCAAGGACGATCTGATTAAAGAACTCGACAAGAGGGTCAAGTTGCCGGGACTGGTCAACTCGTGGGGTTACCCCATCAAAATCCGTATGGATATGATTTCAACAGGTATCCGCACTCCCATCGGCATTAAAATTACCGGAGACAAGCTTGAAACAATTAACCGCCTGGCTCTTTCTGTAGAATCCGCAGTCAAGGATATAGATGGTACCCGATCTGTTTTCGCTGACCGGGTAACTGGTGGAAAATACCTGGAAATAACGCCGGACCGTGACAAGATAGCCCGTTACAACATAGATCTCGGCACTGTTCAAGCCATCATCGGCGCCGCCCTGGGCGGCAGCAGGGTAAGCGAGGTAGTACAGGGTAGAGAACGGTACAACATTATTGTCAGGTACGACAGGGCGTTCCGGGAAGACTTTGATGATCTCACCAATATTTTAGTGCCGAGCCCAATGGGTCAACACATACCACTGGGCCAATTAGCGGACGTTGAGTTTGTCGAAGGCCCCCCCATGATCAAGTCTGAAAACGCCCGGCTGACAGGTTGGGTTTTTGTGGACATCGACAGCAGGGATATTGGCAGCTATGTCGACGAGGCAAGGGATATTGTTAACCAAAAGGTTGCTCTTCCTCCCGGATATAACCTTATCTGGTCAGGTCAGTTCGAGCAGATGCAGGAAGCCGAGGAGCGAATGAGGATCGCAGTGCCTGCAACGATTCTTATAATTTTCACCTTGCTCATGCTGCATTTTGGCAGACTCGACAGGACATTGATGATTATGCTCTCTCTACCGTTCGGACTGATCGGTGGAGTGTGGGCAGTGCACCTTGCAGGCTATTACTTCTCAGTAGCGGTCGGTGTGGGTTTTATTGCCCTTGCCGGTATCGCAGTGGAGACGGGGGTGGTGATGTTGCTCTA
Source organism: Desulfosediminicola sp. (assembly GCF_048381775.1). Classification (NCBI taxonomy): domain Bacteria; kingdom Pseudomonadati; phylum Thermodesulfobacteriota; class Desulfobulbia; order Desulfobulbales; family Desulfocapsaceae; genus Desulfosediminicola; species Desulfosediminicola sp. The sequence goes on along the minus strand of NZ_JBLXGE010000011.1, from coordinate 66,266 downwards.
CATCGACCAACAGGTAAAGATGACCAAACCGGCAAACAGGAAAGAATTGCTGGATGCGATCATTTTCGGTGCCGCCCTCAGGGTAAGGCCCAAACTGATGACGGTTGCCACAACAATGATCGGCCTTACCCCCATTTTTATAACCGAAGGCCTGGGCTCCGATGTTATGCGCCGTATTGCCCTGCCAATGATAGGTGGCATGGGCAGCACAACGCTGCTCACACTTTTTATGATTCCTGTGGTCTACTTTATCTGGGAAGCGGGAAAACTGAAAAAAAGTGAGGGATGAGAGAAACTACATCGTATCAATATAAACAACATCCCAATCAACACATTCTACAACGAGGTGTATCATGCAATCTATGACAATCAAAGCAGTAATAGCGGCATTCGCCATTTCTCTTATCTCATCAGTGGCGATGGCTGATAAGCATGGTTCAATGCAGGGCCATGACTCTATGGATCACAGTGCAATGGATCAATCCCAAGGAAAGCAAGCCGAAATGAATCACGGTTCAATGGATCACGGTTCAATGGATCACAGTTCAATGGATCACGGCAAAATGGGAGATACTGCTGATGGAGACACCCCAGCAATAATGGGTGTCGGGGTTATCCACCAGGTCAGCAAGCTCAACAGGATGGTCAACATGACCCACGAGCCGATTCCGGCCCTGAACTGGCCGGAAATGACCATGGATCTGCCTGTGGCAAAATCTGTGGACCTGGGAAGCATCAAGGCCGGTGAGCAGGTTAAATTTCATCTTGAGCTTGGTCCTGACAACAAATATATCATCACGGATATCATGAAATAACCTTGATGTCCCTATTCCAATTGCAGCAGGAGCGACAACCTCTTATTGTCGATACCTGCTGCAAACGGAACTGGCCGTGGAATATTTGTAAGGCTCAGTTCTCTCCCGATTTTCTCTCTGTTTCCCCCCTTACTGTTATCGGATAGCATCTTAACCAGACCAGCCTGCTGAATGTTTTGGCTTGGCAGTGCAAACCGTCAATCTAAGAAGGCTCTGCACCTGTCAGGTGGAGAGAATGATTTGGTATGGGAAATGAATACTCTATGATTTAAAATCAGCTGAAACGATGTTGTAGCGCCGCATGATTCGTTGTAATCCCTGGCGTTCCAGACCGCAGGCTGCGGCAGCATTGGTCACGTTTCCCTGATGTTCCTGCAGAAGATTACGCAGATATCCCACTGAAAAGCGCCTGAGAATTTCAGATTTGGCATCATTGTAATGGATTGGATACAGATCCTCAAACCGCTCTGTCTTATTGGCAGAATCAGTTTCGCCTTCACCATTTTCTGCAATACCGCTATCTCCAATCAATACTATTCGTTTGATGGTATTCCGTAGTTCGCGGATGTTTCCCGGCCAGTTGTTCGAGTAAAGATATTGCAGGGTCTTGGGAGATATTTCAGCTTCCGGCCGGTTGTAATGATCTTTGAAGTATGAGAGATAATGGTGAATAAGCAACGGGACATCTTCCGACATCTCACGCAAACTCGGCATTGTAATGGTGACGACGTTTAGGCGGTAAAAGAGATCTTCCCTGAATTCTCCTGCCTCTATCTTTGCCTCAAGATCCTGATTGGTAGAAGCAACCACCCTGGCATCGATCTTCATGGTTTTATTCTGGCCAAGCGGCTGAATCTCTTTTTCCTGCAACACCCGCAAAAGTTTGGTCTGCACAGAGACAGGGATATCCGCAATTTCGTCCAGCAGGATAGTTGAGCGGTCAGCTTCCAGAAACAACCCCTTTTTCGCCTGCACTGCCCCTGTAAATGCACCTTTTGAGTACCCGAAAAGTTCACTCTCAAGAATATGCTCAGGAAGTGCGGGACAATTCACTGTTACCATCGTATGGTTTTTACGATTGCTGAGATTATGCAGGGCTCGGGCAGCAACTTCTTTCCCCGTCCCGCTTTCACCGCGAATCAGCACCGTTGCATCCGTGTCGGCAACTCTTTTGATGAGGTCGAGAGCGCGCTTTAAGGCAGGGCTTTTACCTACAAATCCTTCAGGTTGAGCAATAGTGTTGAGCTGATTCTGTAATCGCTGATTCGTTCGAAGCAGGGCTGTGCGCTCGAGTCCTTTTTTGGCGATATGAACAATATGATTCTGATCAAACGGTTTCTCCAGAAAATCATATGCACCATCTTTTAGCGCCTGCACGGCCATATCTATGGTGCCGTAGCCCGTCATGATTATGACTGAAATCGTGGCGTCATGTTCGCGAACTTTTTTAAGCAGCTCCAAGCCGTCCAGGTCCGGCATCTTGATGTCGGTTACAATGACGTCCGGATGTGAATTTTTGAGTTTTTCAAGAGCAACCCTACCTGAAGCAGCGGTAATAACATCGCAACGGCATTTTTTTTGGATTACAAGCCGTAGCATGGCGAGCATATCCGGCTCATCATCGACTATCATGACCAGTTTGGGGCTTAATTGGGGTTTATTGCTATCGCTGGTCATGTGTTTCCGGTGTTTTTTTGGGCTGCTAAAAATTGAAAGTATTTTTGTATAAACCTGCCGGATACAACATCAGTCAGCTGCACCTGCGGAAGAGATGTATTACTGCTCACGTCAAAGACCGCGCTGAATATTTCTTTTGAAAGATTCTCCAGTTCAGCCTGAATTGTTTTCTCTACTGCAGTCACATCATGATCATGCAGCCTGCAGCTTACAGGTCTGAATTGATGCAGCAGGCAGGCGACATCGCGGTACAGCGGGCAGGTTACCTCGCTGGCTGTTGTTGTATTGTTTATAGCCTGTTTGTCCCCTGTAGAAAATGTTTTTTGTGGGCGACTGAATTGATCAATCAGATTGTTTCGCTGGTCGATGCTGAGGAATACATTAATCTTGGTATGAAGGTAGAGGGCTTCGATCAGGTACAAGTTGATTTCGCCGTCACAATGACTGCAAGCTGGCGGAGTTGTACATTCAGAACATTCAGGAAAGCGGGAACGTAATGACTCGAGTAGCAGTTCGTAGCGCAGGAAAAACGGTTCAAGGTCATCATTCTTTCTGTTTTCAGGAGTGGGCTCCTGCAGGGAAAGCTGACCTTCTTTTTTGCCGAATTTTCTGAGTAACCACCACTGGGAAAAATTCGTCGGTGTCGCCCGTGTGCTCTTAAGCATTTTTCCGGCTTTATTTAAACTGAAGCCGCGGCGAAGCAAATAGGCTGTAACAAATGTGCCGGTTCTGCCGATTCCATGACGGCAGTGGACAAGAACTTTTTTACCAAGGTAAACTGCCTCATCAAGCCATTCAAGCCCTTTTTCCATCTCGTCCATGGATGGTGCTGTTTCATCAGGGATTGGAATCCAGAAAACCTCAAAACCGGCCTGCTCTTCAAGTTCATGTAAGTCGCTGAACTCACCGCAAAGGTTGACTATCGCATCTATTCCCTGCTCTTTGAGCCCGCCAAGTTCGTCGTAGGACATGGGTGCCCGTGATACTACGAGATTATCCGTTATCCAGAATAACGGATAATCTACCATTTTCAGATCAGCCTTTTTCATCAGCGCGCTTTTCCTGTAATAGCGTGGGATTTCTGCTAAACACTAATTATCCCTCCTGTGAAAATGAATAGCGGCCAGCAAAGAAATCTGCAGCACACGACTGAACCATTTCATCATCTTCAAGCACCATATCCATGAGTTTGGTTGCACCGAGGAGACGCCCAAGCATATCCAGTTTTTCTTCCATGATTTCTACGGCAAGCCCGGAAAGTTTTGCCTCAAGTAAATCGCCTTTTACAACTACATGAAAACCAAGTTGTTTCAGGACCAGATGTATAAATTCTATACGCAGTGATCTATGCCAAAAGTCACCACCACCTCCGGCAAAGCGAAGCATACAGTGATTTTCTGCACTGTTCTCACTGCAGAGAACGTCTACAATGGTGAAGTGATAACCGAATCGAATATTGAAGTGGAGGTAGTCTTTGCTGATAACGGCGTAACTGGCAAAGGCAAAGCTATCTTTTTTCGGAGGGACAGCACCGGATAATTCAATTCGTTCATAGGCTTCCCAATCAAAAGGTTTCTGTTTCCACTTGACATCAGGATGGCTTAATCCCCGCCACAAAGCATGAAAAGGTATGGATTTGATGGCTGCAAGCTCCACAGGAGTGTTTGTTGAACCAGCAGATGACATTCCGCCACCCACGTCAAAAAGATAAACATCAATTGGAATATCGGCTGCAAAACGAACTGCGCCACGCGCAGACCCTGGCTTTCCGGTAGAAAAGAGCGCCTGAAGGCCTTTTTCATGACAGAAACGGATGATGTCGTGCATAGAGCGACATCCTTCAGGAGTAAAGTTTTCGGCAGTCGGGTCGATGAGCTCAAGAGGTGCTATAAATTTCAGCATTTCTCCTATAACACGCCGGTATTTATTACCTGTGACAGGACGTTGCTTTTTATTCAGTAACTCTTCAACTCTTCCTGGATATACGGTTCCCCTAAAGCCATCCACAGTGACAAGGTCCCCGGTAGTAAAACGTGTATATGCATCATCAATAGCGCTGAGAAACGGTACTCCAAATTCACGGGCCACAGTTGCAAAATGGCTGGCCCGACTGCCACTCTGACTCAGGACTGCTGAAACCCTGTGAATGATTTTCACATAATCGGGAGGAGTATTGAGGCATACAAGTACGGCACCGGATGGAATGTCATCTAAATTATGGTATTCATCCAGCCTGTAAATTATGCCTGAGGCTGTTCCTGCAGATGCACACTCGCAGTTGTCTACAAGTGCGTTTGCATTGTGTTTATGGATTACAAGCTGCTCTTCCGAATCTTGGAGTATTGAATTATGTAGTGATCTGGCCTGCAGGATAAATATTTTGTCAGAGGCATCAACTGCCCACTCGATATCCTGTGGAGTCTGGTAATACTTTTCAATATCGATAGCCAGAGCCGAAATTTTGCGAATGTGCATTTCGGCAATCTCTGAACAGGCTTCTGAACATTTCCTGATGTCGTGTGGTGCTGTACGCTGCACCAGAAATTGAGCTGGGGTAGCCCTGCCACCGACCAGTTCTTCACCGATTCCATCAATCACATGAAGATGTATGCTGTCCCGTTTTTTGCTCAAGTCAAGAATGTCACTGGTGTATGCAACTCCACTGAATTTTGCGGGAATCATCTTCATCACCAGTACAGACATGGTGGTCTCTTCATCTCCCCACCCCTGGCGAATACGGTAATACATGGCACCCGGCGAATATTTGGAAGCGAGTACATCTTTATACGCTTTCAATACTCCTGCTCTGCTGACGTTGAGAACCGTTTCGAACTGGCCTGCAAATGAACTGTCACCATCTTCTCCCAGCGCACTGCTTCTGACAGCGACATGCAGGACCTGATTGCCTTCGGCAAGTGTATCAAAACCTGAAAGTATGTCCTGCTCAAGGTCTGCTGGTGTGACTCCTGAAGTGATCAGCTCAAAGAGTTGCTTCGAGGTACTTGAGAGTGATTCAGCAGAGTGTATATCAAGGCTTGCCAGCAAGCCATCGATCGTCTCTCTAAAATTGTTGTGCTCTATGAACCGGTGAAAACTGTTGGTGGTAATAACAAATGCTTCAGGAACATCTATATTCAGTTCGTTTTGCAGCGTGGCCAGATGTTGAGCTTTGTTGCCGACACAGTCAATGTTCTCAGCTATCGAGTCCAGTGTCAGAATGTATGGTGGAGTGGTAGGTGTTCGGGGAGGTTCCAGGAGAAAGCGGGTGTAAAAATCGAATTTCTTATGGTAATTCCTGAGAGCGGAATATTTGCCTGGCTCCATCAATTCAAGCGCATCAAGCATTGCTGAAACATCAGCGGAGAACAGCCTGAAACGTTCTCGTACCCTGGCATAATCCTCAGGCTGTTCGCTATAAAGCAACTCCTGAAGTTCCGCCATCTGCTCGTGGCAGCGAACGTCGTACTGCAGGAGTTTTTTGAGCGCCTCATACTGTTCGCGCAACAGAGTGCCCGGTGCCAGAAGTTGATAACTCCAGCGTTTAAGAAGTGACGTTATCAACATAGTGAATGCAGAGGAATTATGTCTGAATTGTATTGTTATCTTCTGCTTGAGCTATGACAACATATGTAGTGATCAGCATCCCGATTCTTCGGTATGGGGCTTTACCGACCCGAAAGAGGTACTGGTTAATTTCCCAATGATCTTTGGAATAGCATACCACAGCAGATATCCTGCAATGATGGAGATTATGTACCAGACTACTGCACCAACAAAAATCGGCTCACCACTTGTTGACGGCAATTGAGTAACATATCCCCGGCCGAAAAATTCCAGCAGACGCTCAGCTCGATAAAATTCGTTAATGAAGGCGAACATGAAAAATATCGGCATAACTCTTCTGGCGAGGCCAAGAAGAAAACCTTCAAAAAAATAGTCGTAATATGCCCGGTTCAGTTCAGCCTGATCGATATTACGAGCCAGTCGTTTACCTTTTTCGCGGTCTTCGCACTTTAACGCTTCCTGACGCAACTGGAACCAGTGCTGGAAGTTTTTTTCTAACTCCCCATAACGCTTGGTAACAATAATGCGATTGAGAACTTTGGTGACGGCTATGGTACAGAGTGCCAATAAGCTTATCAGCACAACAGGGCCTAAAAAATGCAGATGTTGCAGCACTCCATCAAGGCTATTGCCGAGGAACTGAATTCCGGCCTCAATATATTCCCATAATCTATCTAGAAAATCTTCCATCCTGAATACTCGCTTTTAAAGTTTTCCGGCGGAGTAACGTTTGGGGTACTCCGACCTTTTTGTTACGTAGCATATTTTTACCACAGACATTGCAGAAAAAAAGTTCTGTAGCAAAAATATGGTACGTATCGCATGAGGTCGCCGGGCTCAATCCCCGGCGACCTCTATTCTTATCTACTCAATTATATCCATACTTCGATCTTGAAGAAACGGAAGAAGAGGAAAAAGAGAGTGATTGCAAGAACAACCTTGAGCTGCATCTCGCTAAAAAATTTCTGAGCACGACTACCGAGCATACCGCCGGCAAAACCACCGATGATGATTGCACCCGCAAGTACCCAGTCAGGCCAGTAACCGATCATGACATAACCGAAGAAGGAACCGATAGATGAGAAACAGGTTCCGATCAGGGAGATCGGTACAGCAACGTACATTGGCAACGCGCCAAGAGTGGTCATTGCAGGTACGAGGAGGAAACCACCACCAATACCGAAAGAGCGGGAGACGATACCGATAATAATACCAAGGAATGCAAAGAGCAGCGGGTTAATGCGGAACTCTTCTCCCCAGAACTTGAAACGGTAATCGGTGAGGCCGGTCTTTACAGGTTCGATTGAACCCATCTCCATAGCGTCGCCGGTCTCTTTGGCTTTCTTTACTGCGGCGTTGAACTTCTGGGTCATTGCCTTGATGTTCTTACGCTTGTTCATCGCCTTTGGGGTCATCTCCGTGAGGGTCTTGATACCCATGATGACAACCAGAACTGCGAGCCACTCTTTGTATGCCTGCATTGGCAGCAGAGCAGAAACGTATTTACCGAGCCAGATGGAACCGATGAAAATACCGACACCAAAAGAGATACCTACAGGCCATGCAACACGCTTCTCAACAACAGCAAACCGGTAAAAAGAACCGAGTGGGGAGAAGAGAGTAAGCGCCATGTTGGAAGGCTTGAGTACGTTAGCCGCGTTGACACCAACAGGACCCATGGTGTTAACAACGAGTACCTGGAAAGCAGCCATCAACATACCACCGGCAGCACCGATCATGGAGAAGTAGGTGCCCACAAGAATAGCACCAATCACGATCCAGAGAGGGTTCATGTAACGGTAACCTTTTTTCAGCCAGAATCCTTTTCCTTCAAGGCTGAAAGAGTCGGCTTTGGCACCGTTTACATACACATCAAATTGAGTATCTGGCGGAGTGTGACGAAAGGAGGCAAAAGTTGCGGTAAATTTACCAGTCTCTTTGTCGAGATTGATCTTGGTACCTTTGTCCCAGTAGTTGGTGCTCGAATCGTCGCCAAGTACGGTTCTTGAGAAGATAACGATCTTACCAACACGGTTACCTTCTTTTACAATGGTGTTGATACCGTAGCTGGACTCATTTGCCCACTTCAGGAATTTCCACTGTTCTTCGGTCTTGATCGGGCCAAGACCTGTTTTGGCATCAGCGTCGATTGCGTTGAAATCATCGTTGAGCAGGTAACTGTAGGTTGAATAGAGACCTTTGGTGCGACCTTTGCCAAGAAAAACAGACGGTCCACCGAATCTGGTGTCATCTACGCGCTTACCGAAAGCAGTTGGGTTGCTGGTCAAGACGTAATAGAGAGGTGGAATGGAGGTGTCCATACCAAAACCACTTTTTGCAGTCTGTTTAGTAAACTTGCTTTTCTCGTGGGGCATGGTCGCATCGCCGGGTTTGAACTCGTCCTGCTGAGCGATTGCGAGATACAGTTCTTTACCTGGCTCGATGGAGCCTTCGATGGTAACGGTGTCTCCAACGCTACCATTAGTGGTTATTTTTGTTTCGGCAAACGAAAGACTGTAGCTTGCCAGGAAAAACAGGGCAAGACTTGCCACTGCAATAAATGGAATTCGCCTTTTACTCATTCTCTTTTCTCCTTTAATCATTAAAAATTTGTTACGCGTATGCAATTGGGTTGAATTGTTTTTGCGAAACACCTCCCGTAAAATTGATGATCATAAGTTGTGTTTAAGTTGCTGACTTTTAGCGGCGATCCAGGCGCCGAAGAACGTAAAGATAAGCGATGCTACACCTGATATGAGATACCGGTTCATATCCAGTAACTGCTCCCATGGACAGAACAGCGTAATGATTGTGCCCCCTGCAATGGTTAAAATGACTGCAAAGCTGAAAAGCGCTAATTTCTTCATGGGATAGGTTCCCCACTTCTCAGCCACCCCGTAACCGCCCCCGGCAGCGTTGAAACCGATGAGCACAGGAAGGGTCCATGGAAGGTTGGAGGGCACCACAATCAAGGAGAGAAATGCGAGTAAAATGACGATTCCCACAATAGCTGTTGAAAGAGCGTAGATAAAAATTCCCACCGGTGATTTGAAAATGTTTTTCACCGTTTCCACGATTACCCGTGCTCCGCCTTCATATGCATCAATCATCTTTTGCTCCTCGTTTCAGTTCGACAATGCGTGCATCACCGGCATATTCCTGCGATGTAAAACCGGTCACTGCGGTCATTTCCCGCGTGAGATCGGCAATGTTTTTCAAGTTGCGGATGATCATTTCCAGATCTTCCACCAGATCTTCTGACTCAAGGTCATCTTTAAGTAACTGAGCTGAGCCAAGGGCAGCAAAGAGAGGGCTGTTGAGCTGGTGTGCAGCTGTACCCGCCATCTCGATTACGCCCTGGAGTTTCATACGCTCCATTTTTTCCTGTTCGAGAAGTTTCTGATCTGTGATATCCCGAACCGCTTCGATAACAAATTCTACCTCGCCGTTATCATCGATAATGGGTGTGAGGTGTCGCTCGAACCAGGTCGTTTTATTTTTCAGTTCAAGCTGTTCGAGTACTGCTACCGGTGCCTTGCCTGCAAACACCTGATCTAGTGCTAAATCGGCTGCATCGCCAGTGGACCAGGGAGAGACATCTTTATAGGCACCGCCGAGTGCTTCGCTCTCCTTTAGTCGCTGGGTTTGCAGAAACATCTTGTTGGCCATGACCACACGTTTATCCGTGCTTAAAACAAGCAGCTGCATCCATAACGAATCCATGATGGTCTGCAGAAATCGCTCGTGCTCCTCGATCTGGTTGAAGAGCAGTGTGATTTTTCTATAAAGCCGTGCTTTTTCGATGGCGTTGCCGCCTTCTTCAGCCACGGTCATGGCAAAACTTATTTCACCGGGTGTGAAAAAGTGGTGCTCTGTAGTGAGCAGTCGCAATACACCAATAATCTCGCGCTCGTTCCGAATGGGGAGCACAAGAATTGATTTGATACCTTCTTTTCGTATGGCCTCGTGATAATCGACCCGGGGATCAGTTGTTGCATCATAGATCGATACAGGCTCACCCTTTAACACCTTGAATATCGAATCTTCCCTGCTGATAGATCCCCGTTGCAGATATTCGTCCGAGAGCCCGGAGGCGGCAGCCATTTCAAGCCTGTTTGTTGCCGGATGCAACAAGCGAATAGTGCACCCCTTAACGCCCATGATGGTCGGGAGTTTTTCGACGATAGTGGCAAGAACCTGATCAAGATCGAGGGTTGAGTTGACCAGTCGCGAGATTTGCGTAAGTTCCTGCAGAAATTTCACCTGACTTTCAAGTTCGTTATAAAAACGGGTCTTAGTGATTGCGATTCCCACCTGCTCGGTAAGCGACATGGCAAACCCAATTTCCTGTTCAGGAAAAGTCCGCGACTGCCTGGTGAGTAACCTCAGGATTCCGATTACTTTTTTCTGATAGAGGATTGGCAGCGAGAGAGCGCTTTTTACCCCCTCTCGCTGAATGTACTCACAGCTGTCATGGTCACAGGATATGTCGATATCATTTCTCGCAGTTGGATGGCCCTGTTTCAGTTCGGCCATAACCTCATGCGAATCGATAGTTGCACGGGACAGATATTCATCAGAAACTCCATATGCGGCACCAAGCAGAAAGGTATCAGACCCCTCATCCAGAAGCCGTATGGTTGCGGCATCAACTTCAAGCAGTTGAGGTAGCCGGCGCACCACCAGATCCATAACTTCCTGAGGATCATGGGCCATGCTTATGAGGCGGGTGACTTCCTGAAAGACCTTAAGGAATCCCTGCTCTTTATGTGTTTCTGTCTTGATCATGCAACTATCCCGTTACCACTGAAATTGCCTTTTAAAGCAATTTCAGCAGTCAGTTATATACTGGGCTACCTTGAGTGGATTTTATTTGAGTTATACTGGTTGTAGTTCAACCAACTTCAGTGCATGAGTGGTGCACTTCGCGACGCAGGCGGGTTTGAGGCCTTCATCGATTCTATCCATGCACAGGTCACATTTAACAGCCTTGTTGTCGTCAGGATTCTGCACCGGGATATCCCACGGGCAGGATTTTTGACAGGCCATGCAGCCGATGCATTTTTCCTGGTCGATATAGACGATGCCGTCAGCCCGCTGTACCATCGCGTCGGTAGGACAGACCGGAACACAGAGCGGGTCTTCACAATGACGACAACTTGAGAAAGTGATCTCGGTTTTGGGAACACCGCCCACCATCTGTAAAGGGGTACAGCTGATATCGCAGAGGAAAGGGCCGACCGGTAATCTTTTATTTACCTTGCAGTGCACCTCACAGCCATGGCAGGCAATGCATCTGCGACTATTGAGATGGATTGAATATTTTTTCACAGTGCGATTCTCCTCTTGGTGTTGCGGATACTCTTTTTTACATGGACAAAAACTTCGCAGAGATTGACTCCACCTCCGGCCTGATCCCAGTCGTCGAGTTTGCCGACCATCAGTTTCTGGTCGCTGAGCCCGGCTCTGAAGCTTCTTGTCTGGCGCGGAATATCCTTGCCGAAACCATGAACTGTGAAAACTGCTTCAGGGTGAACATGATCAGTGACATGGGCGGCAACGGTAGCGCTGTAGGATTTATCCGCAGAAGCGACCTCAAGCAAATCCCCTGATTCTATGCCAAGTTTTTTCGCCTGTTTGGTATGAATCCAGACGGTATTGGTGGGCATAAGCTCAGAGAGCAGTGGATTGTTAATGGTGTGTCCCTGAGTGTGTACAGCGATTTTGCCGTAGATCAGGCGGAACATTCCTTTTTCCGGTGCTTCGGGTGACTCATACTCTTTAAGTGAAGGCAGGCCGGCTTTAGTCAGTTTTTCGCTCACAATCTCAATCTTGCCGCTCGGTGTTTTGAACTGGGCATCAAGATTGTCGCGGTCAAAGAAGACCGGGGTGTCGATCATCTCGACAAAGCCCTTTTCGTCAAAATCAGCCATGGTGTAACCGGTTGGCTCAAGCTGCCATTGCCAGATATCTTCTATGGTCTTGAACGGGAAGGTCTCTTCCAAGCCGAGGCGTGATGCAAGCTCGCAGAAAATCTCCCAGTTAGCCTTGGTATCGTATTTGGGCTCAATAGCCTTGCGACGTAATGCCAGACGAGGCTTGAGACCTTTCTGCTGAACAATCGGAGTATCCCGCTCCAGATAGGTCGACTCAGGCAGGATGATATCGCTGTACCAGCCGAATTCGCTGTAGTTGGTATCGATGGAAACCAGCAGATCACACTTATCCATTGCCAGCTTCTGTTGCTCAGGATCAGGCATGCCACTGAACGGATCATGACGCATGGCGATCCAGGCCTTGATCGGGTACGGATCTTCTTTCAGCATATTGTTAAAGAAGAGATGCGCCAGTCCCGGCCCTTTATCAAAGTGGTTGTACTCCCAGCCTACACCATCACCGCGTTTGATATCAGGTTTGCCAAGATCGATGTTGCGAATGCCTTTCTTGCCGCAGTCGCCTGCGCCTTTTGGGATAAAGAGACCACCTTTCATCTCGATATTACCCATCAGCACATTCAGGATATGCATTGCACGACTGGCATAGAACGAATCTTTATAACGAGCGAGGTTCCAACCCGGATGAAAGATGACATGTGGTGCGTCTTCAGCAATCTCATCGACAAACGCAAGAATGTTTTTCTCCTTAACACCACATTCTTTGGCTGCCCATGCCGGTGTATATTGCTCAACAAATGCACAGAGCTCCTCAAAACCGCTCACATATTTTTCGATGAATTTCTTATCGAATAACTCACGCTTAATAACCTCATGGATAACTCCGAGGGCTAGTGCGTAGTCGGTTCCCGGTCGTACCTGAAAAAAGCGGGTGGCTTTGGCACCTGTCATGGTCTGGCGTACGTCTGCGTAGGTAAGGCGACCGCCTTTATCGAGCATGTCGAGGGTCTGATGATTCTCGGCGATTCGAAGTGCAGAGAACATATCGCGCCCAAACAGGACAAGATGTTTGGCATTCTTGATATCGTAGGCAAACCCTTTACGACCAACTCCGTTGATTGAGAGGCTGGCGTGATGGGTGTTACGACCACAGGTACAGTCATGGTTGGTGTAGTTTGGCGAGCCGAATGCATGAATAAACGCTTTATACATTGCCTGCCACGGACCACCACGGGAGGAGAGAACAACAGATTCAGCTCCATGCTCTCTCTTTATGGTGCTGAGTTTGTCAGCAACATAGTCAAAGGCCTCGTCCCAGCTCGCTTCACGCCAGCGCCCTGCCCCACGGTCGCCAACTCGAATAAGTGGTTGCTGCGGTCGTTCAGAGTCTTCAACAAGCGCGGGACCAGCTGAACCTTTAGCACACAGTGCACCACCAAGCAGGTGAGGATTTCCCTCAATCCAGGTGATCGTGTTGTCTTCTGACTCCACACGAATAGGGCAGCGCACGGTGCACATGCCGCATAGGGAGTAGACTGACTTTTTCATGTAACTCTCCTCGTTCATTTCCTGATATTTGCGAACTCAGATCGCTAAAACCTGAGCCACTTTCTCTTCTAATTCCGTTTTATCTATAGGCTTCACGCAATATTCCTTCGCCCCAAGCTCAAGCGCTTCACGTGCGGTTTCAATAGTCGGGTATCCGGTCAGCATGATGGCCTTCAATAGTGGATCTATTTTCTTCAACTCTTTCAGCACATCGACACCGCTCATCTTTTTCAATTTGATATCGAGGATAGCGAGGTCTACAGGGTGCCCTTTTACGAAATCAATGGCCTCTTCCTCTCCTGTAAAGGTGTGGACGGTATGGCCCTGTCTTTCGAGAATTTTTTTGACCAGTATCGCTGCATCAAGTACGTCGTCTAATGCAAGTATTTCCGCCATGGTGCTATTGTTCCTATAGTAAAGTGGAAGGGTTTAATGTCTTAATCGGCAGTATGATTTGAAACTCTGCGCCGGATATTTCTTCGTTGCTCTCAGGGTCTGAAAGAGGACTGTTAACGGTGATGCTGCCCCCATGCTCCTGAATAATTCCGTATGTTACTGAGAGACCGAGGCCGGTGCCCTTTCCAACTTCTTTAGTTGTGAAAAACGGATTGAAAATTTTGTTTATGATTGTGGCCGGAATGCCTGAGCCAGTATCTCTCACGCATATTTTGATGTGACTCTCATCATGATCTGTTGTTACGATGATCTTGCCACCTTCCGGCATGGCATACTGGGCGTTGTTAAAGAGGTTGATAAATACCTGCTGTATTTTTTCGGCATCTCCAAATACGTCAGGGAGAGTCTGGTCAAGAGTTCGTATTATTTCGATTTTGTTGATATTGAGTGTGTGCTCGGTAACAGAGAGAACATCGTTAATGATGGTATTTATGTTGATGCAGGATTTCACGCTCTCAGATTGGCGCGAAAATTTCAGGAGATCAGCAACAATTCGACGGCATGCCTTGGTCTGCCGCTCTATGACCCGCATATTCTCATGGGTGTCGGTGCCACTCTCAAAGTCATCCAGCATAAGCTGGGTGTAGCCCAGGATAATGCCGAGCGGAGTGTTGATCTCATGAGCAACTCCGGCAGCCATTTCACCGACTGAAGCCATCTTTTCATGATTGATGAGCTGCTCGGTAATCGTTTTCAGCCGGGTCATATCTTTACCGATCCCCTCACAGCCTATGATGTTGCCGCGTTTATCGTGGATCGCATTTGCTGATAGCAGCAGGTGACGGGGAACACCGTCGCTTCCTACACATTCCATTTCAAGATCGCTGATAAATCCCTTTTCCCGAAGAGTGGTCAGGTAGAGATCGAGTACTGCAGGATCGTTAAAAAGCTCGTGAAAATTTATTGATTCTGCATGCTCGGATAAACCAAGCATTTTCAGGCCGCTGTTATTGATATTTGTGATATGGCCATTGATGTCGCAGAAATAGACGATGTCTTTTGAATTCTCAAAAAAGTTGCGAAATTTCTTTTCTGATTGTGAGAGATCCCTTGTTCGTGCTTCAACGATGGTCTCCAGTCCGCTATTCAGCTGTTGAAGCTCCTCCGCATTGGAGGCGAGTTTCTGATTGGCGACGGCAAGTTTCTCCGCTTCAGTCCTGATCGCTTTGTATGCAGCCAGTCCTTTATGGTAATAGATGATTACCGCAGCGACAGAGATCATCAGCATCGTGTTAAAACCGCCTGAAAACGGGGCAAGTTTATACCATGTCTCAATATTGCCTGAATGAACAAGGCTGATCCGAACAATGTGACCGACACCTCGTGAAATAGAAAAAGCGGCCATTGCAATTGAGAAATACCAGAGAAAACCCCAGATAAAATTGTCCGGCTGAAGTTTTGCCAATGCCCTGGCATAGGCTAACGCAATAAAGGCAAGTATTATTGCCAGTGCTGATCCTACAAATTCTACTATGATTGCAGGTAATAGTGATAAACCGGTCATTTTTGGGCCTCCGCTAATGCCTGCTTGTAAAGAGTCCTGAGACTGATCACGAGGGCAAACAAGGCAGGAACAACCAAAAAATGATCCATCTTGGTTAAGTAATAGAGGATCTTTATAAAGCTGAGAGGGAACGCAAGCTGCTGACTCCAGCTGTTTTTATCGATAAAGTCCTGTGATGTGAGATACTCAAGCGCTTCGTGGCCGGTAACTGCCACCACGTTCCAGCAAAAGAGAAGAATGCAAAACAGTTGAAAAGCCTTCCATCCTTTACTCGTTAACTCCTGTGTACGCCGGGTATGCCAGTACAAATAGGCAAGAGCCGCCATAAAAAGGGTATGTGCCATCTGGTGCACGTATATCCCTTCCGGCGGGCCGTGGGACTGCAAAGCCCAGGCGGCATCCGAAGAGCCTACCAATAAAAGAACGATAGTAGGTATGAGTATGAGATTTCGAGTATTCATAATTTCCTTTGCTTTGAACTTTATAGAGCACCTTCCGTGCCACTTATTCTAAACATTAAAGGTAGATTTGTGATATTCACGCAGTAACAAATGTTTATTGAGAAAAAAATGAATTTCACAGCGGAAGATGGTGAGCAATGGTGCTGTTGCAGTAATTAAAGTGCAACACAATTGTTGCAATCAACAATGGATCAGAGTGGAAGAAGGGGACGCGATGGACATCGAAAGTCGTATTACTGCTATAGAGTATAATAAATACAAGGCACTACTGAGTGCATCAAAAACGTTGCGCTGTGGGGAGAACTTCTCTGGCGGGAGCAGTTTGCTGAAGGTTTTGAATGTGTCTGGGGGGATAGTGCAGTAAAAATGTTGCACCTTGTTGATTACGAGGCGGTCTCTGGCTGGTTTGCTGAAACCGCCTTGCAGACAAGGTATAAACAGATATTCATCGCAACATGCCTTGTGCGATCATCTATCAGGCGGCAGTGAGTTGCCCCTGCCGATTGAGCGTATTGACCGCTCACTTCTTATCGATTGGGCCAGCAACCAAGAAGGGAGATGCCTCGATTTTTTCAGCTGACATCATAGTGACAATTCTTTTTATAGAACTGAGGATCATGAGTTGCTCCCAATCTTCAAGAGCATGAAATGATTTGGTAAAGTCATCTTGCAATGGCGACGGTGCATCTTGCAGCAGTTGCCTTCCAATTTCAGTTATTGAGATAAGGGATCGGCGCTTATCCTGATCTGACTTTCTTCTCGTAATAAGGTCTTTTTTCTCCAAACGCGTCAGGATTTCGGTGACAGTTCCCTGGCTCAGTGAAACTGATTTTGATAATTCAGATACCGAGAGGGAGTCGAAATGTGACAATGCCTGTAGAATTACCAACTGTGGACTTGTTATTCCCGCCGTCTTAAAAAGATATTTAGAGTGAAGGTCAATTGCCTGCGTTATTTTTCGTAACCCTATCAGTAACTCTTTGCTCCGCTGGCTCGTATCGTTGTTCAAACCATTCTCCATGTTTCCTGTGGAAATCGTATCCTGTTATCTACAAGGCAGCCCAACGATTATTGGGGAACCAACGAGACTTCCTGGCGGCAGCCTCTTTACCCATCATTTCGTATACATAAAACAGATATACCTTTTGTTCAGTTTCTTTATAAACCTGTCTTTGTGATTCTCATAACATTTTTTCACTCACCCCGAAACTCCGCAATCAATGCCCAGAAACCAGATGCGCTAAAGCGCTGTAACTCACCCAGTCAAAATATTGATAAGCGACTTGCCATAGCCCCCCTGAATCCGAGTCTGCTGGCTTAATACAAACTCTTGCCGTCAACAGGTACGGTTCAACACGATTACTCCTCGGAGATTCAGACCGATCATTTTTTTCCCGCTCCCTTCATCATAATGGAAATGCCCCAACCGATTTCACTCATTTTCCTGGATTTTTACCTGCAGTGGTTGCCGGCAGTCGAGATGGACATCCCGCTGCGGGAACGGGATGCTAATATCAGCCTCACCGAACAGTCGATTGATCTCACGATGAATCTCCGTTGTGGTGGAAAGCCTGTAATCAATATTGTCGATATAAGCCCGCAAGGTAAGATTCAGGGAATTATCACCGAAGCTTTCAAAATTTACACGGGGCGGCGGATCTACCAGTACATGTTCCTGCTTCTCGGCTACCTGCAGGATTAACTCCATTGCTTTATCCACATCACTGCCGTAGGCTATGCCGATCACGACATAAATACGTGTCACCTGATCATCCAGAGACCAGTTCAGCAGACGTCCGGTTATGAATTCTTTATTGGGAACCAGCAATTCCTTCATGTCCCAGTTGCGAATGGTCGTTGCCCGAATACGGATCTTGGTTACAACACCATCCGTATCCCCGATAGTAACGATATCCCCCACCCTCACCGGCTGCTCAAAAAGAATTATCAAGCCACTGATAAAATTGGCAATTATCTCCTGCAGGCCAAAACCTATACCTACACCCAGTGCCGCAATCAGCCACTGCAACTGCGACCACTGGGCACCGATAGTATTGAGCACCAGCACCACTCCAACCGTAATTATTGTATAATTTGTGAGTGAGATTACTGTATAACGATCGCTGTGGGTCATAGTGGTACGACGAAGCAGGATAATCTCCAACAGTGCCGGCAAGCGCCTGGCCACCATGGTGACCATCATCGCATAAATGATTGCCAAACCAAAATCAGCCAGAGTAATCGGCAGCTGTTTTTCCACACCGGCCTCTGTTACGGTGTTGTTCCACAGCACCACTTCGTCTAAAATTTTCAATGCCGGCAAAAAAGATGACCAGACCATATAGAAACCAAACAAACCCGTAAGAAATACTGCAAGAGTTACGAATTCCCTGGTCTCACTCGCAAGAGCAGCCACATCAACCTCCGGTTCCTCAAACTGCATGGCTGCTTCCTCATCGCCTTCCGTTTCTGCTTCCTCAAGTTCCTCAAGCCGGGCCTTTCGTTTCTCCTGCAAAGCCTCGTAGTTCATTCTCCTGCGAACCACCATGAGCCATCTCAGCAGTAGTGCATTCAAGAGTATAAGCCCCAGCATCAGCAGCAAGGTATTGCCAAACATGTCAGCTACCACCTCCACCGAGTAGAGGTAGCCGGAGAAGGCCAGGAATATCAAGGCAATCGGGAAGAAAATCAGCAGAAAAAACAAGATTGGATAGGAGCTCATTATCATCCCCGAGGCATGTTCATCCTCACGCAGGTGGGAGAGCACTCCTTTAGCCGGATGCAATATGCGGTAGAGAAAAATTATCAGGGCAAGATACGTAATGAGAAAACCGAGACGGGCAAGAATTCCACCAGCATTTTCCGGATGCAATTTCACCGATACCAAAACCAGCAACCCGACCGGGATAATAATGATAAGAAATCGATCCAGTTCAATTCTAAGAAACTTCAGTTTTTCTTTAGGCCAGCGAAAATGTACCTCGGCCAGCCCTTTTGGCATACAGACACCGTGGAAAAAGCGCAGAAAGAAGAGGTAGCTAAAAATTGCAATGAACGTCTCTCCGAGATTCGTGACCTGTACATTATCACCAGAGTTTTGCAGCAACCAACCCATTGTTACCAACACCAAGGGTGCCGGCAATCTCAGCAGCGCTGTCAACAGCAAAACTGTAATGGTATTGCCCATGCTGTCTGTGGTAGGCCTACCGACAATCTTTGCTTTTTCTTCAATTGCGCGGATAATCGCTTTTCGCATAATAACCAGGCAAAAAGCGAGCGCAAGAACCAACCAGAATATCGGCTTTTTAAAGACATGCACCTTCACCACATTTACCCAAAAGGCAAAGGGCATTATGTGATAGAGCTCACGTACCTCGCGCGGCAGGTCAAGAAAGTCTACCAACTTCGTCGGCTCCGCATTACGCAACCACAATAGATTTTGCTGCAGAAATTGTTGATAAGCTTTGACCGTGCCCACCAGCTTTCGTTCTTCATCATTGAGCTGATTCAAGCCTTCGAGATACAGCTCAATCATATCCATAGCTTTGATGAGCAGCTGTTTTCGCAATTCAACCTGGGGACGAATCTGGTTAAACAACGCCTCACTTTTTTCTTCCCGTGCTTCTTCCGCAAGCTGGTTCATGAACAACTTCATATCAACCATGCGCCGTGCTTCTGCCTGAAGACGCAGGCGCAACACCTCCGATTCGGCTATCTGACCATCACGCTTGCGGACTTCGTCAGTCTTCTCCTCCAGTTCCGGGAGATACTTTTTTTGCGCTAATAAGACTTTACCGAGTCCTTCGGTGAGACCACTCGACTCTAAAGTAGTACGTGCGTCCTCTAAATTTGCAGCGACTCTGGCATTAAGTTTCATGGCCAGTTCCTGGTCCCTGGCCAGAGTCTCCAACTGAGCTGCCATCGTATTTATTTGTTTCGTCAGCTCGGCATTCTCAGCTGAGAGTTGCACCAGAACAGGGTTCCCCCCCCTGGCCTGTCTCTCTACCCTCTCAACCTCACGCTGCACCATCTCGGCCTCAGCCAACCGCTCGCTATTCAATCGCTCATTTATCGTAGCCACCCGTTGATTGATCAGCTCCACCTTAGCAGCCTGCCGTTTGAGCCGTGCTTCAAGCAAAGAGGTTCGATAAGGTTTGCTCAACAATTCCTCATTGAGCATACCAATTTCTGTACTCAGCGCCACAAACCCTGTTTCATAGACCCAGCGCCGCGCTTCACCCACAGCACCCTCACCAGCAGATGCCTGCAGGGCAGCCTCCACTTCATCCTGTTCCTGCTCAGCCTCCGCCAGCCGATTCGATATCACGACAGGACGTGTATTCATATAATTGAGGCGGCGGGACAGATCTGTGCTGGTGGCATTTGCTGCTGCCAGCTCGGCCTGCTGGCTTTGCAGCAGCTGGACCAGCTCGTCCAACCGCCCGCTCAGCTCCTCCCCCATCCCCTCTACCGGTTCCTGTTGCTGTTGCTCAAGCTCGAAGATATCTGCCTGTATCGACTTTATCTGCTCAGATACAGTCTGTGTTTCTTTGCGAAAAGCCTCTGTCGCTTCAAGGTTCGATTTAATATTCTGCAGATTACTTAATGACTTACGGTACAGGTCAAGCAATTCTTTCTTTTGATCCTCAGTTAAATCCGTTGCTGACTCGACCTCATCAATGTTGGCCCTCAGGGTTTCTGCGGTAACCAATGCAGGGGGAAGCTGTGCCTCAATTTCCTCGGCTGCCAGTGCCGCGCACAAGATACCAGGTATTGAGGGAGAATTTTCTGCTATGATATTCAGCGAACAGGAAAGAACGGTAAAAATAACAGCAAACAGCAGTGCCCTCGTACTTTTTACCCGTTTATAGGAAATGTTAGCGGATGATGTGGATGATGAACAAAGGGACGGATCAATGTCATCTGAATCATCGGGTAGATGCGGAAGGTTCCTGTGAAGCGATGGCAGGATTTTTATGGATTCTCTGCACTCTCTGCCACCACCGGGGTGAACATGCAGCATAGCTCCGGCTCCAACCGGCGATGAGGGAGTCTATCTCTAAAAACGCTTCCAGCTTACTGAAAGAGGAGCTGCAGTTTTCTGCTTCCCCCTCTCCCCTTGGATTGCTTATGGACGTTTTGTCCTGACACAGGACACCTTTCCTATTTTATCAAATATCGGTCTTTGACTCTATCCTGCAGGAAAATCTGGCTGAAATTGCCATATTCGCCGTGATCAAACCATTCGTTTGCCTGATCAATACAAGCCTGGCACGCCTTTCTGGGAATATGTATGCCGAGAATATTGGCACCGTAACTTGAACTGCTCTCTATGCGTAAAGCACCGGCACAATCATCGCAGAATCTGATTGTTTCATACTGATTTTCCAAGATATTGTCCGTATCATAAAATATCTGCCGACTGCGACTGTCGCTCCCGTCCCTGCTCCGCAGGGCTTGGGTCAGTTCATGCCTGTTAGCCCAGAGTTTGAGTGCATCTTCACACACTTTGTCAATCTCTGCCTTGATACTTGCCGGTTGTCTGAGATGATCAGGGTTATAATCAGGCTCGCGAAGGTATGAGTAATCGATACCCGCCATCGCCATGATAATCCCGGCATTGACATATGGCAGCGCTCCCTCAATTGAATAACCACCCTCGAGCACGGCAATATCCGCTTTCAACATTTCAGTGAGTCTGGCATAGCCCTGGGCTGAAAAACTCATGTTGGTAATGGGATCAGAGTAGTGATTGTCCTGACCTGCGGAGTTGATGATCAGTTCCGGCTGAAATTCATCCAGGATCGGCAGCACCGCATGCTCCACCGCGTACAGGAAACCCTCGTCACAGGTCTCCGGCGGTAGCGGCAGATTAATCGTTGTGCCCACAGCGTTCGGTCCGCCAAATTCGTTGAGGAAACCAGAGCCGGGGTACAGGGTGCGGCCATCCTGATGAATTGAGATGAAAAGCGTGTCAGGGTCATGCCAGTAAATATCCTGGGTCCCGTCACCATGATGGCAATCGGTATCAACTATAGCTACCCTGTCGACACCATAGGTCGCACGCAGATATTCGATCATCACTGCTTCAATGTTGATATTGCAAAATCCGCGGGCACCATGTACCACCCGGTTGGCGTGATGCCCGGGAGGACGCACCAGAGCAAAACCCCGCTCAATTTTTTTATCGAGCACCGCTTTGCCAATGGTCTTGGCGCCACCGGCGCTGATGAAGTGAGACTCTGTAGTCACCGCTTCGGCATCAGGAACGCAGAAGTGAACCCGGTTGATGTCTTCAACTGTAACGATATCAGGTTTCAACTCCACTATCCCATCTATATCGAGCAACCCCTCCTCCAATACCTGATCCTGGGTATAGAGAAGACGCTCCTCACGCTCGGGGTGGGTCGGCGAAATCGCCCAGTCGAAGGCGGGAAAAAAAACGAGCCCTGTGGTATTTTTTGCTCGAAGCATAATTCGCGCTCCGTTTATGGTTGATGGTCTGCAAATGGCCTTAGCGGAAGTTCTCATCAGCATAATTTCTTAGTTGAGGAGAGCTTCACACGTGCTACTTAATTGACTATAATTATAGATTAATTCTTATATTTTCCGTTTTTTATCCATAAGACTGATATTGGCTTCAAAGTGTTGGGTACACCCTCATAGTCAGCTCGATGTACCACCCAAATGCTGCTGAAAAAAGCGGTGGCGGACTGATAAAATTACAAGTCGGGTCGGTTGAGCTGACCTGTCTCACAATCATAACCGTGTATAAGCCCCGGCTTGACCTGGGCCCTCACCCTGATATTCTTACCCGTGGTGTGAAAGCCGCGCACCATATTGAATTCAGATTGCTCGGTAATTTCAATCTGCAGGTATTCGGGGTTCGCCCCCTGCCTGATGGCCTTTACCTTCACCAGATCCGTCGCAATCTCAAGCACATCTTCAAGAGTGGCAGTGGCTGATAGCGAGTGCTGGAACTCCTCTCCCTGGGCGGTTAGAACTCGCCGGGCGGTGTCTGCATAGACTGTCACTTCACAGGTAGTACGCGCCAAGGCGCAGCCTTTGGCATTGGCCACCTGCCAGACTGGGACCGGAATCGCTGCGCCATACTCCAACTCAGTCTCAATCACATCCAGCCGCGCGGCAAACTGTTTTGCCGGCCCCCCCAGTACCAGTATTTGATCCGGCTGTACTTTCAGTCCCTCATACATTTCATGCACAGTATAGACCGGTCGGCTGTTTATTGTTTCAATCATCTCAGCTGCTGCCAAAAGAATCCGTCTGCATGCGGTATCAAATATTTTCCCGGCCATCTCATGGGTAGTGAGACCCAGCTGTTCGGCAAGGCCTGCCACTCCTGCTTTGGCCAAATCTTTATCACCAGCATCAAGCTGGCCAAGCACAGCAAGGGCATCGGTTGTGGTCACAACCGGGCCACCGAAGGCCATAGCCACTCCCTGCCTGTCCGGCCCTATGACAATCTCGCCCTCTGCTATACGAACCACACTGTCACCGCCAACCCCGATCGACTCTGTGTGCAGCGCCCTGATCAAAGTTTTATGTTGCCCAAGCTCAATACCATGTGGGGCGATGATCGGTGAATTGCCGAGTAGGATTGCCATATCTGTCGTTGTTCCACCTACATCAAGTACCAGGGATGTTTTTTCGCTGTCTGCTGAGGCCAACGCGCCCATCACACTGGCCGAAGGGCCACTGAGGATGGTCTGGGCCGGATATCCCTGAGATGACTTAATGTCCATGGTACCGCCATCCGGTTTCAAAATCCGAATCGGCACAGACAATCCCTGCGCTTTAAGAGACCGGTTCACCGCCTCAAAAAAATTCTTATGAATTGGGTAGACTGCGGCATTCAGGTAGGTAGTGTTAATGCGCCGCGGAAAACTGAGTGCCCCCGAAAAAGTATGCCCCATGAATATGGTCTCGACATACGGGGTGAGAATCTCCACCATGCGAAGTTCATGGGCCGGGTTGCGCACAGAAAATTTAGAAACCACTCCCGCGCAACGTATTTTTTTAGCCTGCAGTTCTCTGCCTATGGAAGCCAACTCCAACTCATCGAGCGGCTCTATTTCGCGACCGCGATGATCCAGCGCTCCGGAGACGACATGATATTCTTCACCAACACGAAAGCATTCCGGGTTCAGGCCAGGGCCTCCAGCCACTAGCACCCCCACCTCCGGCAGCCTGTTTTGCACAACCATATTGGTAGCTAGGGTTGTGCTGAGTACTATTCTGGCGACCTCAGCCTTATCCCTGTCTGCCATCAATGTATCGAGAGCAGCCATTACTGTGTCAAACAGATGCTCAGAATCAGTGGGTACCTTCACCTTGTGGAGTATGCCTTCTGCGCCCAACAGCACTGCATCGGTATGGGTGCCCCCGGCATCAAGTCCGATTATCATATCGAAAATCCGTATTTTATTAGCAGCCTGCTTCTAAAGTTATTGCCAGGAATCGGTCGGAGTTGAGTCATTTTTGCTTAGACCAGGGTATTGTTCAAAAAATAAACAGATCCATCTTTTTGATATTACATATAGTAATTTCAAATCAATAACCAGGAGATGGTTAAAATGACTTTGAAGCCTGCTGTTATTTTGCTTTCATTTCATGAATCGCCTCCACCAGTTCCTTACCGGCTTCAAACGCTTCATCAAGATAATCCTGCCTGCGGTCTATATCACCTTTTCGGTCAACCCCGCGGCAAAGCACTGACCGCCAGAGCCCCGCGTCAAGCACATCAAAAAAATATTTCACGGTGAGGATTGCACCATCAAAGAGTCGCTTCCCCTCAGTGGCCCCCGTTGAAATAAACAATGCCTTTCTGGTCTCCCGGGTCTTGCCCATCTCTTGTTTTTCAATCCAGTATTTACGGACCCAGAGCGACTGACAGCGATCCATGAAAATTTTGGTATGCGCGCTAACGGTATAAAAGAAAATAGGCGAGGCCAGCATAATACCGTCACTCGCCTCAAGCTTTTCCAGAATTTTCGGAAAGTCGTCTCGAATTGCACACTCTCCTGTCTTGATACACTGATAAATTTCCAGACAAGGTGAGATCTTATAATCTCTAAGATAAATCTCATCGACTTCAGCCCCCTGCCGCCGCGCACCTTCAACAGCTTTCTTCAGCAAGGCAGCACTATTCCCATCGCGCCGGGGACTGCCATAAATTGCGACAATCTGCATCGTATACACTCCAAAGAGTTTCTTGATACTTTAACCGCTTCTGCAGACAACGTTTTTCAGTCAACTCCTACATAATATCAAGTTCCACAACATTCTCATACAACTGTTTATTTTGAGCTCATCCAACCGGAATATGCTAGCAAAACCAGTGAAGAATTATCCTTCAACCACATCTGGTTTGGAAAGTGACCCTACATACCATACAGTCACAGTCCTTTTTATCACCCAACAGGCGCAGTTGCCGATCTTCTTCCCAGTGTCATCAACTGACCGCAGCAAGTAGCAACGGTTATTCCCTTGATATCGTGTTTAACGTTTCAACACATACCTGAAAGTCGGACTAGACATCACATCCCTTTATTGAACCAGAGGCACACCTTTTTTAAAAATCACTGTTTTTTAGGAAGCTGATCAAAGTACCACTGCATCGGGTCAGTCAGTTCAAACCCGGCCTCAATCAATCTGGTCTTGACCCGTGCCACATTATTGGTAAGCAGATAAGGGAAGACCGCTTTTCTATCCTGTTCCAGACTCTTGGAGACCAGCACGCTACCAAGTGAAATACGCTCTTCTGTCACAATATCAACTATTTTTTTCATCTGCCCCTGCCTGTCATCGGAAAGAATGCAGAGCAGCGCACCAGGCTCATCGATTCCCATCACGTCGACAAATGCCGAGAGCAGATCGCGGGTAGACAAAATTCCCTTGAGATACCCGTCATCGTCGACCACCGGCACTGCACCCACCTTATATTTACGCATGATAAGCAGCACATCCTGGATGGTATAGTATACAAATATCTTTACGGGCTCCCGGGTCATGATTTCAGCCAGAGTAAAGTTCATGACCTTTTTGAGTGTTGCTTCATAGCTATCAGAATCAAGAAGTTTTGACGGCATTGCGCTGCGCATATCCCTGTCTGATACCATGCCAACCAGCTTGCCCTCTCCGTCGCTGACAGGCAGATGACGTATGCGCCGCTCTTTCATGAGATCATAGGCCTGACCGATTTTCATATCAGGCAAAGCAGTTATCAGGTCTGTTGACATCCTTTCAATGACAAACATAACACCCCCTATAGTCGGCACGGATTTTACACCCTCTGCCTTTCGTAATATTCCATTTTAAAATGATGGCCAACTAAACCCCGCGCAAGCCAGCCAGATGTTTTATGTGGTTTTCAACCAGTAATGGCAGTAACTCGAGGTTATAACCTCCCTCAAGAATTGAGACGACCTTGCCGTCAGTGAGGGCATTGGCCAGATTCATGATAAGCTCGGAGACAAAATCATAGCCATCTGTGGAAAGATTCACCCCGGACATCATATCAGCTACATGGGCATCAAAGCCTGCTGAGACCAGAATCATATCAGGTTGGAATTTTTTAAAGGCAGGGATAAGGTCTTCTGTTAATTTTCGCCGATAATCGTGATCTCCTCGGCCGGGTAAAATTACGGAATTTTTGGTTGTACCTTCACCGGCGGCAACTCCACACTCAAAATCACGACCTGTACCAGGATAGGCAAATGATGGGTGTTCGTGGATGGAGTAATAGAAGACAGTCGGATCTGTTTCAAAAATGTGCTGAGTGCCGTTTCCATGATGAACGTCGAAATCGATGATCCCTACTCGCTTCATGCCCCACTGCCGTTGCGCATACCTGGCGCCAATGGCAACATTGTTGAAGTAGCAGAAACCCATGGCCTTATCGACCTCTGCGTGGTGGCCCGGCGGGCGAACTGCACAGAATGCTGTCTCGACATCACCAACCATGATCGAATCTATGGCTTTTATTACCCCACCAGCCGCCAACAGTGCAGCCTTGAAGGATTCCCTGCAGATACTGTTCTCCTGGTGATCGAAATCGGGCATTCCCATGGCGCAGGCATCATTAAATCGCATAATGTAATTTACATGATGTACCGCCTCCACCCAGCGCTGGTTCGCTGGTTCGGCCTCAATCCTTACCAGTTTTTCCAACAGACCTGACTCTTTCAAGCCATTGACGATGACTCTCAACCGCTCCGATGATTCAGGGTGCCAGTCTCCGGTGTTATGCTGCAGGTATGTATCGTCATAAATAAAACCGGTTTTCTTCATCTGTTCCGTTTCCTGTTCGCCTGTGAAATAGTTCAACTGCATTTCCTCCTGGCTTTTCAGGGCAACACGCCGCACCGAAACCAGGTTTCCATAACTACTTCTGCCACTTCTAAGCACATTCCAGTAATTGCAGCAGGTTCTGGCAAAAAACGCTTGAACGACACCCGCGGGGAGCTCCGCCATGCAGAATACTGTTCCACTCTCCCCATGTCATTCCTATATGCCCCTACAATATATAAATTTTTTTCATTAACAAAGAAAAAAAGATTTACAACGAAGAAACCAGAGAGTAACATTGTTACCATACTGAACAACAATCAGTTCCTTCAAATTGTTTTGTATCGTTATTATATACATTTAAGAGGTCAACACCAAGATAACACGAATCAACATTTAACTTGTCATGGTGTATCTTTGACAGGCTGAATCTCAACCAAGATATTGTATTACCATAGCTATCAACGGATAACACAATCCAAAAACTTCTCCAGGAACGAGATATGGTAACACTGTTAAACACAACATCAAGGGTATACAAATGCGCTGGAAGCCTTCAGGGCCGCCCCTTCCTCTCTTCTCCTGCGCAAGCCCGGCCAGGGTCTTCCGTACCGCCCCAGCCACAATTTTCTGATACATACACACCATATATATATATGGAAGACAGTCCGGTATCCGCATCTCGCTGCGCATCTGTGGCTACCCCCTGCAACAGGGAAATGGACCTGAAGTCCCCCGTACCCCCCCGCGCTTCTGCCGAAGTAGTGGGTAAGACACAATTGCACTACCATTCCGGTCAATAAAAGTCAGAACTCAAGGGAGCATATATTATGGCTTTTGAGAAAATTGAACAGCTGCGGAAGAAAAAAGAAAAACTTGCTCTTGGTGGTGGCCAGGCCCGCATAGACAAGCAGCATCAAAAAGGCAAAATGACGGCCAGGGAGCGACTCGACTATCTCTTTGACCCCGGTTCTTTCATAGAACTGGACGCCTTCGTCCGTAACCGTTGCACGAATTTCGGTATGGACAAGATGGAATTTGAAGGCGAATCCGTTGTAACGGGCTACGGCATGGTCGACGGAAGGCTGGTCTACGCTTTTTCACAGGATTTTACGGTTACAGGCGGTGCCCTGGGCGAAATGCACGCCACAAAGGTCGTTAAAGCCATGGATGCTGCGCTCAAAGTCGGCGCACCCATTATAGGATTAAACGACTCCGGCGGCGCCAGAATCCAGGAAGCGGTAGACGCGCTTTCCGGCTATGGCGACCTCTTTTTCAGAAACGCCACGTACTCTGGCGTCATCCCGCAAATTTCAGCAATAATGGGACCGTGTGCCGGTGGTGCAGTCTACTCACCTGCACTTACTGATTTCGTATTTATGGTAAACAAATCGGCTCAGATGTTTATTACCGGCCCCCAGGTCATCAAGACGGTTACCGGTGAAGAAGTGAGCCCGGAAGAGCTTGGCGGAGCAATGACCCATAACTCCATCAGCGGTAACGCCCATTTTATTTCTGAAACAGACCAGGACTGCATCAACGAGATTCGACGCCTGCTCAGCTATCTGCCCTCGAACAATATGGAGCATGCCCCGATCTTTGAATCTGAAGATGACATCAACCGCATTATCCCCGAACTTGACACCCTGGTTCCTGAAAATCCAAATAAGCCGTATGACATCATGGATGTCATCACCGCAATAGTTGATCAAGGCGAATTTCTCGAATACCAACCTTATTTCGCCAAGAACATCGTAACGGGCTACGCCAGGATAAATGGCAGGTCTATAGGCATTATCGCCAATCAACCCAACATGATGGCAGGCTGTCTGGACATGAACGCCGGTGACAAAGCTGCACGTTTTATCCGCACCTGCAACGCGTACAATGTCCCACTGCTCACCTTTGTTGACGTACCCGGATTTCTGCCAGGAACCAATCAGGAGCATGGCGGAATTATCAGGCACGGCGCCAAGATACTCTATGCCTACAGCGAGGCAACAGTTCCCAAGGTAACAGTGATCACCAGAAAGGCCTACGGCGGAGCCTACGTCGCCATGTGCTCCAAATCACTTGGTGCCGACATGGTCCTGGCCTGGCCAAGCGCAGAAATCGCCGTTATGGGTCCTGATGGTGCGGTAAACAT
Source organism: Desulfosediminicola sp. (assembly GCF_048381775.1). Classification (NCBI taxonomy): domain Bacteria; kingdom Pseudomonadati; phylum Thermodesulfobacteriota; class Desulfobulbia; order Desulfobulbales; family Desulfocapsaceae; genus Desulfosediminicola; species Desulfosediminicola sp. The sequence continues at coordinate 36,894 of NZ_JBLXGE010000011.1, read as the reverse complement.
CATTTTCCGTAACGAGATCAACAAAGCAGAAAACAAAGAAGAAACCCGGCAGCAGCTTCTGACCGACTACCGGGCTGAGTTCGCCACCCCGTACAAGGCGGCCGAACGCGGTTTTGTCGATGATGTTATAGAACCCGGCTCCAGTCGTCAGCGGATCATTGATGCCTTCAACATGCTCGAAGGCAAAAGGGAAACACGACCGCCGAAAAAGCACGGCAATATGCCTCTGTAAAACAAGGAGCATTATATGGACACTGTCGAATTGCTCACCAAATTTGCCGACCCGGAAGCCATGCGCGCCCTGACAGCCACTCAACGTCTGCTGGCAGGGCTTGCCACCACCATTCTTGGTATGGGCATTACCCTGGTATCACTGATCCTGGTACAGTTTGTCATCACTTTGATGGCGAAATTCACTGCGCCTCAACCTGTGACTACAGAACCGGTGGAGCCTACTGCCGAAACCGGAACGGATGCAACACAACCAGACCAGCATAAAGATGAAGAATTGGTAGCAGCAATAACCGTTGCGCTGGCCATGCAATTGCAGACCGCCACCAGCAATATCGTCATCAGGAACATCAAGCGGCGCGAAGATCGCACCCCTGCGTGGAGCAAAGCCGGTTTGGCTGAACAAATGAATATTAATTCTTAGGAGTGGTCAATAATGAGAACTTTTCGAGTAATTGTTGGTGGAAACGAGTACGAAGTTGCCATTGAGGAGATTACGGATAAGGCTACAATTGCCGCTCCCACAGAGAGCCGAAGCACGCCGGCTCCCAAGGCGAATACTGCACCTGCACCAGGCAAGCCTGCTGCATCTCCAGCCAAAGCTGCACCCAAAGTGCCTGCAGGTGATGGGACTATTCTGGCAGCAATGCCCGGAACCATAACCGAAGTGCGGGTTAACACCGGTGATCAGGTTAAACGCGGTGACACTTTGATGATTCTTGAAGCAATGAAGATGGAAAACGAAATCAAAGCTCCCATAGACGGCACTGTCTCCACAATAGAAGTTAGCAAAGGTATGGCGGTGAACGCCGGAATGGCTCTTTTGGTTCTGGCCTGAGTTGCGCTTATGACGACCTGCTCCACCAAACAAATCGGTTCATCCGATTAACCCGATTAACATTGGGGGTTCGCAATGCTGAACGCACTACTGAATTTCGCACACAGTACAGGTTTCTACGGTCTCACCTTTGGCCATATCATCATGATCCTGATCTCTTTTGTGCTGCTCTATCTAGCTATTGTTAAAGGCTTTGAGCCGCTACTGCTGGTTCCCATCGCCTTTGGCGTGTTACTGACCAACCTGCCCTTTGCCGGCCTGATGGCAGAACCGGTAATGGAGATTACCGAACATGCCGCCCATACCGTCGAGCCGGGAGGTTTGCTCTACTATCTGTTTCAGGGGGACCACCTTGGCATCTTCCCACCTCTTATATTTCTTGGAGTGGGCGCAATGACCGATTTCGGACCGCTTATCGCCAACCCCAAGTCTCTCCTGCTCGGTGCGGCTGCCCAGTTCGGTATTTTCATCACCTTCATCGGCGCTATCGCATCCGGACTATTCACCGCCCAGGAAGCTGCTTCCATCGGTATTATCGGCGGTGCAGACGGACCGACAGCTATCTTTTTATCATCCAAGCTAGCGCCGCATCTGCTCGGGGCCATCGCGATTGCCGCCTACTCATATATGGCGCTTGTCCCTATCATCCAGCCGCCCATTATGCGCTGGCTCACCAGCAAGGATGAAAGAAAGATTCGCATGACCCAGCTTCGCGAGGTCACCAAGAAAGAGAAAATCCTCTTTCCAATCATCGTCACCCTGGTTGTATCGCTTATCGTGCCACCCGCTGCAACCCTGATCGGTATGCTGATGCTCGGCAACCTGTTCCGGGAATGCGGTGTGGTCAGCAGACTTGAGGATACCTCCAAAAATGCACTGATCAATATCGTCACAATCTTTCTGGGGGTGACGGTTGGTGCAACCGCCACAGCAGAAGGTTTCCTGAACGTGAAGACTCTGGCGATCCTGGGTCTGGGCATCGTAGCCTTCGGCATTGGCACCGCCTCAGGCGTATTGATCGCCAAATTAATGAACAAGTTTCTCGATGTGAAAATAAATCCGCTGATCGGCTCTGCCGGCGTCTCAGCCGTGCCAATGGCAGCGAGGGTTTCCCAGGTCGTGGGCCAGAAAGAAGAACCATCAAATTTCCTGCTCATGCACGCAATGGGTCCAAACGTTGCCGGCGTAATCGGTTCGGCAGTTTCCGCAGGCGTTCTGCTCTCCCTCTTTGGCGGCTGAAACCTGTGCAACCTAAGCCTTTACAGCATTTAATGGTCGTTCTTTTTTGTTGCAGACCAAAAGTATATGCATTACAAGCAGGTAGAACTTTGTCTTATATTAAAGTCTTACATGATGTATCCTACAGGTTTGGTCGTAAAATCAGCAAGTTAAAGCAACATCATTTCTTTACATACATACTCCGTAGACGCGATCGCCTTCCCCTCTCTCTCTTGTGCATTGTGCACCGGGCAAGCATCCCTATGGATCAGTTAATACAAGAAAAAGGACGGCAGTAACAATGGCAGAAGAACTCAATCCTGACATCCAACGAAGACTGGAAAAAGCTGTACTGGAGGTTTTCTCTCACTCCGATTTCCACAAGGCAAGCATCCGCGATATTGCGGAAAAAGCCGGTGTCAGCTTTACCACCATCTACAAACACTACGATAGCAAGGAACGATTGGTCTTTGCTTTTGTAGACATCTGGATGGGCAAGCTGACAGACCGGATTGTCGATCACCTTCAGGGCATCGAAGACCTGAAGGAGAAGCTGCGCAAGGTTTTCTGGCTGCAGCTCGACTACTATGAACGTCACGAAGGTTTAGGCAGAATCGTCTTTATGACCCTGCCCATGAAAACCTGGATGGCGGATGAAACATTTGAGCAACGCAGGATGATGAACCTGTTGATCAATGTGCTGCAGGAAGGACAGAAAGAGGGTGTACTGAACAATGATGTTCGGGCGGGTACCTTACTCGACTTCCTCATGGGTTTTGTGCAGCGCAGCTTTTTCATGTGGATACTTCGCGGCAAAAAAGAGAGCCTGGCAGGTCAGGCCAATGTGATGTTCGAAATGGTTTGGCGCGGAATGGCGAACCCACACGAAAAGAAATAGGCTTCATCCTCCTTTCAAAACAAGCAATGATCGGGTTGTCCGTATTATGCGGACAACAACACTGAACACTTTTGGGAGGCGCACCATGAAAATTTTGAAGATTGATCATCTGGGAATTGCAGTCAATTCTATCGATGCCGGTAAAACATTCTGGTCAGATGTTCTTGGACTCGAATTTGAGGGAGCGGAAACCGTAGAAGAGCAGAAAGTTACCACCGCATTTTTCCCTGTTGGGGATAGTGAAGTTGAACTTCTTGAATCCACCTCACCCGACGGCCCTGTGGCCAAATTTATCGAAAAGAAAGGCCAGGGATTTCAGCACATAGCCTTTCGCGTCGAAAATATCGAAGAAGCTCTCGAAGAACTGAAAGCTAAAGATATTCAGTTGATCGACCAGAAGCCAAGGATCGGCGCAGGTGGTGCTAAAATCGCCTTTTTGCACCCGAAAGCCACCGGCGGCGTACTGGTTGAACTCTGCCAGCGCGACTGATAACTATATAATACACTTATTGAAGACAGTGAGAGAGTAGGGAGTGTCTTCAATCAGTATCTGAATTTTTCATCCTGAAACTGTTGCTGTCCGTTACCCATCCCACAAACACCGCACCTCAGTTTCAGGGTGAGAAGTTTTTGTTGCTTACATCGGCTTCAGCCGAACATATAAAGGAGCACACCATGTCAGTACATCCCGATAAGGCCAAATGGGAAGAGGCGGCAACCAAGCTACTCAAAGGTAAGTCACCGGACTCCCTGAACTGGGCAACACCTGAAGGAATTACCGTAAAACCACTTTACACGGCAGAAGACCTGGAGGGCGTCGAATCCGTCAATACGCTGCCGGGAATGGCACCATATGTGCGTGGGCCGATGGCCACCATGTATGCGGGACGCCCCTGGACTATCCGCCAGTATGCAGGCTTTTCCACTGCCAAAGAGTCCAACGAGTTCTACCGTAAAGCACTTGCGGCCGGCCAGAAGGGCCTTTCCGTGGCGTTTGACCTGGCCACCCACCGTGGCTATGACTCTGACCATCCCCGTGTTGCCGGTGATATCGGTAAAGCGGGCGTGGCCATCGACTCCGTTGAGGACATGAAGATCCTCTTTGATGGCATTCCGCTGGATAAGATGTCGGTATCCATGACCATGAACGGCGCGGTCATTCCAATTCTTGCCGGCTACATCGTCGCTGCCGAGGAACAGGGAGTGAAGCACGAGCAGCTTTCCGGTACCATCCAGAACGATATTTTAAAAGAGTACCTGACCAGAAACACTTATATTTATCCACCCGAGCCCTCCATGCGGATTATCTCCGACATCATGGAATTCTGCTCCAAGAATATGCCGCGCTACAATACCATCAGTATCTCTGGCTATCACATGATGGAAGCCGGTGCCAACTCAGTACTGCAAACCGCCTTCACCCTGGCGGATGGTGTTGAATATGTTCGCGCTGCCTTGAAATCCGGTATGGACGTAGACACCTTCGCTCCACGCCTGTCGTTTTTCTTCGGCATCGGCATGAACTTCTTCATGGACATCGCCATGCTGCGTGCCGCCCGCTTTCTCTGGCACCGGTTGATGAGCCAGTTCAACCCGAAAAACCCGAAGTCTTCAATGCTACGTACGCATTGCCAGACCTCCGGCTGGAGCCTCACCGAGCAGGACCCGTATAACAACGTAATTCGTACCACTCTCGAGGCAATGAGTGCGGTTCTGGGCGGTACCCAGTCACTGCATACCAACTCATTTGATGAAGCTATCGGCCTGCCGACCGACTTCTCTGCCCGCATTGCCCGGAACACCCAGATTATCATCCAGGAAGAGTCCGAGGTAACGAAAGTTATCGATCCCCTCGGCGGATCCTACTATATCGAATCCCTCACCGCCTCCATCGTCGAAGAAGCGCAGAAGATCATCGACGAGGTTGAAGAGCTCGGCGGCATGGCCAAGGCCATCGAATCCGGTATGCCGAAAATGCGTATTGAAGAATCTGCCGCCAGAAAGCAGGCACGTATCGATCAGGGCAATGATGTTATCGTGGGCGTAAATAAGTATAAACTGCCGAACGAAGAGATTGATTTCGAGGTACGTGAAGTACCGTCAACTGTTCGTGATGAGCAGGTCGAACGCCTCAAGCAGATCAAGGCAACCCGTGATTCCGCAACCGTCGAAAAAGCTCTTGCACATCTCAAAGATGTCGCCAAAAATGGTGGCAACCTGCTTGAGGCCTCCTTGCCTGCGGTTCGCGCCCGAGCAACCCTGGGAGAGATCTCAGACGCCATGGAAAGCGTATTTGACCGTTTCACCGCTACCACCCGTTGCATCTCCGGCGCGTATGCCTCTGAATACACAGATAACAACAAAGACGTGATCGACGCCCTTCGCAAACGTACAGAAACCTTCATGGAGAAAACCGGACGCCGGCCAAGAATGCTGGTGACCAAGATGGGCCAGGACGGCCATGACCGCGGCATCAAGGTTATTGCCAGCTCCTACGCTGATCTCGGTTTCGATGTGGACATCAGCCCGATGTTCCAGACCCCTGAAGAAGCAGCCAAGATGGCAGTCGAGAACGATGTACACATCGTCGGCGCGTCAAGCCTTGCCGCAGGCCACAAGACCCTTGTTCCTGCTCTTATTGAAGAACTCAAAAAACTCGATGCAGGCGATATTATCGTAGTCGCTGGCGGCGTTATTCCTCCAGGCGATTATGAGTATCTCTATGAAAAGGGCGTTCGCGCAGTATTCGGTCCAGGTACCCCGATTCCGGAGTCTGCCGACAAGACCCTGCAGCTTCTTGAGAAAAAATATATACAATGATGTGGAGGAGGTTTATCATACCGGGATAACCTGCTTTCCCTCAGGGCACGTACTTGTACGTGCCCTTTTTCTTCCAATTGCTGATTTGAGCACCCTATGCAGATAGACATTGAAGCCCACATAAAAGGCCTTGAGAGTGGAAATCGGCGAATGCTCGCCCGTACTATCACCCTGATTGAATCAGTATTGCCTGCCCATCAGCAGGCCGCCCGTACCATCATCGATCGGCTGCTGCCGCGTACCGGCAAAAGTGTTCGACTTGGGATTACAGGCGTGCCGGGTGCCGGGAAGTCTACTTTCATAGAATCTTTCGGGACAATGCTGACCGGCATGGGCCACAAAGTCGCGGTGTTGGCCATCGATCCCAGTTCCACTCGCAGCGGCGGCTCCATATTAGGGGATAAAACCCGTATGGAAAAACTGTCTATTGATCACAATGCCTTCATCCGGCCCTCGCCTTCCGGCGGCAATCTCGGTGGCGTGGCCCGTAAGACACGTGAAGTAATGCTGGCCTGCGAGGCGGCAGGATTTGATGTGATTATTATTGAGACAGTGGGAGTCGGCCAGTCAGAGACCACGGTCGCGTCCATGGTCGATTTTTTCATGGTACTGATGATTGCCGGGGCTGGAGACGAGTTACAGGGCATCAAAAAGGGTGTGCTTGAGGTTGCCGATACAATCGTCATCAATAAAGCAGACGGTGATAATATCAGTCGCGCGGAAGCTGCCCAGAAAGAATACCAGGCTGCTCTTCATCTCCTGATGCCGCACAGCCTTAACTGGAATCCACCAGTGCTCACCTGCAGTTCACTGCGTTCAACCGGCCTGGATACGATCTGGCAGACCATCCTCGATCATAAGGAAAAGCTCACAGCCTGTGGCGAACTCGAGGAGAAGCGGAAAAACCAGACTCAGGACTGGCTCACCTTTCTGCTCAATGAAGGACTTCGCGAGTGGTTTTACCAGCTTGACGAAGTGAAAAGCACTCTGCCGCAGTTGAGAAACGAGCTTGCAGAAGGCACCCTCTCCCCCACCGCGGCAGCCACGGAATTACTGCATCTTCTTCGAAGACATTGAAGAACTTCAGCAGCAGACCGATTTGGGCCGGAATATCCCCATTATTCCGGCAGTAAAATTCTTACTCCTGCTGAGATTCTCTTTTTTCGACCTCTTCCAGCCTCACCAGAACCTCTTTATTAGAACCCAGGAGTATACCGAGCCAGGAAGTGGATTCGTGTTCAGACAAGGCAATCTTTATCGCCATGGTCAGCGGCACAGACAACAGCATACCGATCGGCCCCAGCACCCAGCCCCAGAAAACCAGAGACAGGAAAACCACCAGGGCAGAAAGGCCGACACCTCTGCCCATAACTCTCGGTTCGATGATCGAGCCGATTATGACATTGACGAGCAAAAAGCCGATACCAGTTGCCGCGGCATACCCTACCCCCAACTGCACCAGCGCCAACAGGATCGGTGGGATCGATGCGATCAGTGAACCGATATTCGGTATAAAATTGAGCAGAAAAGCCAGCAACGCCCAGAGCACCGGAAAATCCACCCCCAGGAACTGCAGCAAGATATAGACAAGAACTCCTGTCGCCAGGCTGGTGGTTGATTTTATCGCCAGATAGCGGTTCACCCCCTTGGTTATCGCGGTATAACTGTCCAGTGCACCATATTTCCCATTACGGATCAGGCGTATTTTTAAGGGGATTGCTGCGCCCTCAAGAATCAGAAAGGTGAACATTAACAGAATCATGAACGCATTTTTTAAAATACCGCCCACAGAATTCAAGGTACTGGCCACCAATCGCATCAACCTGCCGGGATCAAAGATATCGTCGAGGATAGATTTATCTACCGTGAGACCATAACCTTGCAGCCACACCCAGCCTTCCCCAACCATTGCGCGAAGTCTCTCCTGATAAAGGGGAACCGAGCGCGTAAAATCGGCAACAGCCGTGCCAACCAGAAGAGCAAGCGCCACCCAGGCACCAACCACAACCGCCAGGATCAACAACAGCCCAAGCAGCTCGGGAACGCCTTTTTTCTCCAACCAGATGAGCAATGGCAGGCACACCACCGCCAGAAACACTGCAAGCAAAAACGGCACGACCAGGGCACCTGCAGCCTTGATACCCGCTATGGTGACTACAAAAGCAGCAAAATTCAAAAGACCACGGCCGCCAGCCTGAGGTAAAGATGTCATAAATTCAATCCGTTATTTTGAGATAATCAGGCGCATAGAGTACCCTATCACCAGCTTGAGATCATTTTAGAATTGGTCTAATTTCGTTTTCCCCATTGCAAAGCCGTTTTTTTCAGTTACAGCCCGGTACCTGAATATCATCTCTCGCCTCGGCCCCTAACACCATATTACAGACGTCAGAGCCATCTTCCGGTATTTTTACGGTTACAATCCTTTTCAAGGGGGTAAACACCGGACTGGTTAAAAACCTGACTGCAGAACCCAGAACTCCTCCACCCGCTACACCAACTTTCACTTCGTCAAACCTTCCTTTAATTTCTATTGGAGTGGCGACATTGAAGTACTCAGCTTTTTTGGGTGTTGGCTGGACGAGCAGATTGAGTGAATTGTTTGCGAAATCGATCGTACCGCTCCCGCATATGCGTATTTTCCCGGTGTCCACAAACAGAACATCAGAGGTTAGGATCCCATCCTGCACACTCCACCTGCCAACCGCGCAATTGACTTTTGAACTGCTATCCTTCGTGCTTGTCAACATGGCGGTAACCAGATTCACCGCCCAGAGATCCACTGCCCCTGCTTTGATATTTTTCATCTGACCCGAGAAATCAAAATGCCCGGTGCCGCGCTCCAGAACCGTGTCCAGGGTGCTGGCAGTTGCCTGCAGATCAACATCCAGATTTACCAGCCCTCCCATCTCTGTCTCTGGGTCTTTTCTCCTGGCCAGTACTCCGATATCAAAATTGGCTATTTTCGCTGAAAGCGTCGCATCCGAATCCCGGTAGCCTGGTTTCAACGAGGCTTGCAAGGTTATGCCTCCGCCTGGGACATTCAGTTGCAACGGTTCGATTGCCAGTCTTCCTTCTTTAATGGTCAGGCTCAAAACACCTTTACCAAGCTCATCACGACCTGATCGTACGGACTGTGCCTGAATAATACCAAATGAGTCTATATTCTTCAGAACTTCCGGATCTAGCAACCGCCTTAGAACCTCTGCGGATTCTTCCTTTTTTTGCTTTGGAACTTCTGAAGCATCATCTCCATTATCATCCCGTTCACTCCCACGGAACCACGACCAATCCTGAAAAATAAAATCATTGAGCTGTATCATAGGTGATTCAAGATTCACCCCCACCTCATACAATTCACCTCTTCTGGTTACCAATATATTCCCGCCAAGACTGCTGGAGCCGGTTTTTATCATGGCATCTGTCAAATGAAAGACATTATCGGCCAGACGCAGTGCGCCGGAGATTTCAAAGCTTGCGAAAGGTGGGAGGTCAAATTGCACAAGAGTATCCAAGGTACTCAGATCTTCACCGGTAACTGTTGCCTCAACCGCCAGTTCCTTGTGGCTCTCAGAGAGGCTGACCTCACCCCGCAGTTCGAAAACCGTCTCGGCTATAGCGAGTTGCAACTCCGTCCAGGTGAACTCATCTTCGATTAACTCTTCAAGTGAGGCAAAAGATAGTTCAAGAGAATACTGATGGCCAACCAACTCTCCATCCATCTGTAATTGAGCAGGCTGGCCGGCCAACATTGTTCCAACACATTGCTCTACACGAAATTTTGGCTCCACATTCTCGCTTTCTTCTTTTCCCATACCAGGTTCATGGACAAAGAAGCTGATATCCTGCATTCTCAATTCCTTTACAACCAGGCTATCTTTTCGCAAACGTTCTGCCCTCGGTGGCCTTTGCTGATCTCCCACGCCGGCATCCTGGTCATTCACCTCTTTGCTCTGTTTTTCCTGTTTTTCACCTGTCTCCTCCTTAACCCAGTTGACTCGGCCATCGCTGGTTTCTTCGAGCGTTACTGTCAGCTCGTCCACCAAAATCCTTGAAAAGTAGATTTTCCATTCCAGCAAAGGCAGCAGTTCAAGTTCCAATTCCGCTGAACCCAGATACATAAAAGTATCTGTTTCAAATACTTCAGGATTACCTATACGTAATCCTTTTATTGCAAACACGGGATGCAATGAGGTTTTGAGCTCTATCGTTTCCTCTATGGAGACCGGACGCTCAAGCAGGTTCTCCACTGCAAGCTCGATTGGAGCCTTCACCGCCGTTAGCGGCAACGGAATCCTGAACAGGGCCAACACCACCAAACCTAACAACAGGAACAAAACGGTAAAGAAAAACAAGTATATACTTAAGCGAATAAACCTCAGAACAAGTGAGCTCATATTTGCCTCGCATGTGGTCAATATTCAATATATTAGAGATAGAGACCCTCTTCTTCATCAGCAACAAATTCACCAGAGAACCACATATCACTCCCATTAAATCTTGTTTTCTCCAGCATGGTACGAAATAATAGCAACAGCACCTAACCAATTCTAGCAGATTATAACCATTCAGTTAACACGCAGGAATTAACAGAATGACATCACTCTATGGAGAATCAGTGCTCTTCCTGTTCAGCTCTGAGGGAGTCCTCTCCCTTATCATCTTCCTGTTTTTTAGCTGTCGCACTCGTCCATCTGCCAGTCACAACACATTGTGCATACTCGCTTTCTGCTGGCTTACAGGCAGTGCTATCGCGCTTTTTTCTCCTGTCGAACTGCTCCCTCCCCTTGACATCCTGTACCTGTTGCCTGCAATCTCCCTGCTTGTTATCGGTGCCCTGCTTGCCTTTGATGTGCAACTCTCTGTTCTGTCCATTACGTTTTTTGCTTTCAACTTCGGCTTCTTGCACGGATTTTCCCATGGCATAATACTCGGCAATAACTTCAACCAACTGAGAGTCTTTGAGCTATTAGCCGTCCCCACCGCTATTTATGGTGCCGGTGCGCTTATAAACAGACTTATGCGGCATGTCGCGTCCCCAATTTTTCAAATCACATTTCGAATTTTTGGTGGATGGACTGCAACTACAGGAATACTGATGGGTTGTATCGTTATGTATGGATAATGATTACAACGGCACCTGCCGATCATTGAAAAGATCTCGCAATACGATGTCAGCACCTGAATCATTGGACCTCACGCATTCATTACATGGCAGCTTTTGATCAGGATTTTGAATATTGGCAGGTTAAATAAAAAAACTATCAGGCCTAATTACCCAGGGGACTTCATTTCACACGACTAATCACAAGACCACTAACTTGCACAGAGCTGTAATGTCTTTATTTCACTAGCTTTTAAAAGCATACAGAGTAATAACGACATAGTTGTAAGAAAATGTACAATTGCTTTTTATTACATATGTTTATCCAGGAGTTCGTGATGAAGAAATATATACTGCTATTAGGGTTGATTCTGTTTGGGAGTGGTTGCGTAAACCAGGCCAGAACGATGAAGGTGGAAATTGACAGTTCTCCGGTAGCCAACAGCACGGCAACAGTCATCCTTTACCACCAATCCAATTACCAGGAAGGATTTCTTAACGAATACCCGATAACGGTTGATGGCTCCCTGGAAGGAACAGTAATCGCGGAACAACCGCTAAAACTAAGTCTTAACGAAGGCATCCACACCCTGCTCACCAACAGCTTTGGCCTGAAATCTAAAGGGGTGACACAACGATTTAAAGCCGGGAAAGTCTATTTCTTTTCTGTTCAAAAGAAATACAGTACTTTTTACGACACCCTGGTAATCGCACCAAGTGAGGAAGTACAGTATTACGAAATTATCTCTCACCGGTAAAGTTCACTTTCGCATGGTCTGCGACAAAGGCTCCGCAGCCTTGATCTAACCGGATCGTATACTCTTCGAGGCGATCTACAGGTTTTCATTGCTTACAATTAAAATTCCTCATAAGCTGAGATCCACTCCTGATGATCTGTTACAGCCATTTGACAGCCCAGTCAAGCTCGTATACCCTGTTACCATACCCCTGTAATATCAGACTCTCCAGCCGACCAGGCAACATACCCGATGCCCAGGAGACATCATGACAGAAGCCCAATCCTGCCCTAACGATAAAACTCAGTATCAGCCCTGCCCGCCTGTACTGTTTTTCTGGTTTGCTCTGATAGCAATATCACTGACTACTCTACTTAGTGGCTGCAACACCCCTAAACCCTTTAACGGAGAACCAGTACAACTTGATGTATCAGATGGTCAGTGGCAAACACTGCAGCCTGAAAACATCACGGCAATATACGGAATTGGACTCAGTTATGCTGAACATATCGTAGAAACAGGAAGAACCTGGGACCCCGACACCCCTGCACCGGTTTTTAAAAAATCATTGAATTCCCTGAATACAGGCCAGACTATCGTATATCCCGATCGGGCATCATTTCTGACCATGGCAGAAACTGTCGAACCCGGCCTGGCACGTGTGCTTGAGGAGCGTTTCCCGTATATAAACCCACTTCTTGACTACGAAGTTGAGCTGGGTATGGTCTTGCTTGAGCCCTACGACCGCAGCCGTATAAACGATTCGAATTATCTGCCAAGGCTCGGATTTGTCCTGGCTGCTGATATCACCGCACGCTCTTTTATGGTACTCGGTGAAGATAAACCGAACCAGAGTGAGTATTGGGGAGCCGCCAAGAGTTTCCCTGGATTTTCGGCTGTCGGTAGCAAGATGTGGATACCAAGTGCGTTTTCCAACGAAACAGTAGTAAATGTGTCACTTGAGACCTGGGTGAACGGGAAACAACGACAGAATGGCAATACTTCAGACCGGGTCTACTCCGCCAAAGAGATGATTGAGTTTATTGCGGCCCAATACCCTGGTGATCCTTTACACGCCGGTACAGTTATAATGACAGGCACCCCTCCCGGTGTTGCCTTCAGGGTGCCGGGCTGGAAGCGTGCTCTCGCCAAAATGTTGGGTCTTAACAGGTTCACTCTGCTGGGAATGGTAATTGAAGCAAATGATAATAATCCCGACTTTCTCATGCCCGGAGACATTATAGGTTTCAACGTCGGTCAATACGACTCGTTGAATTACAAGGTCGTGGGCCAATCCGCCGCTGAGGAAATCACTGGATCAACTGGCAGCAACTGAACATTTACGCCACAAACCAAAGAGTTGGTTACAAAGGGCTTAGTCCGGCAATTTCCCAGGAGGCTTAGTCCGACAATGGCTTCCCCCCAAACTCTTCGGAATTTCCAAAAAACAATGCTCGCAATATCTAACATATGGTTGTGCTTATTTTTTGAAAATGTCTCGATTTTGACCAAAATCCCTATTATCGGACAATCTCCTAGAACGCCTCATTAATACTCAGATAAAATCCAGCGTCATCACGCCCGATACCGAGATCCGCCCTGAGATTCATACGCTCCTGCAGCTCGAATCGGTACCCCACACCACCATTCGGCAGATCATTTCCACTAAAATCATCGTAGTCTTCACCAATGAATCCCATGCCGACCCAGGCCACCATGCCATGTCGACCAAGCTCACCAACAGAATTTTGAAACTGATGCCGATACTCCAGCAGACCATACATCATAGTCTTATCCCGGAAGCGCCCCCAGGTGTACCCCCGTAAATCGAAAGGACTACCTACCTGGGACATCTCTCCCCATGGTACCTCACCGGTGGTATACCGAGTGCTGATATTCCAGGCCAGGGTTGTTCCCTCACGCCAGAGCGGCAGGTATTGCCGGTATTCCGCCTCAATCACATCATAGTCGTTATCCGAACCCAGTGCCTCCAGGTAATGGGTGGTCATAAAATTCAAATAGATTCCCCGCCAGGCATTCACCGTTACATCGCGCGTATCATAAGAGAGAACGATACCGGCTCCGACATTGGTGTTATCATCGCCGAACTCTTGAAAAGTAGGATCATCTATCATCCCCGGAGCCTCATCGTCTGATGAGGTATGGTTCAGATCAAAAACAGCTCCCAGGAACAGGTCACCAACTGTGCGGAAGGCTGCCACCGGTGTCAACTGGTACCATGTTCTATCGTATTCGGTTGTCAAAGGGCCGTCATCCACATCAAGACCGTTATCATAGCCGACTCCCCAGTAGTTATCAGGCATATCCTTGAACCAGAATTCGACGTTTACCCGCAGGTTGTCATCAAGCCAGAAAGAGTCGAGAAATGAACTGATGGTCATAGAACTGTTGGTACTGTATATGAAAAAAGTAGAAAGTGATGACCGAGGCATATTGGGGTTATCCGGCTCCGTGGAAAATGTCAGTAAGCCACCAAGGGCTACTCCAAATTCCATTTCCGGGGTATACATTGGGCCAACTATAGGGGAAAGCACAAAATTGCCTGTCTCTCCTAGCGGGTAACGCAGAAAGTCACCTTCCTCCTTCTCCTCCCCGCCAAGGGCAACCCCCGTCAAACCAACAGTCAGCCACAGCGCCGCCGCTGCTACCGACCCGTTCCTGAAACTGGTCATAACTACCTCTCAAGTCGTTCAGTTAAATCCACTTTTATCTCTTACGCCCTATCCTTATACTATTTTGCTGCAGCTTTTACCGCTGCCCTGAGTTTATCGGCATGTCCGTTGACAGCATCCCTGCGAATCAGGATATCGGTAGGACTCACTTTTCTGCCGTAATATGCACCATTCAAACCATCTCTGGTTTTAACCACTGCACCATCCAAAGAGACCCCCGCAAATACCCCCTTGGCCCTGGCATACGATATGATGTCTGCAGTCTTGGCCTTGGCTCCAACCCCAACCGGGCCCGCAGCCAAAGTGACATCAGCGCCAAGTTTAAAAGAACTGGTGAGCATGCTCTCCATACCCCTCTCCGTCATGACCATCAGGATGATCTCTGACGACTCCGCCCCAGCCTGCAAACCAATCGAAAGACTCCCCAGGGTATAGAATGCGGGATAACTCCATTGTCCTGTTTTTATATCCCGGGCCAGTAACACTCCGGAGCCGCCTGCACCACCCACCAGAAAGGCACCTTTCAGATTTTGTGGGATTATCAGAACTGCCTGCGCCCTGTATACATTTTTTCTAAACCAGTCCAAATCCGGATCAGCTGTAAAACTGGAGACAACAGTTGTAGATTTTTCCACCAAGGCTTCTGCTTCAGCCTGTTCCTTTGGCTTCGCCTGGCACCAAACTGACACAAAACAATAAATTGTAATGACTGACAATATTATGAAAAACTTTTTCACTGTGCACCTCCCTGAAAAATTGTTTCATAAACCAGCTCATTTTGGCACGTCCCAGGCTGCGCGATCAATCTTGCCTGAGCCATATGCCAAATTCATCACAAGAGCTGACAACCTATCCTCAATTTAAAAAATCTCAAAACACACCTCATTCATGATAGGTCAGCATTACATTTCATGCAAATAACTGTCTCGACTGGTGATGTATCTCCGTCCTCTTTCGCTTTGCAACCATTTGATGGTACTTCGGCCATAAGCACCAGTCGCCGGTTCATGCGGTTGGCAATCAAGGGCAACCCAACCACAATTATCAGGCCATGCAGGAACTGTAAGCCCGCACCTTTTTTCAATTATTTCTTGCCCTAAACTTAACCGTTGCGATACCCTTTCCCTAGCGCAAAAATACAAGGTTCGGGATTTTTTCTGTCACCAATTCCAATATACTTTCGTAATATTTATAAACAGGTAGAGGAGTTATTCATGGTGTTAGAGTTTACGGGTAGGCGTTGAAACAATATATCGCATATGCGGATAAGCAGATAGAGGGTGCTCGTTTGCGGCAGGAAGATAGCCTGTTGGTGGTTGAGCACGTCAAACTTGCCGCTGAGCAACCAGGAACACTACTGTTAATCTGTGATGGAATGGGTGGTCACACCTCTGGAGGATTGGCCAGTAAACTGGTCACCTCGACCATAGCGCGAACGTTCCACCAAACCCATGGCACCATCCCACAGAGACTTAAGAGTGCAGCAGAATCGGCAAACGCTGCTATTGCCTCACGTATTGTCGATGATCCCCGCCTCAATGGCATGGGAACCACACTTGTAGCCGCCTTTATCTCCGATTGGAATATCTACTGGTACAGTGTTGGTGACTCCTCTTTATGGTTGATTCGCAACAACCGGTTACGACGCCTCAACGAAGACCACTCCATGGCGGCAATGTTGGACAAACAGCACAAGAGAGATGAATTATCTACTGATACAGAATACTTTCATGGACGACATTTTCTCATGTCCGCCATCAACGGCAAAGTACCGGACATTGTAGATTGTCCGAGTCTCCCATTCACGTTGCAGGAGGGTGATCAGTTACTGCTTGCCACCGACGGCATTGAGACACTGAGTCTCTCACGTTTAAACGAAATACTCACCAAGACCTCTCAGCTACCAGTAGCCGGAAGCCTGGATGCTATTTTCGAGGAAATCAAATTTCAGAATCATCCACAACAGGATAATGCAAGCGCAATTCTGGTTCGCATTGGCTCAGGTGCCGACATTGAAAAGCCCCAACTATCCAGACATAGCACTTTGTTACCCGGCAGACTCAAGACCATCCGCAGGACAATCATGCATGGAGTAAAATCGAAGAAAATCATGCGTATTTTTATGATCATAGCTATGATCATAATTGCGGCACTGATAATAATTCGCCTGATAACCTAGCCTGCGAAGCAGTATCATATCATGTTTCAGATGTTGTCATTGAGTACCGGAAGTCTCATCTCCGGCAAGGCACTCATGAAGAGAGAAACGCTACGTGACCGACGAAGCTGTACAGTCAGGAAGTTGTAACAAGAAGTTCTCAAATATATGAGAAATGTGACATAAAACACATTAACCAACGCAAAAACCACCTCATGATTTTAAGCAGGAGGATTTAATATATGTCTATCGCAAGTTTTTTAATCGGATTAACAATCAAAAGATCTGCACAAAGGTTTGAGCAGGCAACCGCTCAACCGATGGTTATGCAGGAGAACAAACTGTTCTCCATACTCACCAGAAATGCGAACACGGAGTATGGGAAAAGATACGGTTTCTCCTCTATCAAAACCATAGAAGAGTATCAAAAACAGGTTCCGGTAATGACATATGAGGATATCAAACATGATATGCAGAGAATCATAGTCGGAACCAAGAACATACTAACCGCTGAAGATCCGGTGATGTTTGCCCAAACCAGCGGTACAACGGGCGATCCCAAATATATTCCCGTTACCCCTTCCTGCCAGGGCCAGGAAACCAGCGACCAGATGCGCGCCTGGACCTACCATTGCAAAAAGGATCACCCGGACATATTGGAGAAAAAAGTGCTCTCACTGGTCTCTCCCGCCGTGGAAGGTCACACACCTTCCGGGATGCCATACGGCTCCACCTCCGGGTTGATCTATAAAAATATGCCTGCACTTATTCGCTCCACCTACTCAATACCTTACGATGTTTTTGAGATCGAAGATTACGGAGCAAAGTATTTCTCCATTATGCGGATCTCCCTGGAGCATGATATCCGCTTTTTGGTCACCGCCAACCCATCATCGGTGATCAAGATGTGCGAAAAAGCCAACAGTCACAGTGAAGAGATTATTCGTGACATTCATGACGGCACCCTCTCTGCATCCTTTCCCATTGGAGCCGCTCTTTTTGAGTCGATATCCAAACGACTCAAACCCAACCCGAATCGCGCCAAGGAATTGGCTACACTCCGTGATCTTCGCAACGGGGAACTACGCCCTGCTGATTACTGGCCGCAACTCAGCCTGATAGGCTGTTGGAAAGGCGGTTCTGTTGGTCATTATCTGAACCGCTTCCCCCACTGGTTCAACCCGGAAGGCGGAAAAGAGATTCCTGTACGCGATATCGGCTACCTCTCCAGTGAGGCCAGAGGCTCCATTCCGCTCAGCGATGAAGGCAGCGCAGGCGTCCTTACAGTGGCGACCAATTTTGTTGAATTTGTTGAAGTGGAAAACCTGGAAAGTAACCGCAATAATCCCCAGGCTTGGAATTTCCTTACTCTGAAAGACGTTGAAATCGATCGGGAATACTACATATTCTTCACCACCACCGCAGGCCTCTACCGCTATGACATTAACGATGTGATCAAAGTGGTTGGATATTACAATGAAACCCCCAAGATCATCTTCTTGAGAAAAGGTCGGGGGATGACCAATATCACGGGTGAGAAGGTCAGCGTCAACCAAATCATCAGCTCCTTCCAGAAGGCCAGTGAGGCGACCGGCATCAGTGTAGACCACTTTAAAGCCGAGGCAGACCACAAGAACAGCCGCTACATTTTCCGGGTTGAATTCACCACCAGAGTTCAACCGGAGCTCGAACAACAGTTTATCCGTGAACTCGATAATCAGCTCAAATCAGTCAACATCGAATATAAAGCGAAACGGGACTCGCAGCGCCTTGACACACCTCTTATGCATGTAATGCGTGAAGGTTGGTATGAACGGAACCGCAAGCGCATGGTTGAAGGCGGTATGCGTGCCTTTCAGGCCAAAACAGAACTACTCAGCCCCAATGTTCTGGCTACCCAGCAGATCAAGCCGGAACTGGAACGAATAGTGGAAATCGAGCAGTAGGCGTAGCAGGTATTATTCTGATGATCACTAATAAAAGAGTTTTACAGATAAAGGGTGGCACCTATACGCCACAACCAAGCAACTGGATCACTACCGCCAGAATTGTGGGAGTCTCCCTGTTTGTCTTATCCCTGCTGGCTGGCATCGGTTACTGGACCTCTCACGCCGTCCGTGAAGCAATCGTCAATGTTTATGCCGCAAACCTTACCACCATTCTTGATGCGGACGTGGAAGCACTCGATATCTGGGTTCACAACGAAATGAGTTTTGCCAGATCTCATGCCCAGGACCCTCTCATTGCCAGAGAGACCATGGGATTGATCGAGATTCACCAGAAACAGCCGGGGGACACAGACAAGCTCATTAACTCGGAAAGTTTTAAAACTCTGCAGAAACATACCCTGCCAATCCTTGAAGAAAAAGAGTATTGGGGCTATTTCATCGTAGACCGGGCCGGTTACGTTTTAGCGGCAAGTATCCCGGTTCCGTTTACCGGCTTAACCATCAACCCGGAAATGGCTGAAACAGTCGCCAGAGTTTTCAACGGGGAGACAATCGTGAGCAAGCCGCAACTCTCCGGCATTTACCTGCCTGAGATACAGTTAAACCAAAGCCAGCCGATCATGCTCTCCTCAACCCCCATTTTAGCTGCCGACGGAACGATCATCGCCGCCCTTGCACTCGCGCTCAACCCGGACAAAGACTTCACCCGCATCCTCTCTGTAGCTCGAATGGGTGACTCCGGCGACACCTATGCCTTCGACAAAAACGGTTTCCTGATCTCCGATAGCAGGTTTGAAGACCAGTTACGTGAAATCGGTCTACTCCGGGACCTGCCCGATGTCCGTTCAATTCTCGCTATTCAGATTCGCGACCCCGGCGGTAACATGACCAAAGGCTTTACCCCGGAATTGCCGATTGAAGAGCTCCCGCTTACCCGCATGGCAGCTTCCGCAGTAGCGGGCAATTCTGGAGTCAATGTCAAAGGCTACCGGGATTACAGAGGAGTCGAGGTTATAGGTGCCTGGCGATGGCTGGATGAATATGGCTTCGGTGTGGCCACAGAAATCCCCAAATCCGATGCATTCAAAGGACATCGACCGGTAATAATTGCCTTTTTCGGTTTATTTAGCCTGGTGATCATCAGTTGTCTCTGGTTTCTCTACTCCGCACGCTCTATCCAGCGCCTGCAAAGCAAAATCGACTCCTTCCAACAACTGGGACAATACAGACTCATCAAAAAGATCGGTGAAGGCGGCATGGGCAAGGTCTATCAGGCACGGCATGCGCTGCTGAAACGCCCCACCGCAGTGAAATTTTTAAAACCCGATGCCATGGATGATGAAACGGTTGAGCGATTTAAACAGGAAGTGCAGTTAACTGCCAGCCTGAGCCACCCGAACACTGTGCAGATATATGACTACGGTAAAACAGAGGAAGGTATTTTCTATTACGCCATGGAATACCTGAACGGCATCAACCTGGCCCAATTGCTTGAAATCGAGGGCAAAGTACCTCTTGAGCGAGTCATATACATCATTAAACATGTCTGCTATTCTCTGGAGGAAGCCCATAAAATAGGCTTGATCCACCGGGATATCAAACCGATGAATATCATGCTCTGCATGCGGGGCGGCAGATATGATTCACTCAAGGTTCTCGACTTCGGCCTGGCCAAAGAGCTAAACCGGCAAAGTGATCTGACCCTGACCACCCGTCAGGGAATTATCGGAACTCCCGCCTACATTGCCCCGGAACGCTTGAAAGGGACCAGAGAGATTGATATTCGCTCAGACTTCTACTCACTTGGTTCAGTAGCCTACAACCTGCTGTCTGGTAAAGACGTCTTTGACACCGAATCGCCGGTTGAGATCTGTTACCATATTATTAATACCGAAGCTCCCAGTCTCAGCGAGAGATTGGATTATGAGATACCCGCTGAATTTGAACAGCTTATCGCCACTTGCCTCGCAAAAAACCCGGATGAGAGACCAGCCAATGCGGCAGCCATAATCGCCGCTTTGAAATCACTTGAAGAGAAATACTGCTGGAGTGAGGATGACGCCCGACAGTGGTGGCAGGCGAATGAGAAGAGAATTAACGAGTTGCTGCCGCCGGGATAATACCTATGTGCTGGTTAACACTGGCTGCGATGCGATATGTAACTGCAGGAATCAAGGTCCTGGGTCCTGTTTGACAGATTCATTTTTAGCCCTCAACCACTTACAATTACACAGATTCTTGAGCATCTGAAGATCTCTGTAAACATTTCAGACCTTCACCTGTAATAATCGAGTAGCGGTTTTCAATATTGGTGACAACCACACCCGTATCGTTCATCACTTTCAGCGCCTCAGCCACTGTTTCCTGGCGGACACTGAGGCAACGTGCAATCGTATCGGAATCCATAACATCCGGTGAGAGATTGTTATGGATGTTGTCGGCCAAAACCTGCAGTATATTCTTTTGTATCTCTAAAACCGTCATACATTCCTCCTGGATTCTTATCCTTTCCTGCTCGCCTTGCCAAGAGTAAGGGAGTCAATCACCGGGTACCACAACGGACCGGCCTGGAAACAAACGCGGTAAACCTGCCGAGTGAGAGTATCGTGCAGTAATCGGCGCCGCTTTTGCGCACTGGAAACCTTCCGGTACACGGCGCCACGATCCATTTCGCAAGGTGGTCAACTCGGTATGCCCTGCTCGTTCCAGCCGCGCAACTGATAGTAATCGCCGAGCATGAACTCCATCTCCTCCCCGGTGAGCGAGTCGCCTCCCTGGAGGGCTTCCTTGTGCAACCGCTTCGGCAAGCGGTCGTATTCTGGGAGGAATCCTTCCCGGATATTAAATTTCTTTGTCATATCACATATGTTCGAAGAAACAGTTCGCAACATCTCCTTGGAAACCGGCAGGCCCGTAACCAGACCGATGGACTTTTCGAGCTCTTCCCAGGAGTAGAGATCGCGGTAAAATCGGCACAGCGTGAGGGTGTCGAAGATGTTCAGACGGTCTTCATAATCGATCAGCATTTCTGCCTTGTCCCGAATCTGCTCGGGCGGAATGAGCCCGGAAAGTTCAGGTTTGTAAAAGGTCGTCCTGAGATGACAGGCACCCCTGGGGGAAGTACCGAAGCTAAGCCCCATGCCCTTCAGCTTTCTTGGGTCATATCCTGCGGGCTCCAAGCCCTTTACATGGATGGCCAGGTCTTCCACCCCGAGTTTTTTCGAGGCGGGGATAATGCCGTCGGCAAGAATGTCCCCTATGCCGTTTCGAGCGCCGATCTTCTCGACAAGTTCGATCACCTTGTCGGCGTCGCCATATTCGATATCGTAATCGGTACGCTGCCGCGCCTTACCTTCCATGAGCATGGCACAGAGGTTGCCTGCGGTGATGGTATCCATACCAAGGCGGTCACAGAGGTCGTTGAGGTAGGCAACCTCCTCCATCTCTTCGATCATACACAGGCCGCCGAAAGAATAGATGGTCTCATACTCCGGCCCTTCCAGCTTAAGGTCCTTGTGGCGCCCTTTCTTCAGCCGGGCAAGGCGTCCGCAGGCCATGAAACATTTGGCGCAGGAATGAGCCTTCACCTCGTGCTCGCTGTGATAGGTTTCACCGCTGATCTTCTCCCAATGCTCACACTCGCCCTGATTCCAATACCTGGCGGGAAAAGCGCCTACGGTGTTCATCAAAGCGACCATCATGGTCGTTCCCATTTTCCTGTAGGCCTTGACACCGGGATGCTGCATATTTTCCTTTGAGAAGGCCTTAGCATAGTCAGCCACCCCGTCCGGGTCGGCATACCGCCGCTTCCTGTCGCCCTGGAAGACAATAGCCTTGACCATCTTGGAACCCATCACCGTGCCGACCCCGGTCCGGCCGGCGCAGCGCCACTTATCGTTGGCGATGATGGCGAAATTAACAAGCTTCTCCCCGGCCGGCCCGATGACGACCGCACCAACTTTACGATACCCCTCGACGTCCTTGGCGAACTGTGCCACTGCCCGCTCTTCGGTGGTAAAGGTATCCAACCCCCATAAGTCGGAAGCATCGTGAAAATCGACACCGTCCGGATAGATGGTCAAGGCGGTGGGGCCACCCGCTTTCCCTTTAAATACGATCGCATCGAATCCGGTGGAATCAATCGCCTCAGGTACCCTCCCGCCGGAGTACGACTCCGTATACAGCCCGGTCAGTGGGGATTTGGTGAAGACCCCGTAGCGGCTGCCCCCCCAGAGTCTGCCACCGCAAAAGGGTCCCGTCGCAAAGATAAGGTGGTTATCTGGCGACAGAGGCTCGACCCCGACGGGATTGCGATCGACCAGCAACTGCGTTGCCAGCCCCTTCCCGCCGAGACATCTGGTCAATACCTCGTCGTCAATATCTTCAATGACGAAGGTCTGCTCCGTCAGGTCGACCGTCAGGATACGATTGTGAAATCCGTACATGTTATTTTCTCCTCTCAATGAACTTCCTGTCACCCACCCGCGCAAACAGGCAGGTGACGGCTGCGGCCTACAGGTGCGACCGATGGTTTTACTGGCTGACGGCCACCATGCCACCTTCCAGTATCTCCAGGCCGGCTTCAAGCTGCTCATCGGTGATTACCAACGGCATCAGGAACCTGATGACATTGCCATAGGTTCCACAAGCGAGGATCAAGAGGCCACGGTCAAAGCAATATTTAACCAGCGCCCTGGTCTCATCCGGCGCCGGAGTCCTGGCGGCCCTGTCCTTGACGAGCTCCATGGCAATCATCGGGCCCAGGCCGCGTACGTCGCCGATAATCTCATATTTTTCCTGCATCTTCTTGAATCTGTCCTCAAGAGTTGCTCCGAGTTTCTTTGCCTTCTCCAGCAGATTTTCGCTCTCGACGATGTCAAAAACCGCCAGCGCCGCCTCACAGCAGAGCGGATTGCCACCATAGGTGCCGCCTATTCCCGATGGGTGAACCGCGTCCATAATCTCTTTTTTGCCCACCACGGCTGAGAGCGGCATGCCGGCAGCGAGGCTCTTGGCGGTAGTGGTGATATCCGCCTCAACCCCGTAATGCTCCATGGCGAACATGTATCCCGTCCTGCCGATTCCGGTCTGGATTTCGTCGGCGATCAACAACACATTATTTTTCTCGCAGATCTCCTTGAGCTTGACGAAATATTCTTTGGGCGGGGCGATGAAGCCACCTTCGCCCTGAACCGGTTCGACGATAATGGCGGCGGTCTGCTCCGGTGCTACGGTATTAATAAATATCTGTTCCAGATGCTCGGCGCATTCAAGGTTGCAGCCTGGATATTCTCTGTTGAACTGACACCTGTAACAGTTGGCGAAAGGCATCCGGTACACTTCCGGCGCGAACGGCCCGAGGCCGAATTTGTACGGCTTGATCTTGGAGGTAAGGCTCATACCCAGCAGCGTCCTGCCGTGGAAAGCGCCATCAAAAGCGATGACGGCAGGCTTCTGGGTGTAATATCGAGCAATCTTAATCGCGTTTTCAACCGCTTCCGCACCACTGTTGGCAAACATCGCCGCCTTGGGGGAATCACCGGGTACAGCGTCGCACAGCTTTTCCGCAAGTCTGACCGCAGACTCATAGGGAGAAACCATGAAACAGGTGTGGGTGAACTTTTCCGCCTGGGCCTGAATAGCCTTGACGACTTTCGGATGGGAGTGCCCCACATTCATGACGGCTATACCACCGGCGAAATCGATATACTTTTTTCCCTCAACGTCGGTGATAAGGGCACCTTTGGCGTAATCGACATATGAGCTTGTGCCGCTGACGTTACCTTTTGCTATATACTTGTCGCGAATTGCCTGCAGGGCGCTGTTGCTTTTGGTCGGTTCCATGTGTTCTCCTTCCGGTAATGGATTGCTGTCGGTAATAAAAACGTTGTATGTGCAAACCCAATAGCAAAAGTAGTGCCAAAAGAACAACTTTCAATTTATCAGCTAGTTACGTGAAAATCGCTGATCAAACCTCGCATCGCAAATTGCTTTGATCCGTATTTGGATCAAACATGGGGCTAAGCATCGGATCAGGGTACGTTTTTTGATTCGGAATCAAATCAGAAGAGAGTTATTGCCAGTAAAATCTTATAATCACGCGATATATCCAACAGGAATGGTGATTCAGATATGTATCAGAATAGAGCGAACCGGCCTGCCGCCATTGACGAAGAAGATCGTTGCCGATAGCCGGGATTCTTCCTTCGTTTTCCCTGCACGAGATCCACACAGGGGCAAGGGCACTGCATTACCGGGTTACTGAATATTATATTGCTTGAGCTTTCGAACCACCGAAGGCTGGCTTATTCCCAGTTTTTTTGCCATCTCCCTGGTGGTGGGAAACTCCTGTTTTGCCCTCAGGAGTATCGTTCTTTCAAGCTCCTGAACATTTCTGGTCAGGTTGAAACTTTCAGGCGTCGAGCCGGCCGTCATGCGCTTTCGGCCTTGGGGGCAATCTCCCTCAAGGCTGATATGAATAAATTCATCGGCCGCACCGTTTTCAGATAGCGCGACGCTGTTTTCGATAATATTTTTCAATTCCCTGATATTACCAGGAAAAGCATAGTGCATAAGGGCCTGCATTGCCCCTGAGCCCACCCTGGCAGTGCATGAGTATTTCTCGTTGAATCTGTCGAGATACAGCCGTACCAGGCCCGGTATATCTTCCTTTCTTTGCCGCAACGGCGGCAGCCTGAGAATGAAGCTGCTGAGCCGGTAATAGAGGTCTTCCCGGAAACGTTTTTGTTTAACCAAGTCCTGCAGATCCTGGTTGGTAGCGGCGATGACAGAGCAGTCCACCTGGATCAACTCGGTACCGCCGACCCTGCGAATCTCGTGGTTATCCAGGTATTTTAAAAGCTTTGCCTGCAATGCCAGGGGCATATCACCGATCTCGTCGAGAAACAGGGTTCCGCCCTGAGCCATTTCGAACAGACCGATTTTCCCCTGCTCGTTCGCCCCCGTAAAGGCACCCTTTTCGTAACCGAAAAGCTCCGCCTCAAGCAGACTCTCCGGCAGGGCTGCACAGTTGATCTCCACAAAGGGGTTCGATCTCCTGCTACTGGTTTTGTGAATGAATTTTGACAGCATACTCTTGCCAGTTCCCGACTCCCCGAGTATGAGGATGTTCGAAGCGCCGATGTTGGCAAGCTTGAGCGACATCTGCAGGATATTACGCATATTTGGCGCTTCAGCGACAAACCTGTTTTGCTGCAGCTCAAGCAGGGAGAGGCCGGAGAGTTCTTCCCTGACTTTTTCTTCCACTTTCCGACTCTGTTCGAATTTCTTCCTGAGCGTGTTGAGTTCGGTAATGTCCCGTTCGTTGACGACGATGAGCGAAATACGGCCGTTCTCATCCTTGGACGGTGTTCCGGTACTCAGCAGATATTTTTTGGTCCTGGCAATATACTGCATTACCGTTTCCCGTCTACCGCTCTTGAGCACCTTGGCCGTTACGGAATGATCGAAAACCCCCTTACCAACGAGATCCCGGATGTTGCGCCCGATGATCTTCTCCTCCTTGATGCCGTTCAACATCTCCGAAGCCCTGTTGACCCGGACAACAGTACCATCCTTGTCACAAACCCATATCCCGTCTGATGAGGAAGCGAATATCGCCTCCAGCTGGTTATTGATCGTCTTCCGGCTTATCGTATTCTGCATGTCGGTTTACCTTTGCTCCATAAGCAAACATCAGTAAAGAAGCTGCGGAACAAAATCGAAACCGATGTCTCCCGCGCCCTGCCTTAGCTCTAGCCGGCCTCGTTTTTTTTCAGTCGTTTATGAATCGCCTGCCGCGATATCCCCAGCAGTCTGGAGGCTCTGCTCTGGTTGTTGTCGGAAATGGTCATGGCCAGGTTCACGGCATAATCGGTCAGCTCGGTGAGGGTCGGGAAATGGCCGAAGATCGATTCCAGTGAATTGGTCCCCACTGAAACGGGCTCTTCGTTGCCCGTCACGGAAGCCGCGCCCTCCAACCTGTCCAGGATGATCGTGTCATTGAGCACGTCAAACTCGCAGAGAGCCACCGCATCAAAGATATATGCTTTCAGCTCCCTGATATTACCAAAAAAAGGATGACGGCAGAGGAACTCGACCACCTCCTCGCTGACTGAGGGAACATTCTTGTTCATGATCCCGGCCGCCTGCTTTAAGAGATGGTCCACCAGAAGTGGAATATCTTCTTTTCGTTCCCGCAGGGGAGGAACCTTGATCAGATGGGTACTCAGACGGTAATAGAGGTCCATCCTGAACACCCCTTTCCCGCCGGCCAGCTTGCTGAGGTCCTTGTTGGCGGCGGTAATAATCCGGGCATTACACTGTCTGGGCTGATCCGATCCCAGCGGATAATAGATGTTTTCCTGCAACAGCCTCAGCAGCTTGACCTGCGAGGTTTCACTGAGATCCCCAACCTCGTCGAGAAAGAGCGTTCCATTGGCCGCCTTCTCGATCATCCCGGGTCGGGGATGGTCTGCACCGGTATAGGCCCCTTTCCTGTGCCCGAACAGGGTGTCGGAAAACAAGGTGTCGTCGAGGCCCGAAACATCGACGGCGACAAACTCGCCGGGGAGATTACTCACCTCATGAATAGCCCGGGCAAGGAGCTCCTTCCCTGAACCGGTCTCCCCCAGGATCAGGGTCGGCAGTCCGCTTGTCGCCGTGGCTTCAATATATTTAAAAATCGCGTGCATGGCGCCGCTGCGCGTCACGATGGCATCAAAAGCGGTATTGGCGTTTCGCTCCTGCTCAAAACGTATCCCCTTCAGGGAGAGGACCTCGTTTCTCAGCAGTCCTATTTCCAGAGCGTTACGGAGCGCAGAGCTGAAGGTCTTGAGGTCTATCGGCTTGACGAGATAATCATGGGCCCCGATCTTGAGGCATTCCACAGCGGTCTCTATTTCCGAATTGGCAGTGATGATGATCACAGGGATATGCGGTCGTTTTGCCCGCAACGCCTTCAACACCTCAATACCGCTCACTTTCGGCATATTCAGGTCGAGAAAGACGATGGACGCGCGGTTCGAGTCGAGGGTTTCGAGGACTACGCTGCTGTCGTTTAGAGTGAAAATATTCTTCACGCCCATGGAGTGGAGCAACATCGCGTACGCGTCCAGCTCCGTCTGCTCGTCGTCGACCAGCAAAATCCTGCTGTTCTTCATTTCGGAGGTAATCATTGCGCATCATCCTCCATTACTCTCTTCAGGGTGATGGTAAAAGCCGTCGAACCGGATTCACTAGCCACAGATATCTTTCCATTCATCTCTTTTTCCACTATCATTTTTGCCATGTATAGACCGATGCCCGTTCCCGACTGGGATGATTTGGTCGTATAATAGGGATTGAAAATATGGGGCAGGATATGTTCCGGAATGCCGGTGCCGTTGTCCCTGATCTGGATGGTAACGAACTCATCATCGCCACCGACCATAATCTCCATCTTTTTTCGGAGCGATTCCTCACGCTGACTGTCCAGTTCTTTGAGGGCATCCCTTGCGTTGGCCATAATGTTAACCAGCACGTGGACGAATTCACTCTTGTAGCCGTAAACCGTAATAGTACTGCCCCCTGTCGTGTTTTTCACAAGCAGCTTAATGTCCGCGTCCTTGATTTGTGCCTCCATCAGCTTTACAGCGCTCATTATCACATCAAATACGTTGAACAAGCTCTTGATCTTTGATGGTTTGAAGAAATTGCGGAAATCATCGATCGTCTTCGACATGAACTTTATCTGGCCGTCGGCTCCGCAGACAATCTTCTCCACAAATCCCCTGGACAACATGTCGTTGTATTGTGCCGCCTGGAGACTGGATATGTAGGTGGACAGGGTGTTCAACGGCTGTCGCCACTGGTGGGCGATGATACCAAGCATCTCCCCTATAGCGGCCATTTTCTGTGCCTGCATCAGCTGGGCCTCGGCATCGATACGCTTGGAAATGTCCCGGATAGAGAAAAAGAGCAGCTTCTCCTCCTTGAGCTCAAATGATTTAATACTGACCGAGGCCGGGAATTCCGAGCCGTTGCATCGCAGAAACGACCAGCGAAACACCTGCTGCTCTCCTTTCTGCGTACGGGTAATAATTTCCTGGAGGCTACTTGAACTCGAGGCGCCGTCAGGCTGATAGGTTGGGGAGAGATCCAGCAAGGTCTTATCCAGCAGCTCATCCGCGGAGAGCATAAACATTTCCTCCGCCTTTTTATTGCATTCCGCAACTTTCAGATCCTTGCTGATCACGATCGCGTCGTTTGCGACATTGAACAGGGTCTGGTAGTAGGCTTCCACCTCTTTACGTTTGACGATATTCCATTTCAGATCTTTTGAGATCCCGGTCATCTCCGTCTCGTATTTCTGCAGGGTGGAACTGTATCGCCGACCAAGGATAAACACGACGGTGCTGCTGCCGACCATACTGAAAAGAACAATAAGGGCCAGGATACCGAGCGCCCGCAGGGTAAGTTCAACGGCAAATACCATTGTATTCTCCCTGGCGAGGCTTTTCGCCTCATCATACGGGGCAATGACACAGGAGAACCAGTTGGAGTCGGCTATTTGTTTGTAGGAGAGGAGATACTTCTTGTCCCCATCCGATACAAAACGGATACTCTGCGCGGCTGCACCTTCGAACCCGGAAATCCTGTGTTTGAGGTCCTTTTCTATCTTGAAGATCGACTGCCGCATCACATAGTCACGGTTCGGGTGGATAATGATCGTCCCTTCCTTTTCTACGATAAAAGCAAAGCTGTTCTGGCTAATCTTGAGCTTCAGCACGTTTTGTTCCAGTGTATCCAGAATCGTATCCGCGCCGATGACCCCCATAAGTTCACCGTCAATGAAAAGAGGTTTCACCATGGCGATGACAAATTCATAGGTGACGAGGTCAATATAGGGTGTAGTAAAACCGAGTTCCCCTATCTCCACTGCGTGCTTATACCAGGGCCGCCAGCGAGGGTCATACCATGGTGGAGGTTCCCAACCGGCCCCGTCGAACAATTCGCCTTCTTTTTCGGTACCGAGATAGACGTCGCTGAAATGCCCGGCTTCCATGGCCATTTGAAGAGGGACGTAGGTGTCCTTGTTTCTGCTAACTGCAGAAAGTGGCAGGGAAGCAACGGTCGCCTTCAGGATCTTTTTTTGCTGTTCCATCCAGATTTCCACGGTGTCGGCCGCTTCCGCTGCGATTTCCTGCTGGTGCCTAATGATGGTCCTGTCGGCAACATTGTGGGAGATCTGATAGGTGAAACCCACCACCACAAGCAGGAAGGCGGATAAAACAGTCAGTATGATTATGGTCTGTTTGGTCGGCAGCATTGACATTATTTCTCTGATACGAGTCACTGTTTTCTTTCAATCCGAACGCGATCTTCAAAAACCTGGAAGAGATAGCGTACTGTTTTCGTGTTTATAACTTTCGTAGCTGCAACACCTGCACCAAAAGTACGCTCTGAGCATTTTAATCCGCTCATCCGGCCTTCTTCGCTATGAAGTAGCAGCCTTCTGGCAGCCCATAATACGCTTACACAGTCTCCCCTCCACTCCTTGATCATTTTGTATCGATATATGAGTGATTTCCAGCATGCCATCCTATACTTGTCAACATTTCTTGACATTGTCAACCTTCGTTGACGCTTTGGTTGACTTCGCCACTTCGGCTCCACTGGGGTATAAAAGCTGTTTTTTCTCATGTAGATGCTGGACCAGCTACCATATCACCACACTTTCCAGCCTGGCACACTACTTGCTCAAATGATTCCGAGACCGCCTGAATTGATGAGAAACCCGGGCCAGTCTTCGTCTTGGCGCAAGCCGGTAAAAACCGGCCTGTCTGAATAGGGAGAAACCACGGCAACTTCAAAATACAAAGGCCGATTCCCCCGATATACCTTTTATGTAACGGAGATGATGATGCTAAAAGAACTTATGGGTGTAAAAAGGAAGCTTATCTGCTCGGTGCTGGTGGCCGGCTTAAGCATCGGCATGATGGCCCAGACCGCCGTCGCTGCAGAGCATAACTGGCGCTTTGCCAACCTTTATGGCCGCGGCACTGCTTTCGGGGCACTCTATGAGCAACTCGGCAAGGATATCGAAAAACTGTCCGACGGCAAGATCAAAGTGCAGGTTCTTTACTCGGGTGAAGGTGTCGGAACCACAGGCTTGCTGAGTGCGGCCAAATCCGGCCTGATCACCATGGCAGCACCGTTCCAGTCCATGCACGCCGGGGAATTCCCGGCCGGTGTTGTTGAGATCGGCTTGCCCGGTGGCACTGCGGATACTGACACATTGTACTCTCTCTTCCATGATAAGGGTTGGGATAAGGTCCTGACTGAAGCTTACGGTGAACACGGCCTTGTATGGCTCGAACCGTATATTCAGCCGCCAGTCTATGTACTCACCAAGAAGCAGATAAATTCCGTTGAAGACTTTAAGGGTCTCAAGATCCGTGCACCCGGAGCGTACGGCAAGTTCCTTCGCAATCTCGGCGCGTCGCCAGTATCCCTTGCATGGGGTGAGATCTATACCAGTCTCGCCACCGGAGTGATCGACGGTTCCATCGGTTCCAATATGATTGATCACCGTGACGGCAACCATGTAGAGGTTGCCAAGTACATGTATAAACTTCCGCTTGCAGGTGCTCAGGTACTGCCGATCCTTGTCAACCAGAAGGCCTGGAACAAACTTTCTGCTGACCTCAAGGAAGCAGTGTGGGAGGCCACCAGACTGCACGCCACGGCCCAGCTGGAAAAATCAAAGCAGTGGGAATCTGAAGCCGTCATCGAGATGGAAGTGAAAGGACTCAAGTGGAGTCCGATTCCAAACGACGCAGACAAGAAGGCATGGACGAAAGCCGGTGAGACCCTCTGGGAAGATTATGCAGGGGCCGACAAATATAGCGAGGAACTCATTTCCATTATGAAAAAGAGCTGATCCACCCTTGCTTTTCTTTTTTTACGTAGACGGTCGGTCCTTGGTGGTGAACCATAAGGGCCGACCCTGTCGGGAAAGGTACTTTCCCGCAACTACACAATACAGGTGTTGCTATGTTCGTCACTTGCTTGCGCTGGTTTTGCAGGACGGTCGACCTGCTCGTTAAATATGCCGGTTATTTCGCTTCTGCACTCATGCCGCTTCTTGCTGCAATTGTTGCTTTTGAGGTTTTCTCCAGATATTTCCTGAATCGCCCGACGGTATGGGCTTTCGACTTCTCCCTTTTTCTCTTCGGTTATATTGCCATAATCGGTGGTGCATTTGCCCAGCAGAAAGGTGGGCATATTACCGTCGATATCCTATATAAGAAAGTTTCCGTCAATACACGCCGGATATTTGATATCATCACCTTTTCCGTCGCGATCTTCTTTCTCGTCCTCATCGTCTACATCTGCTTCGACAAGGCGCAAGACGCCATTAAGTTCGGAACACGCCGGCAGAGCGAGTGGGCACCGCCGATGCTGCACTTCTGGATTATGACGATATCCGCCTGCAGCCTCTTTATCCTGCAGTTATGCAGAGACATCTTAGAGAACCTGTTTGTCCTGATTACCGGCAACCCACTGCTTGAGCGTCAGAGAATCAACATCGGCAGTAAAAAATCGGAGACTAACGATGGGAATTGAATCACTTACCGGAGTATTACTCTTTTGCATCCTCATTTTCTTCGCCCTGGGAGCCCCGGTAGGCCTGGCACTCGGCGGCATTGCCATGGGTGTTGGCTACCTGGTATGGGGAGAGGCCGTATTTAATGTCATCCCCACCACCATCGAATCAACATATTTCAGCTTCATTCTGCTGGCCATCCCCCTCTACATATACATGGGACAGTTTTTCACGAAATCGGGGATCGGCGACGCCATGTTCGACGCCAGCCAGATGGTCATCGGCCGGATAAGGGGGTCACTGGCAATCAGCGTCATCGTGGTCTGCTCAATGATCGGAGCCATGGTGGGCATCATCGGTGCCGGCATCATGACCTCCGGATCCATCGCCTTGAAACCAATGCTCGATCGCGGCTATAACCAGCAACTGGCCCTTGGCGTGATCATGGCCGGCGGCGCATTGGGCATTCTCATTCCGCCGAGTATCCCGATGATCATGTTCGCAGCGGCGACCCATAACTCCATCGGCAAGATGTTTATCGGTGCCTTGATGCCGGCCCTGCTCACCGTCACCATGCTGATTGCTTATGTGGCGATCAGCTGCCAGCTCGACCCCAAACGGGCTCCCATAACAGAAGCTGATACAGCGAACCGCAAAAAACCGTTGTTGGAGAAGTTCGCCATCGCCCGCGACGGTTTCCTGGCCGGGTTGATGATCGTGGTGGTCCTCGGGAGTATTATCACTGGAATCGCAACACCCACTGAATCGGGAGCCATCGGCGTTGTCGGAGCGGTTCTGCTGTCGATCATCTTCAAGCGGTTCAAGGCAGATATGTTCCTCAACGTCGGTCTGCAGACCTCCATCCTGGTCAGCGTGGCGATGTGGATCATTTTCGGGGCCTCGGTGTTCAGCAACTTTCACCTGCTGATGGGTGTACAGTCCATGGTCTCCGATTTCGCCCTGAACCTAAATTTGCCGCCGATAATGATCATCATCATGTTCCAGGTGATCATGCTGCTACTCGGCTTTATCATCGATGAGTTTATTATCGTACTCATGTGTGCGCCCCTGTTTACCCCGATCGTCGTTTCCCTCGGCTACGACCCGATCTGGTTCGGGGTGTTGATGATCCTCAACATCCTCATCGCGGTACAGACACCACCCTACGGGTTTGCCCTCTTTTACCTCAAGGGAATCGCGCCTCCGACAGTTGGCATGGCAACGATCTACCGCTCGATACTGCCCTTTATTACGGTAAACTTCATCGTGCTGGTCATCTGCATGATTTTCCCGCAGATCATTCTCTGGCTGCCAAACAAGCTTATGGGCTAGTGACACATTCCCCCGCCATGGCTGGTCATCTCAGGGGTGCGCTACTCTAATCGGGGCATCCCTTGTCACATATTCACCTGGCTACCCTCGCTGGCATATGGAACTTGAACCAGACGAACTCCATGGTCTGGGCACTTTACTCTGGGAACACGGGCAGTGATATAGCAATGATGCTGAAAGGATTTCAGGTGACGCAAATTTTTCTCTGCAAAATCATGAACAGAGCACATTTTCTGACATTCAGGACATGGATAATGGCTTCCCCGATCAGCAGCGACCTCAAGTTGGCGTTCGTGCGGTTTGTTTAAGAAATCTGAGTGCTGATTGATTAAGCGCCTAGTTTCCTGCAATCCCAGGCCTAGGACCATGATGCCGTTTGTGTTCATGCCGTCTCGATGTTGGTATTATGAAAACGGTAAATATACTCAATCCATTTCATGTCGTCGAAGAGCCATAAAAATAAGCACATACAAAGTCAAACTGTGAGCGTCCACCTAATAACGAGTTGATAACGTTTAACCAAGAAAATTGCTACCGGAACAGCCTCTTGACAGTATCAAAGAGACGTTTGGGTTAATATTTCAACTCCCGAATTGGTTACCAACAAGGTATGTTCGAACTGCGCTGACAGTTGATTATCCACCGTCCTTGCTGTCCATCCATCGCTCTCATCAATCGATGCTTCAGCCATGCCTGCATTGATCATAGGTTCAATTGTGAAAATCATACCAGGTTTCATTCTCGCGCCGCTTTTTTTGGGTGAAATATGATGCACTTGTGGTTCTTCATGGAACTCAACTCCGACACCATGACCGCAAAATTGATGTACAACACTAAAGCCGTGAGCTTGAGCATGTTTGGCAATAACAAAGCCTATATTGCCGAATCGTTTTTTAGGATAAACCTGCTCAATCCCTAATGTCAGACATTCTTTAGCAACCTGAATGAGTTTTTCAGCCTCCGCAGACACCTCGCCTATTGAAAACATACGGCTAGTGTCTCCAAAGTAACCATCAACTATAGTCGTCACATCAATGTTAAGAATGTCACCATCCTTTAGTATAGTTTCCTGGGAAGGTATTCCATGACAGATTACATTGTTCAGTGAAATACAAGATGACTTGGGGAATCCGTGGTATCCGAGAGGGGCGGGTATGGCACCTCTTTCTGTTATGTGTTTATAAATAAGGTCATCAAGGTACTCAGTGGACACCCCTGCTTCAACATGTTCTGAGATGTAATCTAAAGTTTCAGCTGCTAATTTTGAGCTTTCCCTGATTCCTTCGATCTGCTTTTTTGATTTAATGATAATTGCCATGCTTTCTATGTTCGCTCTATTATTTGTTTATTTCCCAAATCTCTTACAAACTGATCTTCCCATTAAAAATGGGCAGGCACCACCTTTAAGCCATAACTGTAGTCATTAATGCTTTTGACTAAAACTCGAGCCATTGGCACAAAAGGCTAATATTAAGAAATAGAGGTTATCAGTTAAAATTAATACATAAAATGTGGTGAACTTTCGACCACTAAAATGCGACATGGGCCACAAAGCATGCAATATACATCATCCACTTGTTCCGCTTCTTATTTCTATTTAAAAAGATCCTCTGAACCACACTTGTCACACTTCTTGCCTTACAAATCCATATTATCCTCAGTTCTTAGATTAACTTTCTTAATTGAAATAATAAACACCCCTTGTATACAATGCAATTATCATAGCTAGAAGAGCAGTATGATGGTGTTTGCACACGTTTAAGAGCTCTTAACCGCGTGGTTGATGAGGTAATTGTTGGCACATTCGTGAAGAACCTGTATGGCAAGTTCAGTGCAATGCTGATCATCGTCGGGTAGTTTACCAATTTCATTTAGTACGTCTATTGGAGTGAGGGAAAAAAGTTCTTCAGCTGTACGCCCAAGAGCAAGTTCCGCAGTAAAAGAACCTGCCAGCTGACTAGAGGCGCATCCGTTTGTTATATATGACGCTTGTTCTACCTTTTCCTCATTGAACTTTAAGAAAAGTTTAATCGTGTCACCACATTTTCCTTTAAGTGCAATTTGACTATCTGGATCATTTAATGGCCCGTTAAATTTTGGGTTTCGTCAACGCTCAAAACCTTTTTCCCCATATGCGTTTTTAGCGTCTTTAAATGACTCTTGTTGAAAAGAGTCCACGAGTGCGTCAAATTCGTCATCTGATAATCTTTTTTTATTACTCATTTCCATTGTCCTTATTTAAAAATAAATATTCCTTCGACCTCTCAAGTGGATTACAAATTTGTCCTTATGGGCTGGCAATCATGTAAATCCTTGCAATGAATGCTTCATTATTACGGTATCCCTTGCCGAACTTCGAGCATCCTGAAATCGGATATGAGGCCCTCAATCCTGGCATTTGTGAAGTTGACGTCCATCGCTGAATGACCTGACTACCATGCTTTTCCAGGGTAGCAAGAGCGCTTTTAACACTATCGGTGTATTGGAGGTCTTCCGATAACAAAGCGGCCTTTTCAATGAAGAGGTCAATTCGTTCTTCTGCCTGTTTGATGCTCTCATTATTTTTTATCCATGCCAGAGGCTCTTTGATCTGCCGTGCGGTTGCTGTCTCGCGCTTGTTTTCAAGCAGTGTGTGTAGCGCATCTACCTGCTGAGATGATAAGCGATTGTTTCGTCCTTTCTGTACTGCAAATACAGACGCTTTAGGCAAACCAATGCGACGGTTCCCGAGTTTTCGTGTGTCGTCATCTGCTTTGACAAACTGTGGTACAATGTAAAACCAATCAAAAGTGACTTGACTGTGGGCCAACTCGTCTTCTATACAGCTAAAAATAAACGGAGACATACCACAGACGACCTCAGTAACGTTGCAGGCTGAACCACATTTGCTCTCAAGGAAAGTACGAAATTCCTGAACAGTTATCTTTCCACTTCCAGAGGTTGCTGCAATCCCAGGCCCAGTACCATGATGTCGTTTGTGTTCATGCCGTCTCCATGTTGGTAATGTGAATATCGTGAATATACACAATTCCATTCATTTCGTCCAAGATCCTATTTTTTCTGATCAGGATCTCTCTCACAACAAGCACTGGGATAAACCCTTGAACATAAGTAGAATGACCACCTATCATTAAAATGATGCAAGATGAATTAGAATTAAAGAATAAGCAAGATACGTGAATTTGAATTTTTTATACGTCAGTATTAAAACGATACAAGCTACCATTGCGGGTAACACTTCAAGAAGCCAAGTGAAGTAATCACTTGGCTTAATTGCAGACCAGAGCAAAGAAAGAAAAAATATTGTTACCCATATATATTTCATATA
>NZ_JBLXGE010000010.1:0-242783 GCF_048381775.1 Desulfosediminicola sp. | reverse complement strand
CTTATTCGATATTCCGCAGTTACTAAGCCAATGCCTCAGCGTATTTTAAAGTTTGCTGAGGATGAGGGGTAATCAGATATATTTATATTCAAAAATTATAAAAAATTGGCATAACCAGGCGTTAGTAGGGACGCGCAAAAGGCGCGCGCCCCACAACTTCACGTTAAGTGTTCAAAGGAAAATATGTTCGACAAAAATAAAGAGTATACAAGAACAGAAATCCAAAATAGTGTTGGCGGAGAATTGCAAAACTATCTGCCATCGAAGAATAATATAATATTGGCAGGATGTTTTAATAAAAAAATGAATCCTGATTGCCCTTATGAAATCCAAGCAGGAAATAAACCTGGTGTTAAAAGAAAGGCAGAAAAGCTGATTTCTCAACCAGAAACAATATTTCCTGTTTTTGTAAAAGATAGTAATGAATGCAAAAAGTACAATTTCGTAGGTTACTTCCGTTGCATAGGTGGCTCTAATCGAAAAGAAAATATTATGAAGGCTGAGAAGAAATCAGGTAGACATGGTGAGTTAGCTTATGTATTTCAATTAGAAAAAGTAAAGGTAAAATAAATATGATTCCCCACAATCTCTCTGATCAACATTATATGTCTGCAGCAGATCAAGTGGACCGTAGGGGTGTTCCAAAAGGAAGATGTTCTGTTCATTATGACCTTTTACTTGAAGGCAAAAGATATCCGCCTAAGTATATTATTTCTCTGGCTGCAAAATTCGCCTCAGGAGATGAATATCCTTCAGATAATTTTAATGCTGTAGAGGCCAAAAATTACTTTATAAGAAGAGGCTATACGATAATTGATCGTCGCCTAGAGGCTGAAGAAACTATTGTAAATGAAGATGATGAGTCAGCTTCGCCAGAGGGAAGAAAAACATTCCGAATTCACAGAAAACTTGAACGAGATGGCACTATACCTAAAAAGGCTAAAGTGAAAAGATTGGCCGAAACTGGTAAACTTGAATGTGATGTTTGCAGTTTAAATTTTCAAGAAATTTATGGTTCAATTGGCACTGGTTTTATTGAAGCGCATCACAAAATACCCGTTTCAAAACTTGATGGTAATGAAAAAACAAAAATTAGCGATTTAGCTTTGGTTTGTTCTAACTGTCACAGAATGCTCCATAGAGCTAATCCCCCGTTAACTATAAAATCTCTTAAAAAGAAAATAAATAAAATCACTTAACAAAGCGTTTAAGAGGGACCCCAAAAGGTTACGGTATTTTCAATATTCAATCTTTGATGGTATTTCTCTATATCAAGTAGCGATATACTAGCAACTTTTGGTGCCCCTTAACTCCACGTTATGTGATCAGTACAGTACATGGAATCAACCAGATCATTAAAAATGAAATTAGTCAAACATTCTAAATGGTTGTTTTTAAGCTGCTCTTTACTAGGCATTTTTTGGTATTTCTATCCATGTATCTTGTTTGTTTGGCTATGGCATTTCAACTATAATGATGAATTTCGTAGTTATGTTAACTGTGTGCCAGAAGAACAATATGTTAATACAGTATTCCGCAATCCTGATACGTATGAAAAATTTTATGATGTCAAAATTAATTTGTTTGAATTTGGAGCAGATCAAATAGAGAGAAGTGAGAAGATAATTCAGCTAAAAATGCCGAAAGGTAAAGCTATTATATTTCATACTCCCTACCTATTGCAAGGCTCACAAAAAACTATAGCAGGGCAGTCTATAAATTACTTTGATCTCCAGGATCGTTTAAATATTATTAACCAGACATCAGGCGACATTTCCATCTTTAACAACAGGAACAGAAATGTAGAAATTCTTCAAAATATAATCTTGAAATCGATTGGAATAACCAAGGGTGGTTATAGTAAAATCTTATTAGTAAAAAATGATTATTTTGATACAATTTGTAAAATATCCATAAAATCTGATAATGGATATATGTGCTTTGTATACATTTTTCAAGATGATATTGAGTTGCCTGTAAGTGTTGTAATGAAAGATTATGAAAATGTTAATGAAGTTGAAAATGACTTAATTAAATTAATTCGTTTGTTTAAAGCGTAAAAAAAACAAAGGTAACATAACAATTCGTTAGAGAGGGACGCGCAAAAGGCGCGCGCCCCTCAACTCCACGTTGGGCAATCAAAACCATGTCAGATATTTTTGTTCTAGATTTAGAAAATGCTATAAAGCAAAGAGATTCAATAGCGGCTATTTCTATTTTTCAAAATGCACTATCAAACAACTCTAGTAAGTCCATAAATCAAGTTAGAAAAAAGGGGCTTTTTCGAGCTTCAAAATATGAATTTAGAGCAGAAGTGATTGCAGACGTTGTTAAAAGCGCACTTCAAATGCAAGCTACAATATCTCTTAAAGAAGAAGAAATAGTTTATCTTGAATCTGTACTTTCTCTAGTACATTTCGCATTTACAGCTCGAAGTGTCTTTAAAAAGCTATATAGAAGTATTTCTATAAACGATTTAAAATCTTTTATAATTTCCGTAGAACTATTGTTTTGGGAAGGCAATGTAGAGAACGGGTCAACTGTTAAAACAACCCACAAAGATTGGTCTGCAGAGGAATTATCCGAAGCTTTTTCTTATTATTATTATTTGTTTAGCAATAAGTTTGATTCATTTGAGTTAAATCAAACACGTATAGACACCAAAGCTATCAAGAAAGGAGTTTATCTTAATACACTTTCTGACTTGTCTAAATTGCTATATTTAAAAAAATGCGAGTTGATGGTTGATAATTTTAATTACATTGCCAGAAGAAACAAATCGGAAGTATATATTGAATCACCAAATGTAATATTTGAGAAATCTAGAAAAATTGGATATATTAATAGTGAAATCCAAATGATTGGAGATTATTACAAAAGTCTATCTCAACAAACAGGGGTTTCAATATTCGACTTTTCAAAAAAATTTTCCAGAAGACTGAAGGATAAAATATTTAAAATAGAAACTCATCCTGTAAAACGTATAGTGATGAGCATTCCTATCATAGACTTATTTAAAGGGATGATTACGCAAGACTCACTATTTAATGAAGAAATGGCAGAGTTATCTGCTCACTCAAAAGAACTTTTGATTTCAGAAGACCAAATCCTAACTGTAAATATCTACAACAATTTGACAATCCTAGATATTGTTAAATTCCAAAGGTTTATACGATTACTACACTGGAGCTTTGAAACCTTTATTGATGATTGTGATTTACGAGAGTCAAATTTGCTATTGGAATCTATAATACCTGTCTTCAGCAGTCTTGAGTTTAAAAACATACTGGAAGAGTTGTTTGGAAAAGAGAAGTCTGAATCTTTAATTGAATTATTATCTTGGGATTCAACTTCAGATCAAATCTTTGATCTTCAATATAGTCCTATCATCAATATTGGCAAATGGTCAGTTACTCCATTAGCATTAATAGCAAAGTCGAATTTAGTTCGAAATGCTTTACAAACAACTCGTTTTCGCTTTGATTCTGAATCTGATGTTGATCCTGTAGGGCTAGTATTGTCCGAAAGTTTAAAGCGCCAGTCATCAATAGTTTATAGAGATTTGAAGTATAAATGGAAAAACCAAAATGGAGACATTGACGTTCTAGCGATTATTGATAACTCCCTCTTTATTTTTGAATGCAAAAACTCATTGCATCCGTGTTCTCCTTTCGAACTTCGAACAAGTTATGATTATATCAAGAAGGCGAGCAATCAATTAACCAGAATTCAAGAATTATTAACTAACCCTAAATTCAGATCTTATTTGAGTGGCCTGATTGACGGTGTCGATCTTGAAGATGTTAAGGTGACAACTTGTATTGCGATGGGTAACAGAATGTTCTCAGGTTGGCAGGAGAGTGGTCATAAAGTAAGACCGATACACGAGTTATGTAATATTATTGACGAAGGAAGTATTGGTCTCAGTCGCATAAAAGGTGATAATACCCATAAAAAAGTGGAAACTATTAAAATTTGGAAAAGCAACAAATTCGCTCCACAAGATTTGACTGATTATATTATTTCCGATTCCCTTTATGCCCCTAGATTTGAAAGTATGGTAGAAATTGATTCAGGAGTTAAACTGAAAAAGAAAAAACTAATAAGAAAAACTTACGCGCTAGATAACTACAAACTCTACAAAATGTACACAGAATCATTCGCTTCTGAAAAATTATCGATTTGATCATTAAATATTAGCCCAACAAAACGCTACACACGGACGCGGAGATCCGCGCCGGTGAGCTTACCGTTAAATATTAACAGCTAATTCAGTTATTCGTTATGAAAAAAGTACTAATTATAATACCTACTCTATTACTTTTGTCTGGTTGTGCAAGCATGTCTCCAATTGAGAAAGCAAATGAAAGTGAGTCTCATTTAAAAAATGCTGTATACAAGGGACAAGATTTCTATCAAAATGAAGATAGTATACCTGGAGAAAAATATAGAATATTTCATCAAGCATCCACTGGGTTTAGCGGGACATCTGGCATTAGGAGGGCAGCAACTGCTAGAGCAAATGAATTTTGTCAAAATATAGACTCTACAAAAAAAATGCTAACCATTTCCGAACATACTGCGAAGCCTCCATATGTAATGGGGAACTTCCCTCGAATCGAAATAATATTTGCATGTGTTGATAAAAATCATTCAAATACAATATCAAATTATTCAAAAAACGATAAATACGATGATTTAAAGAAATTAAAAGAATTGCTAGACGTTGGGGCTTTAACTAAAAATGAATTCGAAGCAGAAAAAAGAAAAATATTAGAATAAAAATTATTTAACAAATCATTAAACGCGGACAACCTTAAGCTCGGGGTAATGAAACGAATTGGCATAATGAAAGCCTTGGTAGATTCATTGTCCATTATCCTAACGTCGGTTGGCTTAGAGGAAATAGGCAATGGCTTTTGGCGTGTTTACATTCGACAAAACTTTTAGGCTACTTGAACTAAAAAACATATGCTGGGAATGTATGGGTTAGGCTGATTGAAGAGGAACAATGTGTAAATGATGATGTGACGCAGCTGTACATATACGTCCAACAATGGGACTGGTAATGACGCGTAATAATTATATGAAAACATAACGGATATTTCAATGTGCGTTGTCTTTTTTAAGACAGGCACTCAACTAAACCTGACATTATTGTGTGTACATGAAAAGGAGCGAGAAATGAATGAATTGGTAAAAATAATATTTGCTATTATCCTTCCACCTCTTGGAGTATTTTTTCAAGTTGGTATAGGGAAACATTTCTGGATAAATATACTATTGACTTTGCTTGGATATATTCCGGGTATAGTTCATGCCGTCTGGGTGGTGGCAAAAAATAAATAGCTATATTGTAGAAAAGTCTGAGAATGAAAAAATCACCCACATAACGATTCAAGCGTAGTTCACCCTTCCTGTGGATTGTGAGGGTGAACTATGTGTATCAGTCAACAGAAAGGCACCCGCCATGAGACTGGTATGTATAGGTACTGACACGAACCGAATGTGAGAACATCGAAAGCAGTATGGTCAGGATCACCTTGAATATCTTGAAAAACATTTACAAGAGATTGTTATTGCTGACGGTCCTCGTGATGAAGATGGTGGTAAATATGTTGGTGGTTTGTGGGTGCTTGAAGTCGAGCATTTTGCAAGAGCTCAGGAACTTGTGGAAAATCATCAGTATTATTAAGCAGGATTTCGCTCATATTGCCTGAAGGGGTGGGACAAGGCGTTTGCGGAACCAGTGTACTGTATGATTTGACCCAAAATTGCAATTCTCCGACAGACCCCTCGTCGGTGTTGCCTCTCAAACAAAAGTAGACACAACAATTTGCAGAGGTTACACCGATATAGGCCAAGTTGATCACAGGTAAACCACTTGTATCCCAGGGTTGACCGAGCTCTGTAATCTATCATACACACTTTTTAAAGGTTTCCATGAAAATAGCATTAGGTACAGACCACGCAGGATTTCATTTAAAGGAGACTATAAAGAAATACCTGCTAAACAGCGGATATGAGGTTTATGACTTTGGTGCGCACGATGACAAGTCTTCTGATTATCCGGATTATTGCAGACCTGCAGCGGAGAGTGTGGCCAGATGCCAGTGTGATCTGGGGATAGTCTTTGGTGGCAGTGGCAACGGTGAGGCAATGGTGGCCAATAAAGTTCAGGGCATACGATGTGGGTTGTGTTGGAATGTGGAGAGTGCCAGACTGACCAAGGAACATAATAATGCGAATATGATTTCTATTGGCGCTCGTATGGTGGAAGAGGGCGAAGCTATAGAGATTGTCAGGACCTGGTTGATTTCGCAATTTCAAGGAGGCAGGCATTTGCTGAGAATAAAGAAAATTGAGTCAGTGAGTCAGTGACTCACTGATATCATGATCTCGGAACGGTACCGATATCCGCCAGTCGGGTTGTTATTCTCAACCTGGGTGGTGTGGCCCATGCTGGATAACAAATCTTTCCTTTTTCAGCCGGGAGACAGATTTGTTTTCACCGGGCTGTGTGAAAAAAAAAAATAGTTCCTTCAGTGCAGAAGTAATTCTTTCCCACGTAACCAAGTATTGAGCCTGGCCGGAGTTCACAGGGGTAAATCGAATATGGCAAAGCCTGTCTTTTTGTTCCTGTAGACAAAACTCTATTGTGCGACCTTGATAAAAGATGCTAGGATTAGTCTCTATCTATTTGAATTCGCATAATATGATGTTGTCATGGCATGAGGTTCAGAGTGTACACTCGCTCCAGTCCCGTGGTTCATAAGGTTCTGCCAGACAGAAATACCATCGTTAGTCCGAAATTTGTACCAGTTCAGACAAACAATACAATGTTTATGGGAAATGCAGGTTGGAGGGTAAAATACCTATGTTCAGGTTGATCTGTGGTACCGAGTCCACCTGGTCATTACGGGCTTGGATGTGTGCACATCTGGTGGGGGTTCAGTTTGAAGAACAGGTAATTCAACTGGGTGCTCCCGGTTATAAGGTCGAGCTACGGAAACATTCTGAGACAGGTTTGGTACCGGTACTTGATACCGTTGAAATACAAATACATGACTCCCTGGCTATTGGTGAGTACCTGAACGAGCTGTCGGGCGGGATATTGTACCCGGTAGACCGTCGGGAAAGGGCCAGAGCCAGAAGCCTATGTGCTGAACTGCACTCCGGATTTCCTGTTCTCAGAGAGGGATGTCCATTTTCTTCCGCAGGTAAGGGGATAATGCGCCAATCAGCAGGGATGGAGCGGGAACTCCTACGACTGGAAGCCATTTTCACCGGGGCCAGATTGCCATTTATGTTTGACAGGGCCGGGATGGTGGATGTGTTTTATGCTATCATGGCCTATCGACTCGAAGGTTATAATATTTCTCTACCGGGGAAGGCTGGGGAATATCAGCAGAGTCTGTTGGACTGGGACATGCTGAAGGCGGCGATAGCCAGGGCAAGAGGCTGGAAAAATATGGCCTGACGGTAGCCCGTTGACAGTCAGCTTTGTTGGGCTCAAGAGTCACATTAAAGGCAGATTTTTTCCAACAGCAGGTTGGTGGTGACGTTTTTACCAGGGAACAATCATAATCCTCTGGTACTATTTATGAATCTGACAAACGGCAAAAGCCAGCGTAACTTTCTATACATCGTATTGGCGATTTTCATATTATTCCTTTAACTTTCTTTAATGTGCTGTTTCGCAGAAAACTCATGATGTTTGTAGTAACAGCCGGTAATGCACCCTGATTAAAAGGGTATGGTCCGAAAACACATTTCCCGGGAGGTACCTATGCTGAACGTTACCGATTTGGCGAGTGAAAAGTTGGTTGAGTATATGCAGGCAAATAATATCAGCTCAAGTTTGCGCGTGTTTATGTCACAGGGCGGTTGTGCAGGACCGGCTTTGGTTCTGGCGCTCGATGAGATGAAAAAGGAAGATCAGATATTTAATCAGGGCG
Source organism: Desulfosediminicola sp. (assembly GCF_048381775.1). NCBI lineage: Bacteria > Pseudomonadati > Thermodesulfobacteriota > Desulfobulbia > Desulfobulbales > Desulfocapsaceae > Desulfosediminicola > Desulfosediminicola sp. The sequence continues at coordinate 234,825 of NZ_JBLXGE010000010.1, read as the reverse complement.
GGCTTGTTTTTCTGGTTGATAGCAGCCTTCTCGATATGTGCGGCACAATTACTGTTGATTACATTACTGCTGCATCTCAATCAGGCTTCAGTGTTCGTTCAACCAATCCATTGCCGGGAGGCGGTGGTGGCTGCAACTCCGGTTCCTGCGGATCTGAAGGGTGTGGTTGTTGATTTGTGAACGTTAGGCGAATGCGGATTAGCAGGACAACATTTCCTGTATTGACCTAGAAGCATCAGGACCACCTTACAGGCTGGTTCTGGTGCTTTTTTTATGGGCTGGCTGAAAGGGTGAGACACATATCACAGAGTGAGGAGCCCGGTAAATCTTTCATTAAGCGGCAACAGTAGTGGATTACCTTGAATTACGTCTTTCGGTGTGATCAGTCCAATGGACAAGAAATAAAAAAAGTGTGGTTGAGTTCGTTCTTCAGGTTAATCTGGTGTCTCGTTCAGCTGGCAAGCAGCGTTTTGCTCATTTTGAGAGCCTGGCTGCCTTCTTTCAAGTTCACGGGCGGATGACAGGGCAGAAGCTATCAGTCCGGTAGGTACCGAAACAATTCCCAGGCCGACCATCAATACGAAAAAGGTAAAGACCTTACCTCCTGCGGTGATCGGGTAAACATCTCCATAGCCAACTGTGGTGAGTGTTGCCACAGCCCACCACAAACTATGAAATACAGAGGCAAACTCCTCCGGCTGCGCTTCGTTCTCGAAATAGTAAATCCCAACAGCAGCGAAAAAAATCGCCATACCAGCTACCACGGAGAAAAGGAGCAGCTCTTCCCTGGCTATTTTCAGGGCACTGTGCAACCGTTGAATAGCCCTGGAGTACCTGAGTAGCTTGAAGGCGCGAAACAGTCGCATCAGTCGCAGGATTCGTATTGCTCTCAGGTCGACTGTCGTAGCAAGGTAAAAAGGCAGAATAGCGAAAAGATCAATTAATCCATAAAAGCTGAAAATGAATCGGAGCTTTTTGTCAGCAACATATATTCTTGCCACATATTCTGCGGTAAAAATGAAAATACTGATCAGCTCAATAATTTTCAGTAACTCCCTCGTCTCAGGCGTGATATCAGGGAGTGTTGCTGCTGCGAATGAGACGAGCGAGAGGACAATGGTGAACTGGATGAACAGATCAAAATTACGACCGTGCCTGGATTCGTTTTCCTCAATAATCTGCTTGAATTTCATGGGGCGGTTTTTGGGCTTGCAATGAAAGATGGCGGATGTCCTGGGTGCAGTGTTGGGTAAAGCGCGTCAAAATATAGTGTTGATTGTGAAAATGCAAGTGATTAACCGCTGCGGAAACGACGAACGGGTCGTCAAGGAGGATTGACAGGCTATGCCGTCGATAGAAGGTGGTAGGCAACAGGCCGGTTTTCCTGTCAGGAGTTCTGGCCTGTCGAGGTGTTGATATATGATTTTCTCAGGTTATTATGCGATTAAAGCTGACAGCTCTTTGGAAAAACGATCAGGTTGTCAACTTCGGGCTGGATTCCGATCCTTTCGCCAATCCTGTGGTCATGATGGCTGGAAACCAGTGCCTGGCATTTCTCTCCCGACGCGAGTTGCAACAGGTAGACAATGTTGGGGCCACGAAAGGATTTTTTTAAAATCGTAGCTTTAAGGCAATTATCTTCAATATGAAGAATATCCTCAGGGCGGATCAACAGATCAACGCTGCAACCGGGTTCGCAGGGAATAGAGAAATGACCTTCAAGCGGGCCCAATGCTGTTTGAATTTTCCCGGTTGAAGTGACTTTGCCGTCTATAAGCGTTCCTTCCCCTACAAACCTGGCCACCTCAAGGCTTGCGGGTTTGTGATAGATTGAGTGGGCATTATCCCATTGCTGCATGGTCCCGTCAAAGAGTACCCCTATTTTATCGGCAACTGAAAACGCTTCGTGCTGGTTATGGGTGACTAGCAGTGCGGTTGTCCCAAGTTTCTTGAGGATATCACGAACTTCAACTGTTAGCCGTTCTCGAAGTAATGCATCAAGATTTGAGAATGGTTCGTCAAGCAGCAGTAATTCCGGTTTTGGTGCGAGTGCCCGGGCCAGTGCGACGCGCTGTTGCTGGCCGCCAGAGATTTCGTGAGGGTAATTGTTTGCCACCTCTTCGAGTCCGACAAGGGTGAGTAATTCACCGACTCGTTTGTGACGTTCATTCCTTGGCATTTTGTTGATGCCGAAGCCGACATTGTCACTGACAGAGAGATGAGGAAACAGAGCATAATCCTGAAAAACCATACCGATAGAACGATTTTCCGGTGCTTCGTTTCGGGTGCTGCTGGAAACGATTGTGCTGTCAATACAGACAGTACCACTCTGGATTGACTCAAAACCTGCAATCACGCGTAAGAGTGTTGTTTTTCCGCAGCCACTTGGCCCGAGCAAGCAACCGATCTCACCTTTTTGCAATGAAAAGGAGATATTCCTGGCAACCTGCTTGTTTCCGAAAGATTTGCAGACCTGTTCCACCGACAGGAGCGGGTGATTGTTTTTCATAATTACTTCTCCGATTGACGAATGAGCAGTATTACCGGGATGATCGAGGCGAAGATCAGATAAAGTGCGGGAAGAGCCGCACGTTCCCATTCTGCTTCACTGGTCAGTTCATATATTTTCACAGCCAGAGTGTCCCAGCCGAAAGGTCGGGTCATGAGAGTAATTGGCATCTCCTTGACCACATCGACTATAACCAGAATAAATCCGGTTAGAATTCCTTTTTTCAAGAGGGGGAGATGGACTGATGAGATAAGTTTAAATCCCCTGACGCCGTATATTGAGGCGGCCTCATCCAGGCTTGGGCTGATGGCCTGCATGGAACTGTCTATGGAGCCAAATCCAGGAGCCATAAAGCGAATCATATACGCCAGAAGCATTACCAGCAGGGTACCATGCAGGATAGGGCCTGTTTCGATGGTAAACATCACCTCCATCAGATTTTGCAGATGATTATCCAGCCAGGCGATTGGCAGAAAAATACCCACCGCAAGCACAGTCCCGGGCAGGGCATAGCCTATGGTAGCGAACTTACAGAGTAAGCTGTTTGCTCTGGTTGGTGATGTCCTCTTTACATAGGAGAGCAGCAATGCCGCACTACAGGTAAGCAGGGCGGCGACTATACCAAGCAGTAGAGTTCGGCTAACCTCAGAGTTGTAATTGGGCAGACTGTTATTACCGGCAGCTTCTATAACCCATATAATCAGTTGCAGAACAGGTAGAATGAAGGCAACGGCAACGATGAAGAAGCAAAAGAGGGTTGCAGTCACAGCTCTTGCTCCGGTGAGCCTGATCCGGGTCTGGGCGCTGCCCCCTCTGGCACTGCCATGGTAGCGCATGCGTGAGCGGTAGAGCGCTTCAACAAGTACCAGCATCATAGCGAACAGGACCAGTATTGAGGCCAGCTGTGCTGCCGCTTGAATGGAGAAGAAACCAAACCAGGCCTTGTAGATTGCGGTGGTAAAGGTGTCGAAGTTGAAGATAGAGACGGCGCCAAAGTCAGCAAGCGTTTCCATCAGCACCAGGGCAAGTCCGCTGGCGATCCAGGGGCGAGCCATGGGCAGGGCGACTCTGAAGAAGGCGGCCCATGGGCTCAGTCCAAGGGTCCTTGCTGCTTCCATCAGCTTATTGCCCTGACTCATAAAGGCGGAGCGGCTGAGCAGGTAGACGTATGGATAGAGGGTGAGGCTCATTACCAGTACGATAAATGGCGTTGTTCGTACTTCGATAATTGTTCGCTCAAAGCCGGGCAGCGTTCTCAGCAGGGTTTGAAAGGGGCCGGTAAAATCCATAACACCCACAAAGATAAAGGCCATTACGTAGGCGGGTATGGCCATGGGCAGGGTGAGCGCCCAGGTAAAAAATGAACGCCCGGGAAATGAGCAGGCACCGGTGAGCCAGCCCAGTGAAACTCCGAGCAGGGTGGTGCAGATCATGACCCCGCTGCAGAGCCAGAAGGTGTTGGTGAGCAGCGAGGCAAGGACAGTCTGGCCCAGATGGGCCCATATCTCTTTTTCCGGATGCAGGAGTGAGGCAAAAATGACTGCGACCGGAACAGCAACAAGAGCGGCCAGAAGGCAGGCAGCAAGCTGCCAGCCGTCCGGCCGGAAGGTACGGAACGTTAAGAGGAGGTGTGGTTTTGTCATTACGGATGCGACTATTTATATTGAGCTCTATCCATCAATTTGATCGCATCTGTCTGCAATTCGCCGTAGACAGAAATGTTCAGCGGATTACCTTTGAAGCTGCCCCAGCTCTGAACCAGCGGTTCAAGGGCGACAGAATCATTAACAGGATATTCCATGTTCAGGCCGGCAAAATCGACCTGGGCTTCAGGGCCGGAAAGCCATTCGAGCAGCTTGATTGCCTCGCCCTTGTTTTTGGCATGGGCGGTGAGGCCAGCGCCACTCACATTCATGTGAACGCCATCTGTTTTCTGGTTTGGCCAGAATATCGCCAGCGGAAGTTCAGGTTTCTGCTTCATCAGGCGACCGAGGTAATAGGTGTTTACAATTGTCGCGTCACCGATGCCTGCCGCAACGGCTTCAAGCGCTTTGGTATCGTTGGAAAAAGGTGCAGTAGCCAGGTTGCTTACCCAACCCTCGACAATGGTCTCAGCTTTCTCTTCTCCATGGCTTGCGATAAGGGAGGCTACCAGGGACTGGTTGTAAACTTTTTTCGAGGTACGCAGCACCAACCTGCCTTTCCAGTTTTCGTCGGCGAGCCCTTCATAACTTTCGAGTTTATCGGCAACATCTGCGTTGGTGTTGTAGACGATGGTTCTGGCACGTACCGACAGTCCGAACCATCTGTTTTCAGGATCGCGCAGATTGGCAGGAACATTAGTGTTTAACTCTTCAGACTCAAGGGATTGGAGTACACCTGATTCTGCAGCTTGCCAGAGGTTGCCGGCATCTACTGTAAGGTATATATCTGCAGGGGTTCGCGTCCCTTCGGCTTTAAGCTTTTCCAGCAGAACACCAGCGTCGTCGGTGATATATTTCACCTTTACCCCGGTCTTTTCCGTGTACTTTTCAAAAATTGGTTTGATCAGGTGTTCATTGCGGGCGGAGTAGACAACGATTTCATCCTGGGCAAGTGCGTTGGCTGCAGGAAGAACCATGCTCATTGCCAAACCTGCGAGAAGTGCTTTGATTTTCATCTGTAATCCTCTTTGGTAGAAAAATGTACAATATGTTAGAGATAGTCAATTAGCCTCTTAGGCTTACATGTTAAATTTCGGGGAGACTAAAATATTAAGCAAGACCTGTCAATGGCAATTTTAAGGGGCACCTAAAAACATATGTGAGACAGGTGGTCACCTTTGTTCGTTATTGTAGGTATTCCGAATTGTTACAGGCTGTTCTTTTTTAGTTACGATTTTTGTCTGGAGGTGGGAGCTGGCCATCTTTTTTGAGCAGCCAGATGCAGATCGGTATCAGGGCGAGTTCCATGAAAATATAGAGCACAAACAGTGGTGAGGGGGGGCCATCGATAACTACGCTCAGTATCCTGCCGGCGACGAGTCCCCCACAGAATATTGCCAGAATGACGATCCCGATATCACGGTATCTATCAGAAAAAGCAGCATAGAGCCAAAATAGCCCGAGTGCGATGTAGAGCATCATTACCGCTCGTAAAATATGGGTTTGATCTATACTGGCAGGTTCTGAAGCTGTAGAGAAAGTAGTCAGAAACCAGCTGGGTGAGATGCCGTAGAGCATACCGATGATAAGGATGGTACCAAAAGCCAGAATAAGCAGGGCCTTCTTTAATTGCATGTGTTCCTCATAGGGGAGAGCGAGGGGGGAGCCAGGCAATCCTTTTTGATTTCAAACTTATTATATGCGAGTTCAAATCATTTGCCAAAAAGCCGAACAGAGGCTGGTGTGTTGGGCCTGCTGTTGGCTGCTTGGATGAAGAATGGTGTTGACTATTGGGCTGATTTACCAATAATGTGCTGCTCGTTTGTGATGAATTTGTATATCGAGCAAGAGAAGGGAAAGAGTAACAGACACGAGCAAGGACAGATTCAATGTACAGTTTTAAAAATGATTACAGTGAAGGCGCCCACCCGGAAATTCTCCAAGCTCTGGTCGAGAGCAATCTCAGCCAGGAGGAAGGATATGGGTTGGACTGCCATACAGAGCGGGCGATTGCGCTGTTGAGGAGTCAGGTAGCGGATGAAAACGCTGATATTCATCTGCTCTCAGGTGGCACCCAGACGAACCTGATCGCTATCAGCTCATTTCTTCGACCGCATGAGGCGTGTATCTGCGCCAGATCGGGACACATCGCCACCCACGAAACGGGGGCCATTGAGGCGACCGGGCATAAGCTGCTGGCGGTAGACGCACCGAATGGCAAGCTGACCAGACAGATGATCGAGCCGGTACTTTTTGAACACCACTTTGAGCATATGGTGAAACCGCGGCTGGTCTATATCTCTAATCCTACTGAGATTGGCACAATTTACTCAAAAAAAGAACTGGCCGAACTGCAGCGTTTCTGTCTGGAAAATGAACTGCTGCTCTATGTGGATGGTGCCCGTCTGGGTACGGCTCTGGTGGCTGATGGTGGCCTTACCATGGCTGATATGTATCAGTTGACGGACGCCTTTTTTGTAGGTGGCACCAAGACAGGTGCTTTGCTTGGCGAAGCGCTTGTTGTGCGCAATCCTGATCTTCGCCGCGACCTCCGCTACCTGATCAAGCAACGTGGCGGTTTGCTTGCCAAAGGCCGGGTGCTTGGCGTCCAGTTTGAGGAGCTGTTTAAAGATAATCTTTACTTTGAACTATCGGCCCACGCCAATGAGATGGCGCAGCTTATGGTACGGGAGTTGTCTCAGGCTGGTTGCAGGTTCTGGATCGAATCTCCAACCAACCAGATCTTTCCTATTTTCGAGAATAAGGTAATCGACCAGTTGTCCGGGGATTTTGAGTTTTATGTCTGGGCCAGGATAGATGAGGCAAGTTCTGCAGTGCGCCTGGTGACTTCATGGGCAACTCCGAGGGAAGCTGTCGTCAAATTTATTGAGGCGTACAGAGAGGCAGTGGCGAATTGAGGAAATATGTTATCCAAAGGTTATGCCATGATGGGGTAACCTTCACACTCTACTGATTGCTTTATCTGGCCCGATTCTTGACATCAAGACCCTCCCAAATTAGTTTAATATTTAATTATTACTTTTGGGGGGATGATGAAACACAGGGTGAAAGGTAAAAAAGCAGATCTGCAGACACTGAGCACCTATGTGAAACTGGCCAGAGCCTCGGACACGGTTACCGCCGTCACACACAAACATCTTGCCAGGGAAAATCTTACTATATCGCAGTTTGGCGTGCTGGAAGCTTTGTACCACCTGGGATCAATGTGCCAGAAAGATGTGGCTCGAAAAATCCTGAAGACCACGGCCAATATTACCACTGTTATCGATAATCTGGAAAAACGCGGCTTGGTTGAGAGGGTGCGTAGCACCGAGGATCGCAGATATATCAGCCTGCACATCACTCCCGACGGTGCAGAGTTGGTTGAGAGGATCTTCCCTGTTCACTTGCGGGGAATCGTCGAGAGTTTCAGGGTATTGACAGCAGAGGAGCAGGCCCAGCTGGCAGAACTTTGCAAAAAACTCGGTCTGGCGCAAAAGGTGTAAATCTTTTGCTGCGCTACGGTTCAATGGGATACGGTTGAAATCTTTTCTGGCAAGATAACGTTGTTGCGTTAAAATATTCGGCCTGGGCCTCGCTGTGTGGCTAAGAGTACCCCGGCACTGAAGAGAGTAAGGTAGTGAACACATTTCCTTTTCAATTACCGCTCCAGCCAGCGTCATCCGGGCGGCCGGGATCAGGTAACCTCAACCTTTACCCCACCGGTGATCTGCTGCAGATAATCGGGGCTCAGGGGCACACCGGTGGCATTAGTGCCAGCCGCAGGATAGACAGTTTCATACTTGTCGAGCGATATGTCCAGCAGGATCTCCAGCTCAGCTTCTGCCAGCCCGAACGGGCACACTCCGCCGGGTAGAAATCCGGTAACATCATTTGTTTCATCGGCAGTTGCCATCCTGTGTTTGGCGCCGGTTGCCCGCTTGAGTGCTCCGCTGTTAATCTTCTTGTCGCCAGCAGCCACGACCAGCCTGAAGGTGTTATCTTTACCTTTGAAAAGGATCGATTTCGCAATTTGGCCAACGGGAACTCCTATCCGTTGGGCAGCCATTTCTGCGGTGGGTGTTGAACCGGGTTCGAATTCGAGTGCGGCAAGATTATGGTTCTCAAGAAATGCACGTACTTTATCTGGGATATTACTCATCGCTACTTTTCGTCCTGTGTCAGTTTGCAGGTAATAATATGAATAATCAAAACTTTAGAGTTTTCAGAGAAGCCCCGGGTCGGCAAGAGAGAAGAGTCTTTGGTCTGAAAGATACTGTTTCTCCCAGGCTGTGAGGGCTGCGCTGGCTACGACATTATCTCATTATCGTTTCTAAACGTCACTAAGCAGAACCAGAGAGGATGCTGGTTCTGTCCCCTCTGGTTGCAACCAATTATTTCACCTTGCTGAGGTGAGCCTTCTGGTTTTCAAGATAGCTGTCGGTAAAGATATAGAAAATCAGAATTGTGGTGACAAAGTTAATGATCAGCTCAATTGCTTTGGTAATAAATTCTGAAGCCTTGTCGGGTGACACACCGGGCTCGAGAGGCTGGAAAAACATGATCTGAAAGAAGCCTGAGACGATAAATGACAGCATCATCACTATCACAATTTTGTGAACATAGCCTGTGGTATAGCGAAAGCTGGTTGCGATTGCCCCAAGAGTACTTTTGCCATCCAGTACAATGAGGTAGTCGGCAAATGTTGCCTTAATGGCAATATAGAAGAAGATGAAAGTGCTAAATGACAGGGCAAAGGCGTTTTGCGAAGAAAACTGTTCTCCGGCAAAAAGCCACGGCATCAAGGGAATAGACAGCAGGAGGTAGAGAAGCAGTATGGCCGGGGTGTACGCTACTCCGGCCAGTAATGCCTGTTGAACCGAGGTTGGCTGATTATAGCTTCGCGCTGAGATATAGCGGATCAGCGAGGCAGAAATAAAAGCATTGGCCAGAACCTCGGCAAAAAATACCATTAAGGCTCCTGCGGTGCCGGGCAGCATTGAAGATAAGGTGATCAGAGCTGCGAAGATAAGCGCTGGTGGCAGCGCCAGTTGTACGAGATCGGAAATGTTCTCGCTTATAAACGTAAAGGATTTCTGAAATATCTCTTTCATGGAATACCGGTTAAAGTCTTGGAGTTAATGTTTCTGGTTGATGGAATATACAGTTATTTGCAGGGACTTCAAACTGTAACCAGGAAATATTGGCTGCAGTTGAAGGTTTACCCAAAAAACTTCGGCCCTGAAGCTACCTTACGGTATGAAAAATCGGGGCGAATAATCAGGAGGCATCGGTATTATGACTATTTTTTCCAAAGAAACCATAGAGGGCCTGATAGCTTTTCATGGCCATTCCTGCCCAGGTTTGGCAATCGGCATTCGGGCAGCGGAATATGCCAAAAGAGAACTGCCCAAGGCGGACTCTGCTTCGCTCATCTGTGTTACTGAAACGGATATGTGCGGTGTCGACGCCATCCAGTTTTTATGTGGCTGCACTTTTGGCAAGGGCAACCTGATCCATCGGGATTATGGAAAAATGGCCTTTACATTTTATGATCGTGAGCAGGGTACGGGCTTTCGCATCGTTTTAACTGGTGGTGTGGCCAGCAGCAAGGATAGCCGAAAGAGCGGGAAAGGAAATGTCAGTGAGCTGATGGCAAAAGATAAAGAGGGTACCATTACTGCCGAGGAAAAAGAGCTTTTAAGCGAGATGCGAGAGATGTCACGGAAGCAGCTGATGGAAGCACCGCTGGATGACCTTTTTACTAAAACAGAGTTGAATGTTCCTCCGCCGAGCCCTGCCAGGGTGCTTGCAGGACTGGTTTGTGAATCCTGCGGGGAAAAGACCATGGAGTCTCGTACCCGACGTTTTGGTGGGCAAACATTGTGTATTCCGTGTTTTGATAAAGTTGAGCAAAAAGTGTGAGGGAAGAATTGCCGGAAGTTGAAATGTTTATGATGGGTGCCGGCTCAAACGCCGCCCTTGAGACAAGATTTCCCATGAGCATTGTGCTGTACAATGCTCATGGGAAATTCGGGTTAGTTGCTGTTGCCGTACTTGCCGGGGAGCGGGCAACTGTTCATTACATCTTTAAGTACCTTGATATCACTGACCTTGCCGTAGACTGTAACCACATCACCAGCTTCCAGGCGGGTTGAACCGCGGGGAATGATAATTTTGCCACCGCGCTTGATGGATACGAGGTTGACCGTATCCGGTATCTGCATCTCTTTCACCATGGCTTTATTGCAGTTGTCGCTATCTGTGAGTACGAACTCGGCAAAGCTGTTATCAGGTGATTTTCTCAGCTCGACCTGATCGTCGATTATCTGGCCTCTTTGCTTACGCATAACACCGACATCATAGGCGCGAAGAATGTCACTGCGGCTGATGAGACCTGCAAGACGCCCGGAGGTGCCGCGGCGAACCACCGGCAGGCGTGCCAGATCCCGTGGTGACATCTTCTGGATGGCGACCCAGATTGGCTCATCGGGAAAAACCGTAATCGGGTCTTCCACGGCTACATCGGCTACCTTCATCTTTGTGGAGGAGAAATCATCTTTCATCTGGGCCCGGTCGATATCCTGAAGGGTGACGATACCCCAGACCTTGCCGCCATCCTTCATTACCGGAAAGCCATGCAGGTTGGTCTCCTGAAACAGAGCCATAAGATCAGACAATGATTGATCTTTGTGGATGGTCACGGGTGTAGTCTTCATGACTTCACTGACCCGCACACCCTGCATGATATCCATATCCCGGCCTTCTGCAAAACGAACACCACGTTTTGCGAGCTTGAGGGTGTATATCGATTCAGGATGCAGCCACTGGGCAAAGAAGGTGGCTGTGACACCTGCAACCATCAGGGGCAGGATCATGAAGTAATCGTTACTCATCTCAAAGACAATGAGCATGGCTGTAAGCGGGGCCCGGGCAGTAGCGGAAAAAAGGGCTGCCATGCCGACCAGGGCAAAAGCGGCGGGGCTGCTGACGATATCCGGGAAATAGTTGTTGAAAAGATGTCCCATGGCTCCACCCAGCATCGCACCAATGAAAAGGGATGGAGCGAAGACACCGCCGGAGTTGCCGGAGCCGAGTGTAAATGAAGTGGCAAGGGGTTTAAGGAAGATGAGCAGTACCAGTACCCAGAGTGTCGCTTTCCCCTGGATAGCGACTTCAATGAAGGGAAAGCCGGAGCCGTACATATGCGGGATAACTGCACCGGAGCCGCCATGTGCTCCACCGGTCATGGGCTCGGCGACACCAGGCAGGTGCATATAGGCAAAACCGAGAATACCGAGAAAGACAGCTCCAACTGCGGGCTTGAGCAGTTGGGGGAAATCCCAGCCATCAAAGACATTCTCACTGAAGTTGAGCATCCTGATGAACATGATGCCGATGACGGCGGCGGAGAGTCCCAGCAGCAGATAGAACACCAACTCAAGTGGTGAGTTCATGGTGTAGATCGGTACCTCGAAGGCGACCCTGTTGCCGAAGAAAAACTGGCTGACGATGGAGGCTGAAACTGCGGCGATTACCACGTTGCCGAAATGGCGTACCTGTAATCCGCACATCAGTACCTCGATGGCGAACGCGACTCCGGCAATGGGCGCATTGAAGGTTGCCGCGATACCGGCAGCAGCACCGCAGGCCACAAGATTTTTGATCCGCTCGTCAGAGAGTCTGAGAATCTGGCCAAGGCTGGAGCCCAGCGCAGAACCGACCTGAACAATAGGCCCTTCTCGGCCGGCTGACCCGCCTGTACCAATGCAGAGTGCGGATGCTGCGATCTTGGCCGCTGCCACTCGAGGCCGTATCCGGCCGCCTCGCAGGATGAGCGCCTGCATAACCTCAGGTACGCCATGGCCCTTCGCTTCCTGTGCGAACATTATCAGCGGGCCGACTAACAGGCCGCCAATAATCGGCACCACCAGGTAGACCCACTTCCCGAGAATGGGGATTGCCGAGGAAAGCCCACTGTAGGAAATATACTGGATAAAATGGATGAGTTTAATGAAAAGAACCGCGGCCAAACCGGTACATGCACCGACCAGCACGGAGAGGATAAGCAGCAACAGCCCTTCAGGCGGAGCTAACCTATCGAGATAGGAACTGAGAGGATTACGTTTCGGTGTCATGCAAAGGCCGTACGGCGGTAAAGACTGTCCTGGAGAGTGCGGAAAGCCGGGCTGACACTGCCTGAAGCCGAGTCGATTACCGGTTCGCCGCTATCGGGTCCTGTTGCAACAGCAACAGCGACACCATTACGATGCAATGCCAGGTACAATGCGTCGTCGCGGTATCGCCAGTACATTCTACACAAACAAAAAAACCAGTATCATCTTTCAATGACGTGACATTTTTCTACTTCGTTCACCGCTGAGATTCAAGAATTATTTTGGGTTAGGCCCGGTTATTTCATTATTTACTGTATCACCCAATATGCGGGTATCGAGAAAAATCTCTTAGAATTTAGTAGCAATACGAGCCTCCTGGCGCATGGCCATGTCAAGGATGACCAGCGCCGACATGGATTCGACGATAGCCACTGCCCGTGGAACCACGCATGGGTCGTGACGGCCCTTGGCCTCCAGGGTGGCTGGTTCGCCCTGAAAATTAACGGTGTCCTGGGGGAGGGAAATAGTTGCCGGTGGCTTGAAGGCGATCCTGAAAAAGATCGGCTCTCCGTTGGATATGCCGCCCTGGATACCGCCGGAGTTGTTGGTGGCTGTACCGAGTATATTGCCCTTTTTGATGAACGGGTCATTATGTACCGAGCCGCGCAGTCTGCTGCCGCTGAAACCTGAGCCAATCTCAAAGCCTTTAGTCGCGGGTATGGCCAGCATCGCCTGAGCCAGTTTGGCTTCCAGTTTCTCGTAGGTCGGCTCACCGAGGCCGGCGGGAACGTTACGGATAACGCAGGAGACGGTTCCCCCTATGGAATCACCCGCATCTTTGAGTTCTACGATGAGTTTTTCCATTTCTATGGCAGCATTTTTGTCCGGACAGCGAACCCGTGTTTCATCGACCCACTCACGGCTGATTGTCAGGTGGTCCGGTTCGCGGGAATTGATGTTACCGACACTCCCAACCCAGGCAACAATTTCAATGCCATATTTCAGACGCAGTATTTTATCGGCAACGGCTCCTGCTGCCACGGTACCGATAGTCTCTCTGGCGCTGGAGCGCCCGCCGCCGGAAGAGGCACGAATACCATATTTCATCTGGTAGGTATAATCGGCATGGGATGGACGGGGGATGGCAGCCATCTCTCCATAATCACCTGGCCTCTGGTCGCGATTTGCCACTTGCAGCGCAATAGGAGTACCCAGGGTCTTGCCGTTTTCTGTACCGGAGAGGATTGTCACCCGATCCTGTTCCTGCCTGTCCGTGGAAAGAGAGGACTGGCCGGGACGTCTTCTGTCAAGTTGGGGCTGGATGTCAGCTTCTACCAGGTCCAAGTCCGGAGGGCAACCGTCTATGACCACACCCACGGCTTTACAGTGGGATTCGCCAAAGGTACTGACACGATAAATTGTTCCAAAATTACTCGACATAATATTTGATTAGCCTCTTTTGGTGATGGAGAGTGAAAATTGAATTTGGTAACTGTATGAAATTACTTGCCTGTATTGGATAACAATGACCATACAACACTGATTTGTAAAGACTCCTGCAGGACTTCCCCCGGCCAAGGCTGTGTCGCCATTTGCTGAACAGCTTAAATTTTGGTACATATCAGGCCGATAGCTCCTCTTCAGGAGGTTGGGCATTACTCCCCGATAGCGTTATTTATTATCTGACAGTTCACTGTTCAATGCACAAAGATGGTGATAGGTAACATGGGAGTTTTATGATTTGCGTCAGGTTGTTGATAGGGACGCGTTAATTTTTTTCGTCGGCAGGTGAAGGCTTGGAGTTCCGGCTTATTTCCGTTGCCTCCGGATGTGATAACAGTTTTTTATGAACATGAAAGTAGACCGTTGGTTGTTTTTTCCTCTGTATACGATCTTCTCAGTACTCTTTTGTCTGGTTGTATATCATTGTCTGGTGCCGGAATTACGTGAAGGCGGCAGATTCGATGGGAGTGGGCGCACTGTCTTTACCATCGACGGTGCCGAGGGGTTTGCCCTTCTGCTCGATGAGTATGAAAGTAGCTTGCTGGAAGTCCGGGAGAGTGCGGATGTAAAATCCCTTTATCCGGAAAATTTACCCCATGACCTTCATGCATTACCGATACCCGAGAAAACGTCGATCTTCATCTCTCTGGTGCTGCCCAGCGTTTTGCGTGTAAATGCGGAGATCGCCGAAACGCGGAACGAGGTGGTCCGGCTTATTACGAAAAAAGAGAACTTTCAGCGTCTAACAGCTAAAGAGGAGTGGTGGCTGAACAGAGTTGCCCGGTCTTATGGCTGCAGACCGGATGATACAACTCAGCTCATGATGCGTGTGGATGAGGTCCCGCCAGCTTTGGCCCTGGCCCAGGCAATTACCGAATCGGGATGGGGGACTTCGCGCTTTGCCCGTGAAGGAAATGCCCTTTATGGACTTCATATGCCGAGCAAAAGTGATGGTAACTATATAGTCTCCCGGAAGGGTAATGTGAAAGTGGCGGCATTTGACTCCGTCTATGAGGCGACCAGGAGTTATATGCATAGCCTTAACAGGGTATATGCCTACAGTGAATTTCGCGCCCAGAGGGCGGCAATGAGGGAAAAAGGACAGACTGTCACGGGTCATGATCTCGCTGTGAATCTCTATTCATACTCGGAGTTGGGCGACAGGTATATCAGGGATTTGCAGTTCCTGATTAAGCAGTATCAGCTTGAAGAGCTGAATAAGACGGTATTGTTACCAGAAAAACGTGAAAACAGGGTCCGCTTTTCCCGGTAGCGGATTATTTTGCCAGAGACTGCAGGAAAAGTTCAATCAGATGTCTTGAAATGCTGATTCTGGAGGGCAGTTGTGGCAGGTTGTCTGGCGTAAACCAGGCGGCGTCTTCAAGTTCATCACCGTCCGGCTGCAGTTCACCGCTGGCGTATCTGGCACTGAAACCTACCATCAGGGAGTGGGGAAAGGGCCAGGACTGGCTGTTAATGTACCGGATGTCGGTTACTTCAATTCTGGTCTCTTCATACACTTCTCTTTTGACAGCTTCCTCCAGGGTTTCACCCGGCTCCACATAACCGGCCAGTACACTATACATGCCATTGGGAAAGTGGGGAGAGCGACCAAGCAGGATTTCATCGCCCCGAACCACCGACATGATCACCGCCGGCGACAAACGCGGGTAGTTGAAATAGCCACAGCCAGGGCACCTGCACAGCAGGTCGTGCTTATCCTCCACCATCTCCGATCCGCATCTGCCGCAGAATCGGTGATCCCGGCGCCAGCGCAGTACCTGGCTGGCTCTGCCGGCGATGGTCCAGTGGTCACTGCCAATGTGGCCGTGGGCAGCTCTCATCGTTACTCCGTTCAAGGGTGACGAAACAACAGCTGACGGATCAAGCTCGATGACCATGCAGGGGACACCATCATAGACACCAATACACCGGCTATACTTGATTTGCTCGGCATCGACAGGTGGCTCCAGAGCGAAGGGTACAACAAAACCCTGAGAGTTCCCCTCCAGGTAGAGAGTGTCCTTTTGCAAGATAAACCAGAACATTGGCCCGGCAGCAGCAGTCGTTTGCCTGCAATGCGGTTGAAAGGGTTTTTGAAGGGAGAACAGATCAGACACGTGTTTCGTCAGGCCTTGAGGATGATGTGCGATGATTATACCCTGCACCGGTTCAGCTAGTGAATGGTGCCGGGCGATGTTGCTATTCGTAGCTGTAAAGTGTTGGCTTTGGCCAATTGGTAGTGAAACCGAGATCCTGGAGAATTGCTATAGCGCGATCCATATTTACGTGGATGTTGCCAAGACCGTGCGAGTCATCACCCGGCACGACTGATATCCCCATGTCGCGGGCTTTTTGCAGAATTGAGCCGGTTATATATGGTTCTTCAGCTCCCTTGAGCAACGATCTGAGGTTTAAATCCATTATCAGGTCGTGTTTTTTAATCACTTCCAGGTTTCGCTCAACGCGTTCGTTTATTTCCGGTTTAAGCAGACGTGACTTGTAGTCGGCATCAAAAATTCGAATCAGGTCGAAGTGACCCACCACCGCTGGTTGCAATCGCTCGAGCATCTCGTGCTGAATATCGAAATAACGGCAATACATTTTGTCGTAACCGCCTACGGCGTCGGCAGTCTCGTCGTACTGTTCTTTGGAGTAGTCAAAACCTAGATCATCAACGAAATGCACTGAACCGACCAGATAATCAGGTTGATATTTTTCTATCAAACTTGGGATGAACGTATCGTAACCGCTGTAGGTTTCGATTTCCATGGCTGCGAAAATCTGCAACTGTCCAGCATACTTTTCCTGAAGCCTTTTGCATTCACCCATGTAACGGCCGAATCGCTCCAGCAGAAATTCCGGGGTGAGACCAGCGGCTTTCTGGTCTGGATAGAGCAGCTCTTCGGTGCGGCCGGGGACGTGCTCGGTAATGCCAACCCAGGCGAAGCCGTGCTTGATATACGAGGTGATTATTTCTTCCAGGGTGTCTGTCGCGTGGTGACAAAATTGCCCACTGTGACCGCCATGGACCGATACATACTGCGCTGTACTCATGTCTGATAAACCTTTGGGTGGATAAGCATTGCACACTTTTTTCAAAAACACTGCAAAATACCTTAAACATCTTTTCTCGGCAGGCAGAAAAAAGAGTTGTGCCAATGAAGGGAAAGAATTGGTTTGTTTTTTACCAAAACCGCAAGAAATCCACAAGTAAGCTTTTGGATCGCCTGGGTACGTGCAAAATATCAGGGAGATGTGGTTTGTTAAAAACTGTAGTTATTTGAGCTTTTATAGCGATAGCGTCATAAAATCCCGGGCTACATGGACATTTTCCGGCAATGCGTCGGGGTTTTTCCTGAGCCAGAGATCCAGAGTGTGATCGATGTGGGCCAGGTAGGTCTGGTAGGGGCCGACATTTTCATGTATGGCTAAAGCAGCGTTGATATCGTTATGGCTTTTATGAGCCTGCTCCAATGGCGGGAAGGTACAGTCTAAGATGATAATTTCAGGCTGGAAGCTCTGCAGGAATTGAAGTGTCTCTGTAGGTAAACCGCTTGTGTCCGCTAGCCAGGCGAGGCGGGCGTCGGCTGTGGAAAGGCAAAAGCCGAGGGATGGCCTGGAGTGATTGAGCGCAACAGTGGTAACTTCAAGATCAGCTATCCTGACAGTCTCGAATGGTTGCAAAGTCCGGGAAAAATCAAAGATGCCGTTATGTTTGTGCAGGTCGGCACATCCGTCGGGATCATCGGGGCCAAGTACCGCTATCTGCTTATCTCTCACCCCCCAGCGCATCGGGAAGAGCCCCATCACGTGGTCGATGTGATAATGACTCAGCAGGATTGCGTCGATTTTGTCGGCCGGGCAGATCTCGCCAAGATAAGGGATGCCGGCGTCGATGAGTATGGTCTGCCCTCCGGTGTTGATGCGGGCGCAGAGCGAGCCCCGTTTCAGTTCCGGGTTGTTGCGGCTGTCGCTGCAGACTTGGCAGTCACACCCATATACGGGTATTCCTGCACAGTTTCCGGTCCCTAGAAAGGCAAGTTGCATGGTGCTGTCTCCTGGTAGCTTTTTCCGGCTGGCATTACTGCGGGTTTAATAAGGAGGCACGCCTTGTGCAATCCTCAAAGTTGTCCCCACCATGAGTCCTGGAATTCGGTAAAAGTCATCCCTGTATTTTCATAGAGGGCCTGCTCGAATTTTTTTCCCCCGGCCATGGAGTGCAGGATAGCCCGCAGAGTGACAATTGTATAACGGTCGATCAGGTAATCAGTCGCTGAGAGAGCCAGCCCATAGGCGAGTGCCGCCTGTTTTGAGCCTTTGATCGTTTCGTTGAGTTCCGCCAGCTCCGGAGCAGTTTTTGACCAGTCTCCGGTCTGTTTTTGCACCCTGATCGCACCAAGTATAACCTGTAATCTCTTTTGACTCGAGAGTGAAAGATATTGAGCAAGCCCCTCATTGAGCCACCAGGGGCAGCGGTAGGCCATGGCGTCGTAAAGCAGGGCGTGGGTATACTCATGGGTGATGATTTCTGCTGTTTGTTCAGGCTCATCGCTCTGGAGCGGCAAGCTGATTCTGCCCTCGTAGACTCCACCAGACCAGGCGGGGACCCCATTTTCAGTTTGGAATGTTTCTGAATTGACCAGATAAACTGTGATTTGCCGCTTGGGATAAAAATCCAATTCAAGGCCGACATGGTACCAGGCGTCTTCGAGCATTCTCCAGATACTGTTGATTTGTTCGCGTGCTATGTCATCTCCGGCGTTTAAACGAAATACCTGGCTTATCTGGGTTACGCCATTATTTTCAGACTGCTCTTTTGCCTTGAGCTGGGTCAGCCGTAGGGTAAGGTCCCTGCGGTCGGGCTGCAAGGCGATAGCAATTTCGAGATAATCTATAGCATCTTCCAGTGAACCGCTGAGGTAGTGTATCTGGGCCAGGGTCTCGGCATAATGTGGGTTAATGCTATCCAGAGCATAGGCGCGGGAAAATGTCGTTACTGCTTCTTCGTACAGCGACTGCTCGAGATAAATTCTACCCAACTCTGCATAAAGGGTCGGGTCTTCATCATTGTAAGAGACAGCCTGTTCAAACAGTTCCTGGGCTTCAAGCAGATTGGTGTTTTCAAAAGCATTGCGTCCGAGCTGGCGGAAGGCGTGGGCGATATAATACTGTATACCTGAGCGATCTCCCCGGTCTTCATATTCCGAGATGAGGAGATTGATTGCACATTGCCAGTCAGCTCTCTTGAGGCAGTCGGCACCTTCATGACTCATGGAGACTGTCGGCAGTTTGGCGGCAGCCCTGGGCAATGCCGGGGAGGAGAGAGTAAACAGCAGGATGGTACAGATAGCCGTGAGACGGTGTGTTGAAAAGGGTGCAGTGGACCACCCGAGCTGTGTCAATCGGGTCGGCAGCGAAAAGAGAAATTTCAGTAACTCATGGCGGGTATTGTTGTGCATGTACTTGTCCCTGACTAAGTAATCATGTCACATACGTAGAACAGCTTTGAGAGGATGTAAATGGAAAAATACCTTTTCAGGGTGCTTGTAGAAAGGGGAAATGAGGGAAAATAGCGCAGTTACCCGCAATAAAAAAACGGGAACCTGGAAAGATCCTGGTTCCCGTTTTTGGTGAAAAAAGAGACTATCGCCCCGGAGGGCGGTTCATCATCTATAGTAAAGATGCGGACTGCCCATGGTTTGCAGTGCCTTGTGCAGATTACGACGGAACTCGCGACGATCCCAGATACCCTGAATGTGGCCGCGGCGCAGCGCGTTTCTGGCCGAGTGGTAATCGGGCGGAATATCGATTCCGGTGGTTTCCCTGATAACCCGCGGGCCGGCAAACCCTACCCGGCTTGAGCGAATTGCGAATTGGTAGGGGGAGCAGCCGAGAAACGATGCAACCGGGCCGGCGTAACTGTTGTTGTCGTAAACAACGATGTACAGGCCACCCGAATCGATGTATTCACGCACTGCCACGGTACACTTCGGCATCTGCACGACACCAAGGGTTCCCTCCTGAATACGGATTCCGCCGGTGGTGTGTACATAGGCAAGCAGTGGTCGTTTCTTACGCTTGGCGATGGCACAGGCCTGCACGAATTTCTCGCCTTCAGCGCTACCCACGGTACCGTTTCTGAAATCGGAGTAGAGCATGGTGGTGACGATTTTGATATCGTTCACCTTGGCGTGAAAGGTGAGGTTTCCTGCCTTGTAGCCGGTCTTCTTCTTACTGGCGTTCAACCTGTCGGCGAAGCCGGTGTAGTCAAGCGGGTTGCCGGAAGCAAGGCCTGAGTTGAAGAAGCGGATGGTACCTGCATCGAAGATGTTTTTCAGGTACCACTGGTACTCCAGTGGAAAGTGGTGTCCGCAGGTCTCGCAGACACCGCCAAACTCGCCATAAAGATCAGGAATCCAGAGATCCTTGCAACCGTGTTTGTCTGCATTGGGACAACTCACGGTGCGGTCCTCGTTGGCAAGCGGACTGGTGTAGGTATCCGTCAGTTCCAGCGGGTCGCTCAGGGGACGTTCAGCGTCACCGTTGCCGTTGGTTGGAGTATAGGTCAAAAGCCTGGTTGGCTTTTTGCCGGATTTTTTGGAGATGAGGTTTATCATCGTGGAAACCGGTTCGGTCAATCGTTTGAGCATTACCGAACCTTCGCCGGATACGTCCTGAATCACATTACCAACCTGTTTCTTGTGATTTTTCAGGATGTCGTAACGGATTTTATAGTAGGCTTTTTCCGAAGCAACCCGGGCGAGGGTATATAGGCTGAGGGATGAATCGGGCGAACCTGTATAACCATTTCTGGCCATAGTAAGATACTTTTTTGAGCGCAGCGCAAGAAGACGTTTGGTCTCTTCGCGGTTGAGCTCCCAGTTGACCAGTACCTGGTCTTCAGCATCCTTACCGGTTTTTTTTCGCCTGACTTCCCAGGATCGAAACGCCTTAAAGCTTTTGGTCTCCAGCACGACATGATCGGTAGCTCTGATCATCTCGCTGCGAAGGGTGGCAAAAAAGGCGAAGTCGTCGCGACGTGCGCCAAGCTGCGGTTCCTGAATAACCCTGTCTATAGTGCCTTGTTTTATATTGTCGAAAGCGGTGAGGCGCAAACGATCTGCACACACCTCAATCAGTTCTTTAGGTACTTTGGAGCCTTCGCGAATACGTCCTTCAATGGCCGCGGCACCCTCTGGAGAGATAACCGAGTAATAGCCGTGACTTGCCATCAGTCGATAATCAGAGAGGCCGATTGCTTCTGCACCGCCGGAACCACCTTCCGAGATCATGGAGATCACAGGAATGCGGAGCTTGGACATAGCGTAGATATTGCGCGCGATCTGCTGGGCGGCGCCGGGGTATTCCTCTACCGGGTAGGATCCCGGGGTGAAAATGTAGCTATGGATCGGAATACCTTCAGTTTCCGCAACCTTCATGAAACGCATAGCTTTCTCGTTCCCTTCAGGTTTACAGGAGCCACCGTTGCGGAACTCCTCGCCGTGACCGCTCTCCTGGCCGATAACCATGACCGTGGAGGTGTGGGTCTTATTCTTGATCCGGCGAACGAGGGTTGCCTTGGCGCAAATCATCGCCGGGTCGACGTTGGCGTCTTCTTCACCACCGAGTTCGGTGTAGTCCTCGTAGACATTTTCGAGGATGTCTTTAAGGCTGAAACGCTGGATTGAGCGGACGATGCGCACTCGTTCCATAGGGGTGAGATGTTCCTCGGCCCTTTCCTCAAGAAAACTGATCGACTCGTTGAGCTTGCGAATCTCTCCCAGGAGTTCTTCCTCGGTGTGGTCGTAGAGTGTCTGCTTCAGTTGATCGCAGGTCTCCTTGAACCCCTCCAGGTTCCCCCAGTTATTGTAATCTTTAATCTGGAGCAGGTAATTGACCCGCTCTTCGATTTTCAGAAGTTTTTTTAGTAATTCGTTCATATATGTGTTCCGTCTGTTCTCATCTCTAGAAGGCCAGCAGACGATCCAGGTTGTTTTTCAGGTATTCCAGATTGGTAATGATCGGACTTCCGCTGGAATCTTCACCCCTGATAACCGTCTCGTCGATGAACTGTGCGGCGCGCGCCTTAGCCTCATCCATATCTTTGCCCCAGACCAGCGCCAGCGCCAGGTTCGGATCAAAATCACTTGGAATTGGGTATGCCCTGTCGGTGGGAACGTGGCTGTATACCACTGACCATTCATGAGCCGGGAAACTGAACTCGTTAATGGTTCCGATCCATGGGGCAAAGCCGCGACGGGTGTCCTCGGCAACGATACGAAGCTCGATTGAAGCACCTTTAAACTCGATGGCGTTCTGCTTGTAGCCGGTTTTCTCACCAAGGGCCAGTCGGATCTGTTCCCGGATAAGATTAGGCTGCTCGCCATTAAGATAGGAAATGCGCGCTGAAATATCGTTTTCTACCTGGATGCGGGTGTTCACCTCCAGCAGGTAGGGCTGACCGGATCTGGTGACAATCCATTCCCAGGTGCCGACGTTGTCATATTTGACGTGGTTGGCCAGTTTAAGAGAATACTCGACGATTTTATCGAGAACTTTCTTTTCGTCAAAATCGTAATCAAAACAGGACTGGCAAAAACCAGGCGCTGCCTCGACGCGTTTCTGACGACCGGTGGACTGGATTGTACAGTTACGGGAGCTGAAGTGGATCCGTTCACCATGACGGGAACAGACAAGTTGCACCTCTAAGTGGTTAAAATCCCTGATACATTGTTCAATCAGTACACCGCCGTCGCCGAACTGACGCTTGGCGTAGTTCTGCAGCTGGCGGTAAACACGACGAAACGTCTCAATTTCTGTAACTTCCTCGATGCCCATGCCGCCACCGCCTGCTGCGGCTTTGACCAGGATCGAAGGAGACTGGATGCCCTGGGCGAGCTGGTCTTCGAGCAGACGCTGGGCTATCTCTTCGGCCTCCATCTCATTATAAATGGGGGCGTCTGTGCCGGGAATGGTGGGGATGCCAAGGCCGTTGGCAACCTTTTTAGTGTTGATCTTGTCACCCAGGTCCTTGATTACATTCCAGTTGGGGCCAATAAAGGTCAGCGCCCGATCACGCTTGGTTGCCCGGCGGGCAAAGCGGTAATCTTCTGAAAAAAATCCATAACCTGGATGGATGGCTGTTGCTCCGCAATAATCTGCCACCGCCAGTATGTCGTTGGGGTCAGTATAACTGGTTATACGCCAGGCATTCTGATCCGGGCCACTGGTGATGTTACGCTGCACATGCTCGGAGTCTTTATCGGCCTCGGTATACACTACTGCATAATCGAGTCCGAGGTCTATGCAGGCGTTCATGATGCGGATGGCGATCTCGCCACGGTTTGCAATGAGTACCTTTCCTTCCAAACTGTATCCTCTGTTTTCCGAATTTATGTTGTGATTGATTGGCGTTAGCCAATGCCGAAGGCGCAGTTCTCCCTACCCTTTTTCTCTCTAAGCGCCTTGGAAATGGAAAATTACAGCAATATAGTAACCTAACTGCGATTAGAAAAGCAAAAATGTTCAATTCTTTGGCGCCACTCATCGAACGAGGCACGTTTAGCGCAGATTTCTCTTTTCTACTTGACAAGAGTTTTGAATCCCCATACAGACTATGAGTGGGAGTCTGTGTATAATAATTACAGCTACCGTTGATTTTTTTACCTTCGTAGCAATCTTCTGTGTATACAGCGCAGTAGGCACTCGTTACCCAGAATTTTGATCGGGGCCTTTTAAGGTTGTTAGACTAGAGGTTGTTTTGGCTTTAAAAGGGAATTTCTTTTACTCAAAATAATGAACACGGAAAACGAATCTGACCAGGAGGAGCCTGAAGAACGAAAAGGCTTTCTCAGACAATTGCTGTCCAAAGTACCTTTCGGGCGGCCGGAAACCACCCAGGATTTAGAAAACGAAATTCTCGAACTGCTGGAAGAGGGCGAGGAACACGGGCTTATATCCAGTCTTGAGGAGAAGATGATTAACTCCATCTTCGACTTTCGAGACACTCTTGCAGCTGAGATTATGACCCCGGCTGCCGAGGTCGTGAGTATTGAGGCATCAATGCCCATGGCCGATATCATCAATTTGGTCATAGAAAATGGTTTTACCCGAATACCCGTGTATCAGGACAATCCGGATCGGGTTGTCGGCGTGCTGCATGCCAAGGATCTGCTGAGGGTTTGCGCACACCTCTCCAATAAGCCGGTGGTGCTGGATGATGTGCTCCGTCCCATCTACTTCGTGACCGAGAACAAACCGATTGTCGACCTTCTCAAAGAATTCCAGATGCGCAAAAATCATATGGCCATGGTCACCGATGAGTTCGGAACTGTACGTGGCCTGATTACGCTGGAAGATATTCTGGAGGAGATTGTTGGCGAGATCGACGACGAATATGACGAAGAACAGGATGTCATCGAGCGCCTCGAAGATGGTGCAATTGTCGTTCATGCGCGCCTCGATATTGAAAAGATCGAGGAATTTTTCGATGCTGAACTGCCTGAAGGGCCGTTTGAGTCAGTTGGTGGCCTGGTTATTCATCTTCTCGGCAGGCTCGGGAAGACCGGCGACGTAATGACTGTCGGCGGCTTGAAGCTCGAGGTGAAAAGCGCCTCCTCCCGTCACATCAAGATGGTCAGAATTGAACGTATACCCGACGGGGATAAAGACGAATGACAGCTCCCAGGCGGGTCTGGCCGCTATTTTCATCACTGCTTACGCCGGTGTTGCTCTGGTGTGCGTATCCCGGAGGTGGGGAAATCTGGCAGTTGCTCTTCGTTGCCCTGATTCCTTTTCTTCACGCTTTGCCGCTGATGAGTGGCAGGCGTGCTCTCGTTTGTGGCTTTCTGGTAGGGGTGCTGCATTATCTGCTGGTGCTTTACTGGATTACCACGGTGGTTGGCCGTTACGGTGGGCTGCCGCTCCCGATTACCATTATGGCCTTGGTACTGCTCGCTTCGTTTATGGCCAGTTATACGGCAATATTTGCCGTGCTGGCCAGGGCCATGCTCGTTAGAGCCTCCCTGCTCGCCTCCCTGCTTGTTATTCCCGCAATATGGATCGGTCTGGATTGGCTCAAGAGCTGGCTGTTCAGTGGCTTTCCCTGGATGGATATAGGGTATGCCCT
The DNA here is from genome assembly GCF_048381775.1 of Desulfosediminicola sp. Taxonomy (NCBI): domain Bacteria; kingdom Pseudomonadati; phylum Thermodesulfobacteriota; class Desulfobulbia; order Desulfobulbales; family Desulfocapsaceae; genus Desulfosediminicola; species Desulfosediminicola sp. The sequence goes on along the minus strand of NZ_JBLXGE010000010.1, from coordinate 209,922 downwards.
GGCAGGGGAGCCCTTGTTGATTCAGTCGGCAGATGTGTTTGGCCATAGCGGTCTTTCCTATCTGCTGGTGCTGATCAATGTGTTGCTGGTGCTGGTTATATATAATTTACGGTACCTGCGGGCTGTACTGCCGCTGGTGGTGTTGGTCGGCGTGCTGGCAGGTGGAGCCGGTTTTTATTCCGTAGAGCGTTGGGACGAGGTTTCTGCCCGGCTAACTGATCCGAATACCCCGAAAACAGTCATGGGGATTGTACAGGGCAATATCGATCAAAGTGAAAAGTGGTCGAAGGACAACCAGCAGCGAACAACAGATATTTATATAGAAAACTCTCTTCGGCTGAGAACGGATGAGGGGGCTGCAAAACGTCCCGAGCTGGTGGTCTGGCCGGAGACTGCGCTTCCCTATTATCCTCAGACCTACCAGGATATAGGAACGCTCATAGGTTTCGTAGAGTCCCGGCAGATGGCTGTATTGACCGGTGCCCCCTGGTTCGAACTGAGAGATCGGGCAACCCGTGATATTCGCTACTTTAACAGCGCCCAGCTGGTTCAACCTGGCATAGGGTTTTCCGATTATTATCATAAAAGCCATCTGGTGCCGTTTGGCGAATATGTGCCGATGAAACGTTTTCTGCCGTTTCTGGAACCGCTGGTGGAATCGGTCGGTGATTTCAGCGCAGGCCAGGTGGAAGAGCCAATGGTCTGGAACGAGTCCCGTATCGGGGTGCTGATCTGCTTTGAGTCCATCTTCGCCGATATCGGCAGGGCTTGGGTAAAAAGTGGAGCCAACGTTCTGGTAAATTTGACCAATGACGCCTGGTATGGTAAATCCAGTGCCCCACACCATAGTATGGCGATGACAGTTTTTCGCGCAGTGGAAACCCGTCGTAGCGTTGTTCGGGCGGCAAATACCGGTATATCAGGCTTCATTGATCCACGGGGCCAGGTTGATGAACCATCAGCTATATTCACCCTTTGGGCCCACGCCGAAGAGGTGGCGCTGCTGGAAGGCGAGACAGTTTTTGTTCGCTGGGGGTATTTTTTCGCACCCGTATGTCTGATCCTGGGCGTCCTGATCGGAGGTCTCTATGCAGGATTGCCTTCGGGGAGAATTCGCCAGGGCAGAGATTATGTGATACGCGGTTAACGAACCGCAGAACATTGCGTATAATAAGGATGAACTCTGCGATGTATTGTGCATTGCAGTAATACAATAATTTACACGTTTGGATAGGAAATATGTCTATTGAAACAGGTGCTGGTGTTTCCAAGCAGATCATTACTGATCTCAAAGGCCGTCTCCTGGCCTTGAAGGAGCATCTTTGACTTACCTCGCAAAAGAGAAGAACTGGAAAAGCTGGAACGACTGACCATGGCGCCGGACTTCTGGAATGAGGCTGCTGTAGCCCAGAAAGTCCAGAAAGAGCATGGCCAGCTCCAGGATATTATTAAAGCCTGGGATGATCGCTGGGAGGAGTTGGAAGAAATCGAACTTCTCCTGGAAATGGCCACTGAAGAGGGTGATGCCGAATCGGAAGTTGAGGTCGCTGAAAGGCTCCGCGAAATGCAGGATGAAATTGCTGTTGCGGAGGTGGAGTGTATGTTCAGCGGTGAGCATGATGGCAATAACGCCATAGTTTCCATTCATGCCGGTGCCGGTGGTACAGAGGCACAGGACTGGGTGGATATCATGCTGCGCATGTACCTGCGCTGGGCTGAGGATAAAGGTATCAAAACTGATATTCTCGATTATCTGCCTGGTGATGAAGCTGGCGTGAAGGGTGTGACTATCATGTTCCAAGGGCGCAATGCCTATGGCTATCTGCGCTCTGAACTTGGCATTCACAGGCTGGTGCGGATTTCACCGTTTGACTCCAGCGGCAGGCGCCACACCTCCTTCGCCTCGGTAATGGTCATGCCCGAACTGGATGACAGTGTCGACGTGAATATCGAGGATAAGGATCTGCGCGTTGACACCTACCGGGCAAGCGGTGCCGGGGGTCAGCATGTGAACAAGACCGACTCCGCTATTCGCCTGACCCATTTGCCCACCGGTGTCGTAGTGCAATGCCAGAACGAACGCAGTCAGCATCGCAACAAGGATATGGCCATGAAAATGCTGGCGGCACGGCTTTATGAGCTTGAGAAGCAGAAGCAGGCCGAAGCCCAGGAAGGTTTGAGCGGCGACAAGAAGGATATTGCCTGGGGCAGCCAGATCCGATCCTATGTCCTGCAACCGTACCGGATGATCAAAGATCACAGAACCGAGCATGAAACAGGTAATGTGGACGCGGTTCTCGATGGCAATATTGATCAGTTCATTAAGGCCTATCTGCTCTGGAAGAAGTAGGAGCCGTTTGAGAAATACATTTTAGTTCTAAGCTGTTGAAGTCAAATTAATGCTCGTACTGTTCGTTAAAAGTATTGTTTCGCTTAATTTGTCTTCAGCGGCCCGATCTGAAAGAAAATCATATTTCTCCATCGGTCTCCTGAGTTTTTTGTCATTTGAGGTGTAGCATCAGTACAGGTAACAGCAATAACGCGCAGGCTGGGAAAAAAAGTTCGCGCTGCGCCAGGTGTGGGGCTTGCACCGTAGTTTGCCCCGTTTACAGGGCCAGTGGTGGCAAAGAATATTACTCTGGCCGCGGCAAAAAATATCTGCTCGAAGTAATGGGGGAGGAAACTCCCTCTCCCGTTTTCGAAGATATTTTTTCCAAATGTCTTCTTTGCGGGGCCTGTGTCGCAGCCTGTCCACGTGGGGTGGACGTGGTTGAAGAGGTGCGCGATGCCAGGAGTGACTTCACCAGAGGCTATGGCGAACATGGCTACCAGAAATTTCTGGCGGCTAAGGTGCTCGAAAAGCCTGAACTGCTCGGCGTCGTCCGTAGATTTGGCAGATCCTTTCACTCCCTTCTCAGTACAACTCTCCCCGCCGATAGTGGCTTACGGGTCAAGTTGGCCATGTTTGGCGGCGAACCCGTTTCTTTCGCCAATGAAAAAATAGCATCTCCCGCAGCTCCCATATCGACCAGTACCGGTATCGGTGAGCAACTGATCTATTTTCCCGGTTGCAGTGCAAGGTATCTCGCCCCGGAAGTTCTCGATGCGAGCCGTGAGCTGCTCGGCTCCCTCGGCTTTTCTGTCCATATTCCTGCAGGGCTGGTCTGTTGCGGGTTGGCCATCGATTCTATTGGTGAGCGGGAAAAAGCACGGCAACTGGCTAAAAAAAATATCGAAGCGCTGGAGCAACAGAAAGGTAGGATCGTGGTCAGTTGCGGCTCCTGTTACGCTCATTTGCTGAGGTATAAGCAGCTGTTGTCAGGAGATAGCCCTTGGGCAGACCGTGCTGAAGAAGTCGCTGGGCGACTGGTGGAGCTGAGCCGGCTTCTTGACCTGACACTGGCGGAAAAGGGCCTGAAAATAGAAAAAGATTCACCCGGACGTGTAGCGTCAAAAAAGAATCTGCGCGTTTTTTATCATGACCCCTGTCATTTGCGAAACGAGCTGGATATCACCCGGGAGCCCCGTAATGTTCTAAAACGCTTCTCAGCCCGGGTTGAACTCCTGGAATTGGCAGACGGGCCTCAGTGCTGTGGACAGGGAGGGTTGTTTCATCTGGGAGCGCCGGAACTCTCTGCGACTATTCGCGATGACCTGACTGCGAAAGTACTGGCCATGGAGCCGGACATCATCACCAGCAGCTGTTCCGGTTGCCTGATGCAGTGGAAATCTGCGCTGGCCGCAGCCTCTGTGGAATTACCGGTGCTGCATCTCTCAGAGCTTGTCTCGATGCTTTCTGGTCAGAAAGCTTGAGCGGCCCGAATATCCCCTGGGCCATATGCACCATCCTGCTTCAATTTCAATGATCGGAGCGGGCGGGGAGTCTATCCTGATAATTATCTCCATTTTAAAAAAAGAAATACGCAGGCGCCTACTCATCCGGGCCTGCGTATTTGTGCCGGTATTGACCGGCCAACCTGATACTGCTCTGTATTAGTCGCCAACGGCAACTGCCATTTTAGCTCGAGCTAGAGGCGCATCTCCAAAGACTTCATGGGATCTCATGGAGTGTCCTTGTTTAAGGAGTTTAACAATGGGCCAGACGGCAAGAACAGTCAGAGGAAGAATGATTTGTAAGACAACGGGAAGGAACCAGAGTATTACGATGATTTCGGCTGGAAAATTCATACTACACCTCCTGTCAAGCACATGATCTTGTGCTGAATTGATTGGCTTTGGTATGGGTGATCCGGAATCACAACGGGACTTCTCGTTTCGTATAGGTACAGTGTACGGGGTGCTCCTGACAAAATCCCCCCCACACAGTGGTTATGCAGCCTGTGAAAGTGGTTGAATACTCTGATTGCACAAGCTTACCGTTATGCAAGTATTCGGCAAGATAGTAGATTTTAAAAGTCGCAGTATCTAAAAAAAAAATGCAACCCGAAGGCTGCATTTTTGAAGGAGAGGTGGTTCGAAGATAAGTATCGCCCTGATCTTCGAACCGGCGAAAGGTCTCGTTCGTTTTAACCGAGAATTTCCTCAACTGGGGTGTAGTTGAGATTAAAGGCTTCGGCTACAGCCTTACAGGTGACCTTGCCGCGAACAACGTTGAGGCCTGGAGTGATCTCAGCATTGTCCTTGCAAGCCTGCTTCCAGCCCTTGTTGGCGATCTGAACCGCATAAGGGAGCGTGGCATTGGTGAGTGCGAGGGTGGAGGTTTTAGCGTAGGCACCGGGCATATTGGCTACGCAGTAATGGACGATGCCGTCCACCTCGTAGGTCGGTTCAGCATGGGTTGTTGCTTTTGAGGTCTCGAAACAACCACCCTGATCGATTGCTACATCCACCATTACTGAGCCTTTTTTCATAACCTGGAGCATGTCACGGGTGACCAGTTTGGGAGCCTTGGCGCCGGGAATAAGCACTGCACCGATGACCAGGTCTGCTTCAGCCAGCAGTTCGCGGAGTTTGGGCGTGCTGCTCATTACCGGGATGCAGTTGGCAGGCATGATGTCGCTCAGATAGCGGAGGCGGTCGAGATTGGTATCGAGCAGGTACACTTTTGCTCCAAGACCACAGGCCATCTTGGCTGCGTTGATACCGACAATACCACCGCCGATGACGACAACGGTGGCCGGCTCTACGCCGGGAACACCGCCAAGCAGAACACCGCGACCACCGTTCGGCATGGCAAGATGGTTTGCACCCTGCAGGGTTGCCATACGACCGGCCACTTCACTCATCGGGGTAAGCAGGGGCAGGGAACCGTCGGCTTTCTGAATGGTCTCATAGGCAATGTTGATAGAGTTGGCATTCATGAGCGCATGGGTCTGCTGCTCATCTGCAGCCAGATGCAGGTAGGTAAAGACGATCTGGCCGTCACGAATCAGCTCATACTCGGAGGGCTGAGGTTCCTTGACGTGCATGACCATGTCAGAGCTCTGATAAATTTCTGCGGGGGTGTTGACAATTTTTGCGCCTGCAGCGACATATCTCTCGTTGGGAAAACCGCTTCCGACACCAGCGTTGTTCTCTACGAGAACCTCATGGTTGTTGGCCACCATAACCTCAACGCCTGCCGGAGTCATTGCAACACGATTCTCCAGTACTTTGATTTCCTTTAGAATTCCAACAATCATGGCATTACTCCTTGAAAGTAATAATGAAAAAATGTTCCCGGTATGATCCCGCCCGGAGGAGAGGAGAAAGGGCGAAACCACACCAGGAATCCTGGTACCACTATTTAAAGGATATATGGAACCTTCAGGTTATATCCTTCGTACACGACAAAACTCTCAACAGTCTGAACATCATCTATCTTTGTTACCTGGCTGGTGACGAATTCGAGCAAGTTATATTCTTCATTAAGCAGTACCTGCAGAATGATATCGTATCTGCCTGTAACAATTCCTGCTGAAACCACGCCTTTGAGCTGGCTGAATTCCTGAGCCTTTTTCTGGAGCTCCATGCTTTTGAGTTTTACCCCAAGGTAGAGCAGGTTATGACCGGGCAGGGCGTCTACCCGGATATTGCCGGATATATCGAGGAGACCTTCTTCAATCAGCTTATTGACCCGACTGCGGACGGTATTCTCAGTGATGGAAAGATCAGTAGCGATCAGCTTGAAAGATTTACGGCCATCTTTGAGGTGTCGGATTATCTCGATGTTTGTCGCATCAAGTTTCATGGTGATCGTGTCCTTTATTATTACATTTATTCTGACCGGTATGTGCTTGCACATCTAAAATCAGATATAGCCCTGATTGAGTATAATGTCAAAATAAAAGATCAATAATTGTAAAAACATAAATTTGGGATTGCCAATATTCGGATTACCTCATGCGTAAAAAACCCGGGCACGTGTGGAAAAGATCTGGCTTTTCACTGCCCCTATGCTATGAGATCAGGTTTTTTAAGGAGTCTATCGGGCGTAATACACCAGACTTTCGTTGAGGAGCAGTTAAGGGGGCACGCGCATTGTATTACGGATACTGCTTTGACCAATCTGTTGTCAGCTGCATTTCTCCTGCCCGGCCGGTCTTTTTACAGCCTCGGGCGGCAGTAGTTGGCTGCATGAGCAGGCAGAAGCGGGGTCGCCGGTTTTATGGCATATGGCGGTGAGCGGGTGTTTGCGGGTACCGGCACGTTGCTTGGAAAAATTAATAATCAGTCCGGAGCATATGATAACCGTCAGGCTGATAATAAAAAGCAGAATAAACGTGGTCATAATTCAGATTCCATCACAGCGGTTAGCCGCCGAAATCATCAAATTTAATGTTTTCTCCCTCGACTCCGAGATCTTCAAGCATATTGATCACGGCGGCATTCATCATCGGCGGTCCGCAAATATAGTAGTGTATATCTTCAGGAGCCGGGTGGGCTTTGAGGTACTTTTCGTACAGTACATTGTGGATAAAGCCTACATCACCCTGCCATTTATCTTCGGGCAGCGGGTCGGAGAGCGCAAGGTGAAAGGAAAAATTATCGTTGTTTTTTTCTATCTCATAGAAATCCTCAAGGTAGAAACATTCCTTGAGGCTGCGTCCACCATACCAGTAGGAGACTTTGCGATTGGTGTGGTGGGTCTTAAACAGATCGAAGACATGGCTGCGGAGAGGGGCCATGCCAGCGCCGCCACCGATAATGATGACTTCTGATTGGGATTCATCCATAAAGAATTCACCAAAAGGACCGGAGATGGTTACCTCGTCACCGGCCTTGAGGTTGAATATATACGAGCTCACCTGACCCGGAGGAATGTCTTTCTTTGCTCCCGGCGGTGGACTGGCAATCCGCACGTTCAGCTTGATAACCCCTCTTTCACCCGGATAGTTGGCCATGGAGTAAGCCCTGGTAACCGGGGTATGGACATGGGACTTGTACTGGAACATCTGAAATTTGGTCCAGTCGCTCAGATATGATTCACCAATATCAAAGCTGGCGTAGGAGAGTGTATGCGGCGGTACTTCGATCTGGATATAACCTCCGGCCTTGAAATCGACATTTTCGCCGGGGGGCAGTTCCAGTATCAGCTCCTTTATGAAAGTGGCAACGTTCTCATTTGAAACGACTTTACATTGCCATTTCCTGGCATCAAGCATGGAATTCGGCACTTCGATTTTCAAATCACGCTTCACTGGCACCTGGCAGGAGAGGCGCATCCCTTCGCGCTCTTCCCGTCGGTTGATCTTTCCTTTCTCTGTAGGAAGAATGGCGCCACCGCCTTCAGAGATAATGCATCGACACTGACCGCAGGTGCCACCGCCACCACAGGCAGAGGAGAGAATGATGCCGTTGTCGGCCAGGGTTGTGAGCAGTTTTCCTCCGGGTTTACCGGTAACAACCTTGTCCTCGTTTATGATGATGTTGATATCACCGCTGGGCAGCAGGGTTTTCTTGGTAATAACGATAAGCGTCACAAGTACCAGCTGGATGCCGAGAAAACAGAGTACGGCATAAAGAATCTCATTCATATTCTGCCTCCTATACCATGAACATAAGCATCATTTACAAAATGAAATGGCAGAACCGACGAGACATTGCTACTGGCTTTGTGCTGTGAAGGAGAGTCATTTTGGCACATAAATCTGCTCATGAGAAGTTCTGGTTAGAGTTGCATTCCTGCAAGGCCCATAAACGCAATGGCCATCAAACCTGCGGTGATAAAGGTCATCCCAAGGCCTTTCAGACCTGCGGGCGGGTCGGCATACTCACTGCGTTCACGAATTCCTGCCAGTACTACCACCGCCAGAAAAAAACCTGCTCCTGCGCCAATGCCGTAAGCGACGCTTTCACCAAAGGTGTAATCACGTTCGACCATGAAGAGTGAAGCACCGAGGATGGCGCAGTTGACGGTAAGCAGCGGCAGGAAGATGCCAAGGGTGTTGTATAGTGCCGGTAAAAAACGGTCGAGCACCATTTCCAGTATCTGCACCACTGCGGCGATGATGGCGATGTAGGTGAGTAATCCCAGAAAGGTGAGGTCGATATCGGGTTGTCCGGCCCATGAAAGGGCTCCTGGCTTGAGCAGAGTCGAGAGCACCAGGTTATTCAGGGGTACCGTGATGATCTGCAAAAAAAGAACAGCCGACCCGAGACCTATGGCGGTTTTTACCTGCTTGGAGATAGCAAGGAAGGTACACATGCCGAGGAAAAAGCTGAGCGGCAGGTTCTCAAGAAAGACTGAGCGGAAAATTATATCGAGATAGTGGCCCATTATTCAGTCTCCTGTTGATCCGGCAATGCTGTACGCACTGCCCAGATGATCAGTGCGACAAGGAAGAAAGCGCTGGCCGGCAGTACCAGCAGGCCGTTCGGGATATACCAGCCGCCATTGCTCACTGTTCTCATAATCTCGTAGCCGAACACCGAGCCGGACCCAAAAAGCTCGCGTATAAAGGCCACCAAGATCAGGATAAAGCTGTAGCCCAGCCCGTTGCCGACACCGTCCAGGAAAGAGGCCACCGGCGGATTGCTCATGGCGAACCCTTCAGCCCGACCCATGATGATGCAGTTGGTGATGATCAGCCCGACATAGATTGAAAGCTGTTTCGAGAGTTCGAAGACAAACGCTTTCAGGATCTGATCGACCAGTATAACCAGAGTGGCTATAACGGTGATCTGGATGCCGATACGAACCGAGTTAGGGATCTGGAAGCGTACTATGGAGATCGTCAGACTGGAGAAAGCAGTAACAAAGATTACACAGACCGACATCACGAAGGCGGTGGCCATCTGGCCGGTTACCGCCAACGCCGAACAGATACCGAGAATCAGCAGGGCGATAGGGTTACGCTTGAATATGGGAAATACGACCAGTTCGAGTTTTGATTCAGCCATTTGAATTGTCCTTTTTCTTCAGTTGGCTCAAAAATGGTTGGAAACCGTGATCTCCGAACCAGAATTTCAACAGATCCGAAACACCGTTGGAGGTGAGGGTGGCGCCGGAAAGGCCATCGATCTCATAGGCAGCATCGGCTGAAGTCTCGTCGATAGTGCCTTTGATGACTCTGATTGCAACATCTTCATCCTTGTACACCTTTTTCCCACCCCAGCGTTGCTGCCAGCGGGGGTTTGAAACTTCGCCGCCCAGTCCCGGCGTCTCACCATGCTCATAGAAGGAGACTCCGCGGATAGTGTTCAGGTCGCTGTCTATGGCCACATAGGCATACATGGTGGACCAGAGCCCCTTACCCCGCACGGGCAGCACTATCTGGGAGATGGTGTCGTTGTCCTTTATCACATAGACCAGGGAAATTTTTTCCTGGCGGCCAAGCTTGGCGAGATCTGCGTCGGGCTCAATCGGTCGGCCCAGATCGTTTGAAAGAGCGGCTCTTCGCTGGTTGTAGTTTTTTGGATCGAGCTGGTCTGCTTCAACAAACTCGCCGCTTTCAAGATCGACCAGCCGGGTCTCAACGTTGGCAAAGAGTTGGTCTATCGACTTCCCTTCCTCGAAGAGGCCCGCCGCATAAAGGATGTTTTTCTGGCGATCGAGCTGACGGTTGGCTTCCTGTCTGGGGCGCAACCCCACTGCCGCTCCTGCCACCAGGGCAGAACAGGCGAAGGCCAGGATAAGAACCGAATAAAATGGTTTGGCGGCTCGTATGTCAACCATGGCGGAGCCTCCTTCTCTTGATGTTGGCTTGCAGCACGAAATAATCAAAGAGCGGTGCGAAGACATTGCCCAGGATAATCGCCAGCATTGTCCCCTCTGGGTAGGCAGGGTTGGCAACGCGAATCAGTATGCAGAGGATACCGACCAGCCCGCCATAGAGCCATTGGCCGGTATTGGTGTGGGCCGCAGATACCGGGTCGGTGGCCATAAACACCATGCCGAAGGCGAAACTGCCCATCACCAGATGATAGTAAGGCGGGAGTGAATAGAGGGCATTAGCCGGACTATTATGGAACGAGAGCAGCACCGAGGCGATTATGCCACCGATCAGCATTGAGACAATGATCCTCCATGAAGCCACCCTGGTTACCAGCAGGATAACGGCCCCGAAAAGACAGGCGATGGCAGAGGTCTCACCCATGGAACCCGGAATATTGCCAATAAACATCTGCAGCCAGTCGATACCCATGGCCGAGGCGGGGGTGCCGGGTGCGGCAGCAGCGGCAGCGCCGAGGGGGGTCGCACCGGTGACGCCATCCACGGCGGTCCAGACCGCGTCGCCTGAGATCTGGGCCGGGTAGGCAAAATAGATAAAGGCGCGGGAGGCGAGGGCCGGGTTCATGAAGTTGCGACCCACCCCGCCGAATACCTCTTTGGCAAACACCAGCCCGAAGGTGATGCCTGTGGCCACCTGCCAGAGCGGGATGGTGGGCGGCAGTATCAAGGTGTAGAGCAGGCCGGTGACTAAAAACGCTTCTGAAAATTCATGGCCGCGGATAATGTTGAAGATACCCTCGACAATTGAGCCGACGACCATGGTGACGACATATATGGGCAGGAAGTAAAGAGCGCCATGAGCCAGATTGGAGAAGGTGCTGGCAGGGTCGCAGCCGATCCCGGCCATTATTGCCCCCCGCCAGCCTTCAGGTGCCGCCAGGCCCAGCGAGGCGATTGCCTGGTTAGCCTGGTATCCTGTGTTCCAGAGGGCCATGATGACGCAGGGAAACAGCGCAATCAGCACCGTGGTCATGATCCTCTTCAGGTCGATTCCGTCCCGGACGTGGGGGGCGTTCCTGGTGGTAGTGTTGCTGCCGAAGAGAAAAGAGTCGAACGCTTCATAGAGCGGATACCAGCGGGCAAAACGTGCGCCCGGCTCGAAGTGTTGTCCCAACTCTTCCATTTTCTTGCTGAGTTTATTCATGTCTGCTCTTTATGATTGTCTGTTGTTCTCAGCCTTCGATTTCAATTGTGGTCAATACCTGGCGGAGGTTGGTACCGAACTCATTTTTTCCGGGACAGACAAAACTACATGGGGCTACGTCCTCCTCGATGAGTTCGAGGCACCCGAGCGCCTTCGACTTTTCTGTATCGCCCACCAGCAGGGCGCGCATCAGATAGGTGGGGATGATGTCCAGGGGCATCACGTCTTCATAAGTGCCTAAAGGATAAATAGCCCTATGGCCACCCCAGACGGCGGTGTTCATGTCTAGCTTCAGCAACTTGTTCATGGCGGAGGTGAAAACGGGTTTGACCGAAAATTTACTGGCACCCGGCAGTGCCCAGTTGAGCAGGCTTCTGCCGCTGTTATCGGGCAATACGCTTACCTGATTGTGATACCGGCCGAGGTAGGCGTGGTGCTCATTGGCGTTGCGGCCGCTGAGCACAGAGCCTGAAATGATGCGCATTGTGTCATTTCTCAATTCTCCGGCGCAGAGATCGTGCAGGTTTGTACCTAACCGTGTGGTTACAAGTGACGGATTCCTCACTCCAGGTCCGGCGAGTGAGATGGTACGTTCCGTCATCAACGTGCCGGTCCGAAACAGGTAGCCGATAGCGATGACATCCTGATAGCCGATGTGCCAGACGGTTTTTTTCTCATGGACCGGATCGATGAAATGGATATGGGTGGAAGCCAGTCCTGCAGGGTGGGGTCCTGTGAAGGTCCAGTAATTGAAGTTTTCCTGCTTTTCACCGATGCCGAGTTCACGGTCTGCTGAGCAGTAGTGAACCGGCACTTCCAACAGCCGGTCGAGCAGATCAAGGCCCATTTTGTAATCCTCGGCATGGGCCGAAATGATGAGTTCCGGTGGTGGTGCCAAAGGCTCGCTATCGATTGCGGTGATAAAAAGGGATGCAGGCAGGGTATCAATTTCAGGGATTTTGCCGTAGGGCCTGGTACGGAAGGATGCCCAGAGCCCTGATTCGGCAAGAACTTCCCTGATGGCCTCTGCCGAGAGGTTTTCCACGGGCTGGCCAGGGTTATCCACGAACGATATCGCCTCATCGCCCATCAGTTCGATCACCAGGGATTCGAATTTCCTTTTGGCTCCGCGATTTATAGCCACCACTTTGCCGCAGCCGGGTGCTACATACCTTTGTCCCTGTGATTTCTTGTTAGTGAAAAGCAGTTGCCCGGTTTTAACCATGTCGCCGACCTGCACCTCCATGGTCGGCTTCATGCCAACGCTGTCGTCTCCTATCAGGGCAACACGGCGGCTTTCTGCTCCTTTGCGGATTGTGGGCTCCGGGGCACCGCTGATGGGCAGGTTGAGTCCTTTTTTGATGATTATATGTTCCATATCAGCTGAAAAATCCTGAAGAGTGAGAGTTTCTCTGCTGCTTATCGATGAGATATCCTTCACAGCCGTCAAGCGATTCCAGTAGCTCCAGCCCTGTATCACGACCAAGAGCCATGACTGCGGTGGCGAGACCGTCTGCGAGGCCAACCGTCGGGGCCGTGATGGTGCAGCTGGCCAGGTCCGGAGAAGAAAAACCGGTCCGGGGATCTAATATATGATGATTGCGAAAATCAGCGGTGTAGGGTTGGAAGTAATCTCCGGAGGTGGCAACCGCCCGGTTGATCACCTTCACTGAAACGGGCTCCATTGGTTGCTCTATCCTTGGATTACGTATGCCGATTCTCCAGGGGCTGCCGTCCGGTTTGGCGCCGGCCACCATCAGGTCGCCACCGGCATCTACACAGACATTGTGAAATCCGGCCGCTTTTAAAGCCGCCACCCCCTGATCGACGATATATCCTTTGCCTATGCCATCCAGGGTGATACCCATGCCGGTTTTCTGGAATTGTACAGATGAGGCGTTTGCTGCCAGGTAGCGATACCCCGTTGCTGTCCTGGCCTGGGTGATGGCTCCGCTACTATCGGCATATTTGCCTGCAAATTCAGAGTGAGCATTCATCACCGGCAGAATCGTCACGTCAAAAGCACCGTCGCTTCGTTCACTGAGGCCAGCCGAGAGGCCAAGCAGTTCGAGCAAATCCTTGTCGGGGCTGTCGAGACGGCCAGTGGAATTCAGGGTAGCCACCTGGCTGGTCGGCATATGCCGGCTCAGTATTGCCTCAAGCCCTTTCATCCTGTTTATGGTCCGATCAATGGCAGCCTCACAGGCATCACGGTCTTTCCCGTAAACGGTCAGGTTGAGATAGGTACCCATGATCGGCTGACTGCGCCTGGCGACCTGAAGCCTGGCATCTCCGGTAAACAGCCCAAGCTGCCAACACCCACCCGCTGCGCCGGCGACGGCGACTATTTGCAGGAAAGTCCGCCTGGTTATCTTTTTTTTCATTCTTCCTCACCTGTTTTTTTCAACATTTTCATGGGCGCAGTGCACAGCTTTGATGAGCGCTGCTATGAATGAAATCACATGTGTTGAGGGGGTGCCCAATGGCTTGAATGGGCTGACAAAATTTGCTGACTCATCGAAATATTAAAAAAAAATATAATAAACTATAACGGGAATGCGAAAGTGAATCAATCTCATTTGGGAATAAGATTGGTAATCTTTTGTATCTGAAAATCTTTGAGAAAACCCATATCTGCAGTTTAGCATGATTTTACCGCAAAGTTTCAAGAATTATCCGGTGTATAATTTAAGACGTAGGGCAAGAAATGGTTGGGAACGCAGGGACTGCAGGAGTATCTGACTTTTCGCTGAGGTGATTCCGATGGCTGGAGATATTATTGATTCAGGCAAAGTTTCAGGCAAAAAAAAGAGCTATGAAAAACTGGGACTGTTCTATCTGGGCCGGGAAATTGGTGACAATGGAGAAACAATCGCCCCTATGCTGCTCAGGAGTCGTGACCTTACCACCCATGGCGTGATTATAGGCATGACGGGAAGCGGCAAAACAGGCCTTGGAATTGGATTGATAGAAGAGGCGATAATGGATGGGATTCCCTCAATTATCATTGATCCCAAGGGTGACATGGGAAACCTGTTGCTGACATTTCCTGATTTACAGGCCCATGATTTTCAGCCGTGGCTGGAACAGTCGGAAGCATCCCGTAAAGGGCTCAGCCTTGAACAGTATGCGCAGAAAACCGCTGCACAATGGCGGGACGGTCTTGCAACATGGGATCAGAAGCCCGATAGGATCCGAACTCTTACTCAACAAGCAGAGATAACCATATATACCCCTGGTGGAGGTGGTGGCGTGCCGGTTTCTGTGTTGGCAGGCTTTGCCGCACCAGTCACGGATCCGGCGGCTGATCCCGATACCTTGAACGATCTTGTTACCTCAGCTGTTTCAGGATTGCTGGCACTATTGCAGATTGACGCCGACCCGATGCAGAGCAGGGAACATATCCTGCTCAGTTCGATCTTGCTGCACTACTGGCAGAAGGGGAATGGGGTGGATATGGAGGCATTGATCGGTGCCATAGTCAGCCCGCCGATCGAAAAGATTGGCGCTTTTGCCCTGGAGACATATTGCAAACAGTCCGATCGTATGCAGCTTGCCATGCGCCTGAACAGCCTCCTGGCAAGCCCCTCTTTTGCAGGTTGGGTGAAAGGAGAGCCGCTGGATATCCAGCGTATTCTTTACACCGATGATGGCAGGCCCAAAACCGCAATATTTTCGATTTCCCACCTGACCGATAGCGAACGGATGTTTTTTGTCACCTTGCTGTTGAACAGGTTTGTCGGCTGGATGAGAATGCAGCGAGGGAGTTCATCTTTGAAAATGTTACTTTACATGGATGAAATTTATGGATTTTTTCCTCCAACCGCTAATCCTCCATCGAAAAAGCCCATGTTGCTTATCCTCAAGCAGGCAAGGGCCTTTGGCTGTGGAGTGGTGCTCTCAACCCAGAACCCGGTAGATCTCGATTATCGGGGGCTCTCGAACATGGGCAGTTGGTTTATCGGCAGGCTGCAGACAGATCAGGATCGGAAAAAAGTTGCGGGTGGCATCGCTGGAGCGAGCGATGGCCGATTCACTGCCAGGGATGTTGAGCTGCTCCTGGCAAAAATGAAGGGTAGGCAGTTCCTGCTGAATTCAGCCCATCTGGATGAGCCAATGGCCTTTGAGACCCGGTGGGTTATGTCCTTTTTAAAAGGCCCGCTTGCCTCAAAAGAGATCGAACAGCTGATGGCGGACAAGGTGACGGTGGCTAGAGAACTTCAAGGTAATTCGATCACTTCCGGAGAGGCGGACATGGCCCGGTCTGCACCAGGACCGGCCATGGCGGAAAGCAGCGCACCGATTCTGGCAGGCCAGATAGAGCAGCGTTATTACCTGCCTGCTGCTCCAGGAGAAAAATGCGTGTTGCAGCCTGCGATTGCAGCACGTTGCAAGGTTCGCTTTTTTAACGCCAGCAGAAATATCAATGAGACCAGGCTGGTGCAGCGCTACTATCCACTAGGGGGGACTGCAGAAAATTTCCCAGGTTTGGCTGAGATTACCTGGTCGGAGGCTGAAGAACTTCCTTTCGCACTGGAGGAATGCTTTGTCTCGGCCCCCTCAGGTTACGGATATGCTGCAATACCTGCTGAAATCTGTGCGGTTCAAAATCTGCGAGCTGCAGAAAAAAGTTTTGCCGATGCCCTCTACCGAACCGAACGGCTCGAGCTTTTCAGGGTGAAATCTCTGAAGCTGGAATCGGTACCCCATGAAACACTGACGGATTTTAAAGTCCGGCTTCGCGACCTGTTACGGGAGAACAAGGATGAAGCGGTTGATAAACTGCGGGCAAAATATGACCTCAGGCAGCAGCGTCTGCATAAAAAAATTCAGCAAGCCCATGAACGTCTGCAGCAGGAAGAGGCCGAGGTGCGAACGAAAACGACAGACACGATTCTCTCTTTCGGGGTGGCGGTGGTCGGAGCACTTTTCGGGCGCCGGTCGGCCGGCAGCGGTACCTCGGGGTTTGCCACCGGTATGCGGAAAGCGGGGAGGGTGTTTACAGAAAAAGACGATGCCAGAAGGGTGCGACTGGAACTTGGGCAGCTTCAGAGTGAGTTGGAGCTGTTGGCAGGGGAGCTGGAGCAGGAGATAGACGCACTGGGAAGTTCATTTTCAGTTGAAAATTATCAGATCGAGACGTTTACCATCAATCCGCGAAGAAAAGATATATTTGATGTGAATTGTTTCCTGGTGTGGGAGCTTGCAGAGGTTGGAGACATATTGCCAAGCTAATGACGAAGCAACAAATTGTAGAGACTAGGCAAGAAATGACTTTTTGTCAAAGTGAAAATGAGAAGGAGTTGCTGAAAACAGAATTGTTGAAAAAAGTGCGGATTAGGGTGGAAATTATTAGGTGTTGGTGGTATGCCGATGAGAAGAAGAGCATCCCCATGATTTCAGCATATTACATGGGATGAAGAGAGCACCGGAGTGGAGAGGAAAAGAGCTATGAGAACGAGTAGTTCAGCTGTTTTCAAGCTGACTCTCCTGTCTGGAATTCAGCGTCTGTTCCATTGCCGGAATGGAACGGTCGTCTGCAACAATTAAATGCAGAATGCCAACCACACAGTGAGCCATGAAAGACCCCATCTATCCCGACAGAACACAGTATGAAGTTTCTCAGTGCTATCCAGAGGTTATGTCGGCCTTGAAAGATCTCAGCACCAAAGTCCGCAATTGCGGACCACTGGAAGAGAAGACAACACATCTTATCCAGCTGGCAGCTGCTGCGGCAAATGGATCTGAGGCAACGGTTCATTCACACGCCAGGAGAGCGATGAGAGCAGGCGCAAGCAGTTATGAAATTTACCATGCCTTGATGCTGCTGCTGCCTATCTGTGGTTATCCGATAACCATGGAGGCGATATCCTGGTGTCGTGATATCCTCGAAGGGGAATGCGGCGAGTAATCGCCGCACCGGGACAAACATAAAGTTCTTGTAAGTATTTATTTTTAGCTGCTTCGGTGTCCTGGTTTGTGGTTTGCCGGTTCAATTTGTTTTTTGCGCCTGTCATTTGATATGTGGGGCTGGCCGATTAGCGGATGATGAGATTGTGGAGTTCGTTGTGGTCATCTCCTTCTATCGGGAAATGGTGTGCAAGTATCTCTCCTACACGTTCGATCGCTCTGCACAGGCTTTCGCAGCGGCAGTTCGTCCTGATGCCGTGAGTCAGTTCTTCTACTATTTCAAGCCATTGGTCGGGGGCAATTTTTTCGTTGATGCCCCTGTCGCCCAAAACCCATACTTTATGCTCAAAAACTGAGATGAATATCAGGATACCGTTCTCAGCCCTGGTGCGATAAAGTCCCTCCTCATAAAAAGATGTTATCGCCGCCTCTGCCACCTCCTCCTCGACCTGGTCACTGTTCAGGAAGAAACGCTTTAGCCACAGGAGGTGGGCAACAAGAGCCCGGGCGGGGAGGTAAAGCACCGCAAAAATTGCCAGAAAAAGGTACATGTTTTCGGGTCCAAACCAGAGGTAGTTGCCGATAAGAGAGGTTAGCAGTAAAGCCACAGGAAGAGTGATAATGGCGCCGCCTGAAGCACAGGCCAGCGGGTAGTGGTGGCTGGCTGAGACTATCATGGGTACGATCTCACCCGAGGTTTGGAGTTCGGCCGCATGAACTGCCTTGCTGACCAGCTGTTGTTCTTCTGGTGTGAGAAACGATTCGGCAAGATTTTTCATATCACCATCCTCCTGAGGCACCGCCTCCGCCGAAACCGCCTCCTCCGCCGCCAAATCCTCCTCCGAAACCACCCCCCAAACCTCCGCTGCCGTAACCTCCGTAGTGACGGCCGCTCCCGCGGTGAATGGTCCTGGAGTTCAATGAAGAGGCAGCAAAGGCAGAGGCGATCAACCCTCCGACCGCGCCAGCGGGTACCAGGACAGCAAGAAGCAGCCATTTCGCGCCAAGGATGAAATAGCCAAGAATCGGTGCGGCAACTCCGCCGATGGTAGCCGCCAGCGCTTTGTGTTTGCCGAACGCTTTTCCGATAAAGAGCAGAACGGCCATCAGCATAATGGGAAATGTCCCAAGGCCGGCCTGATTTTGGCTGGCTTGATTTTCCGGGGCGGAAAACTCACCCCGGACAACATCCATCATGGCATTGACGCCATTAATTACCCCCTGGTCGAAATCGCCACGCTTGAACGAGGGAGCAATGATCTCCCGGATTATTCTGCCCGAAGTGAGGTCGGTGAGTGTGGGCTCGAGGCCGTACCCAACTTCTATTCTGATTTTTCGATCATTTTGGGCAATGAGCAGGATGGCTCCGTTGTCCAGATCGGCCTGGCCTATCCGCCAGTTTTCTGCAACCCTGATCGAAAAATCCTCCAGCGAATCACCTTTAAGACTCTCTATGGTAAGGACTACCAGTTGGGTCGACTGTTCATCCTCAAATGTTTTCAGGGAATTTTCGAGCTGACTCACAGTGGCAGGATTCAGCATCTTCGCGTAATCATTGATCCTGGCCGTAAGAGGGGGGACTTCGAGGGCCCCCGCTGACGGCGCTTGCAGTCCTAGTACCGCAATGATGGTTATTGGCAGAGCCATGCCGGAGGCGGCTCTACAGATACGAAGACCATGAACATATAGAGAATTACAGCAATCGGCAAAAGACATTGCTCTTCTCCCCAAAATGTACCGGTTAAAATTTCACTTCCGGCACCTGTTTTGCTGCTTCGTCCGCTTTGAAGTATTCCTTGCGGTCCAGGTGGAGCAGGATGTTGTTGGTCAGGCTCTGGGGAAATTTGCGAATAGCGGCGTTGAACACCTCCACTGCCTGGTTATAGCGTTGACGAGCAACGTTTATTCGGTTTTCAGTACCTTCCAGCTGATTTTGCAGATCGAGAAAATTCTGGTTGGCTTTAAGATCCGGGTAGCGCTCAACCACCACCATGAGTCTGGAAAGAGCAGAATTGAGTCCTCCCTGTGCCTCCTGGAATTGCTGCATTTTGGCGGCGTCTCCCAGGTCGGAGGTGTTGAGCTGTATGGAAGATGCCTTGGCCCTGGCGTTGACCACCGCTTCCAGTGTCTCTTTCTCATGGGCTGCATAGCCCTTTACTGTTTCAACGAGATTGGGGATCAGATCACCCCTTCGCTGCAGGGTAGCTTCGATATCAGCCCAGGCTTTGAAAACAGATTCCTCCTTTATCTGCAGATCATTATAGCCACAGGAACTGAGCATAAACGCGGTGAGAGCCAGTGCGCTCAGCCAGTTGAGTTTTTGAAAAAATCTAACTGGGGCAGGGCGGGTCATGGGAACCTCCATAATCGGTATGGATTTGCAAAACACTCAGAGTCTGTATGTTCTTCAAGGTTTGTGCCTGACAAAAAATATCCTATATGGTCTTTGCTCTGTTGTCCATCCCCATCGTGCTGTTTCTCCATAATTAATGAAAGTCGTTGACAAGATAAAGTTTAGCGCCTAGATATTTGCCTAGTTAAATATCTAGAGGAAATTTATGGATAAATTACAAGAGAATGCATTAGGTCGCCTGTTGTACCTGTCTGCCATGTCGTTCAGGAACTATCTCGAAAACCACTTGAAACCATACGACCTGACGGCGGAACAGTTTCATGTGATGAAGTGCCTGATCGAGGAAGATGGCGTAACACAGAGTCGTCTTTGTACTTCGACCTACAAGAGCCCGGCCAATGTGACCAGGATTCTTGACAGGCTGGAGAAAAAGCGATGCCTCGAACGACGGAATAATCCTGGCGACAGACGATCGAGCCTGGTCCATCTCACCGGGCAGGGAGAGCTTCTCATGGCAAAGATCAAGGAGGAGCTTGCCGATTGTGAGGCGAAGGTAACAACTGGTTTGAGCCCTCAGGAGGTGCAGGTAATTAAAGATGGGCTGAAGATCATCCGCTACAATATGGAACAAAGTATGGGGGAACAGGCGAAATGAGAGAGGGGAAAAAGGGCAGTATTCTCGTGTTGTTTGTATTAGGAGTATTTTGCGGAGTTGTATTCTTAAGCGGCATGGTGGCAGCTCAGGGGCCACCGCCTGCACGGGTTATTGTCAGCAAGGTCGTAGAGGAGGAGGTCTCCCAGAGTCGCTCGGTGATCGGCATTCTCTACTATGAGCGGACCAGTGACATTTCTACCGAGGTGGCCGGCCTGGTAGAGGTAGTGCGTGTGAACCAGGGTGATCATGTGAATGTGGGGGATGTGCTGGTTGAGCTTAATACCGAGATTCTCGATCAGGAGATAGTCCTGACGAAAACTCGTATCGCCCAGGCGGAACTTCGTATAGTCAACACCAGGAAAAACTTCAATCGCCTGCAGAATCTGTTCGACAACAAGGGGGTCAGCGAGAAGGATTTCGATGATGCGCTTTACGCCTATCAGGACGCCCAGAAAGAAAAGCAAGCCAATCAGGATAACCTGAAAAAACTGCTGATCCAGAAAAAAAGAAGCGTTATCACCGCTCCTTTTGCCGGTATTATTCTCGCCAAAAATGTGGATTCAGGGGCCTGGGTCCAGCAGGGCAAGCAGTTGGTGAGCCTCGGTTCTATAAATGATCTGTATGTACGGGCACCGATCTCGGAGGCGCTGTTGCAATACATCCGAATGGGTGAAGAGGTGCCGGTGATCATAACCGCTTTTGGTGAAGAAAAGAGCGGTAAGGTGGTTGATATTGATCCGGTGGCCGATGTGAAGACCAAAAATGTCTTCTTAAAGATCAAGATCGATCCGTTGCCGCTGGTCGCTCAGAACATGTCGGCTACGGTTCACGTGCCTGCCAGCCCCAAAACGCAACTGCGGATATTGCCGAGAGCGGCGATTATCAAAAATCAGGGCAAAGATTTCATCTTTACCATCAAAGAAGGGAAGGCCTCCATCCTGCCGGTTCATGTCGTTAGCTTTATGGGGGAAAAAGTTGCGGTGGATAACCCGTATATCGTGGTGGGAATGGACGTGGTGGTAGAAGGTAATGAGCGTCTCCGCCCTGATCAGCCGGTTATGATTGCGGGAGAGAGATAATGAACATCGTCGAATACGCTCTGAAAAAACCGGTGAGTGTGGCGGTGGGAGTTATCCTGGTGGCCACCTTTGGCCTGCTCGGTCTGCAAAAGCTGCCGGTACAGCTCACTCCGGATGTTGAGACGCCCCAGATCACTGTACAGACAACCTGGGCCGGCGCGACCCCTTACGAGATTGAGAAGGATATCATAGAGATACAGGAAGAGGCTCTGAAAGGGCTGCAGGGGCTCACGGAGATGGAGAGTTCCAGTTACAATAACTTCGGTGAGATTACTCTCTCGTTCGGAATCGGAACCGAACTGGATGATGCGCTGCTCAGAGTCTCAAACAAAATGAACGAGGTGTCCGGCTATCCCGATTCGGCGGATAAGCCAAAGATCGAGGCTGCCGGTGCTAACAGTTCGCCGGTTATCTGGTCCATGCTCAAGACCCGCGAAGATAACCCTAACCATATCAACACCTATCGCACCTATTTCGAAGACAATGTGCGCCAGCATATCGAGCGTGTGCCGGGAGTAGGTTCGTTGTTGGTTTTTGGCGGTACAGAGGCAGAAATGCATGTCACTCTCGATATGACCGAGATGGCACGGTACAACATCTCCATAAATCAGATCAGCTCCGTTTTGAAAAATGCCAATGCCACCACCTCAGCAGGTGTGCTTGGTATTGGCCGCAAAAACTATCGCATCAGAACCATGGGGCAGTTTCAATCCCCGGAAGATGTAATGGATGTGGTGGTGTTTGATGATGGTATCAAGCGTGTCTACCTGCGGGATATTGCCAAGGTTGATCCCGGCTATGATGAGGAGACCGGGGCTGTATTCCATAACGGGACCCAGGTTATTGTAATCGGTATCCGCAAGGAACCGGGTGCCAACGTATTGGAGATGACCGAGCGTGTGGAACAGGAAGTGGAGCGGCTTAACAGTGGCCTGCTTGGTGATAAACAACTCTACATCGATATGGTCTATGACCAGCGACCATATATCAACACCGCTATAGATCTGGTGAAGACCAATGTGATGCTCGGTGGCCTTTTGGCTATTCTCGTGCTCCTCACTTTTCTCCGCAGCCTCCGTTCCACCATTACCACCGCGGTGGCTATCCCGGTCTCCGTGGTGGGCAGTTTTATCTTTTTGTGGGTGAGCGGCAGGAGCCTGAACGTGGTGAGTCTGGCCGGTATCTCTTTTGCGGTGGGCATGCTGGTGGATAACTCCATCGTCGTGCTGGAGAATATTGACCGCCACCGAAAGATGGGCAAAGATGCATTTACCGCCGCGCTGGACGGTGCCAATGAGGTGTGGGGTGCGGTTTTCGCTTCCACCGCCACCACCGTGGCGGTGTTTCTGCCGGTGGTATTCATGCAGGAGGAGGCCGGTCAGCTCTTTCGCGATATCGCCATAGCCATCACCTTCTCAATCATGCTGAGTCTGGTGGTGTCTGTTACCGTTATCCCGACCTTGATCAATATTTTCTATAGAAACAGAAAAGAAAAAGAGAAGACCTGGCTGCAGAGATCCACTGTGGGGCCGGTGATAGCTGACGGTTTGATGTGGTTTTCAAACCTCTGTTTAAAAAACGTCTTCACCAGACTTGCATCGGTATTGGTTTTCACCTTGCTTTCCGTGGTGCTGATCGTGAGCCTCAAGCCCAGTGCAGAGTATCTGCCCCTGGGCAATCGTAACCTTATTCTGAATATTCTTATCCCGCCCCCGGGGTACTCGGTCGACAAGCTCAAGGAGATAGGCGGTTACATCTTCGAGAGTTCAGAGCCCTATTTCAAGGAAGACGACCGGGAAGGGTTCCCCCAGATCAAACAGATGTTTTATGTCGGCTCGGACCGTTTCACCCTATTTGGTGGTATCTCGACCCATGAGACCCGTGCAGCTGAGTTGATTCCCCTGTTTTCACGAATCATGAACACAATCCCCGGTTTTTTCGGGGTCTCCCTGCAGGCTGGTATTTTCGAGAGCGGGCTTGGCGAGGGCAGAACCGTTGAGGTCAATATTTCCGGCGAGAACATTGACCAGATAGCGGGCTCCGCCCTGATGCTTTACGGGGCAACCATGCAGACCATACCAGGTTCCCAAGTGCGGCCGGTGCCATCTTTTGAGACCAGCTACCCTGAGATCAGGGTTATTGGTAATAAAGAAAAACTTGCGGCTAACGGGCTTACTGAAAGAGATCTGGGCGTCTATATCGATACCCTGATGGATGGTCGCAAGGTGGATGATTACCGCCCGGAAGGTGTGAAACAGATCGATCTGGTGGTCAAAGGCAGTGATGAGATTTACGATACACCGGAGCGTATTTTAAAGGCGACCATTGTCAACAGCTATGGCAACCTTATCCACGTCGGCGATGTAGCGAGTCTCGAGTATAGTCAGGGCATGCCCCAGATCAATCATCTGGAGCGTAAGCGAACCATCACCCTGCAGGTGACTCCACCCAAGGATCTGCCCATCCAGACGGCCATGGAGACTATTGAAAACAACCTGATCAAACCGATGCAGGAAGAGGGCAAATTGGCCGGACTGGATATCACCATCGGCGGTAATGCCGATAAATTGCAGGAGACAGGGGAGGCGTTGAAGTGGAACCTGTTGCTGGCTCTGCTGATCACCTACCTGCTGATGGCGGCGTTGTTTGAGAATTTTCTCTATCCACTGATCATCCTGTTCAGTGTGCCCCTGGCAGCAGCGGGTGGGTTTGTCGGGCTTGTTGCCGTAAACGCTTTTGTGGCACCACAGGCCTTTGATATCCTGGCTATGCTTGGATTTATCATCCTTATCGGTACAGTGGTCAATAACGCTATCCTGATTGTTCACCAATCGTTGAACAACGTTCGCTATAACGGTCTGGTCGGCATGGAGGCAGTTTCCGATGCGGTGCGGACCCGTATCCGGCCCATTTTCATGAGTGCCACCACCAGCCTTTTAGCCATGACCCCGCTGGTGCTTTCCACCGGCTCGGGTAGTGAGTTGTACCGCGGCCTGGGTTCCATCCTGTTGGGAGGACTGGCCCTGTCAACGCTGTTCACGCTTTTTGTCATTCCATCACTTCTCATATTCGTCATAGGTTTTGAAAGGAGCAGAGTCAATGAAGAGAGTTAGTCTGGTCACCGCAACTTTTGTCGGTTGTCTCGCGGGCGCAGTTGCTGCGCAGGCGATGGATCTTACGGCAATGCAGAATGCCGCGGTGGATAATCGTGCGGTGGTGCAGCGCTTTATAAGCAACGTGGAGAGCAGCGAGCAGGATGTTGCCCTGGCGAAAGGGCCCTACTATCCGTCTGTGGATCTCTCCTATATCACCAATACGCTCGATGAAGCGAGTCAGTTTGAGAATTCTGAGAACAGTGTGGCTGAAGCCACGGTGAGCTGGAATATGTTCTCAGGATTTCGGGATAAATATAACCTGCTTACGGCCCGGCAACTCCAGGAGGTGGAAGAGTACCGCCTGGAAGGCATCAAGCAGGATCTCAGGCTGGTGGTCGCTCTCAGTTATCTCGGGGTTTATGACAGTCTGGCCAACCTGAAGGTGACTGAAGATGCAGTCCGCACCCTTGAGCGGGTCTACCGGGATGGTGAGAATCGATATGAAGTGGGGCTGATCGGTAAAAATGATCTGCTCAAATTCAGGGTCGACTACGATAACGCCGATATTAATATGAAAGCGGCCCGGGCCCGCCTTGATAAGAGTGTCAACTCTCTTTCCCGGGAGATCGGGGTCGGGGTGACTCTGGAAGATTTGCGTTTTGAAGAATTTTCCATATTGCCGAACGAGCTTGATGAGATGGAATACCTGCAGAGGATGCTTGTCTCGCGTAGCGAAATCCTTGCCCTGGAAGGGGTGATAGCCGCCAGTGAGTCCCAGGTGCGGGCAAGTTACGCTGATTATTATCCCAGCGTGGATCTGGTGGGCAGTTACAGCCGCTACGACGACAACTACTTCAACGGCGCCGGTGATGAAGAAGATGACGAGTTGCGCGCCAGTCTGGTTCTCTCCATGAATATTTTTCGTGGCTTCACCAAAGAGGCCCAGACCAGCAAGGCCAAGCTGGAAAAGCGCGGCAATCAGTTTGAGTTGCAGGAGCTGCAGGAGACTCTCACCAATGATCTGCACAATCTTTTCATTGATTACCGGGTAAGCCTGGAGAACGTGGAGGTTGCCAGAAGGTCAATTGAGCAGGCAGAGGAAAACCTGCGAATCACCCAACTGAAATATGATGAGGGACTGGAGCGTGAGTCCGATCTGCTGGATGCCATCGCCAGTCTCTCCCGGGCCCAGGCCAACGAGGTGGCGGTTATCCGCACTGTGTATAGTAATTATTTCCAGATTCAGAGGATGGTCGCCGGCTTTTAACCTGAATATTACCTCGGTCATGCAACGCCATCTTCTCCAGTGTTTTGCCTTGAGCATAGGCTCATTGCAAAAAACGTCGAATATGACGTCGCCTGAACCGATGGGATCTCTGGCAGGATATTGAAGTTCGTCGAGACCTCTGGGATTTGCCTATGTGAGTAGAGTGAATCCCAACTCTCTTTGAACAGCAGCCTGTCTCAATTCATTCTATTATAGTGTATGAATTAGCTGCGCTTTTTGGTAGCTTTTGGGTTGTGCCTCATTCGTTCCCCGTCCTTTGCCATTTAGCAGAGGGCGGGGTTGTTTTTTGGCGGAGAGAATTTCCATTTCGGCTTCCGCTTTGTTTTTCCCTACCAGCCTATTACATTGGTACTTTATGGAACGTAGTACACTCATAACCCTGCTTCTCACAATTTTCATCGCTCTACTAGGGATTGGAGTCATCATTCCGGTTATGCCTGTTCTAGCCGAAAGCCTCGGTGCCGGCGGTGTGGCGTTGGGGATGATTATCGCTGCGTTTTCCATCGTACGTGGGCTCGCCCAGCCAGTGGTGGGCAACCTTTCCGACATCCTGGGCAGAAAATGGTTCATGGTAGCCGGGCTCTTTATCTATGGTCTGGTGGGACTCTTGATCCCCCATGCGACAAGTGTCAATGACCTGATCATAATCAGGGGATTTCAGGGACTCGGTTCGGCAATGATCGTACCTATTGCCCTGGCTTATGTGAGTATACTTGCCCCGGCCGGACAAGAGGGGCGTTATATGGGGTATCTCAATATCGCCATGTTCTGCGGCATAGGATGTGGGCCGGTATTTGGCGGGCTGTTCATGGATACGCTGGGATTGGCTTCTGCCTTCTATGCCATGGCAATTCTCTCTTTTGCCGCCTTTGTGCTGGTGGTTTTCAATATGCCGGCCTACCTCCCACGAAAGGGTGTGGAGGCGGCAGGGTTGTTGCCCAGTCTGGTCAGGATGGCCCGTCGCAGGAGAACCGTCGGTATCCTCCTGGCCAGGTACGCCACCATGATCGTCATGGTACCCACCATGGCATTTCTCCCTTTGCTGATGATGCAGTGGGAAAGCCATGTGACGGGAACTCAGGTGGGATTGGTCATTGCCGCGCGGACCCTGGTAAACGCCGTTCTTCAGGTACCGTTCGGCAAGTTGGTTGACACCTGTAACAAAATAACACTGCTTGTTATCGGCACTCTCTGCATGGGTGTCTCTCTAGCTTTTGTCCCGCATGGTTCGAGTGTTATCGAAATGATTATTCTCTATGCAATTCTCGGTATAGGGGAGGCCCTTATCTGGCCGGTTTTGGGAGCATATGCATCGGAGGAGGGCCGAACGCATTTCGGACATGGAACCATGATGGGAGTATACAGCCTGGCCATGAGCGGAGGTGTTTTTACCGGTGCAATGCTGGCTGGCTATTCAACAGATAATATGGGGATGAGTTGGGCCTACTATCTTACTGCGCTTGCGGTTTGTCTGATCACAATCTTTGCTGCTTATATGATATTTCTGGGTGAGCAGGCGGACAAAGCCGGAAACGTACAGTCAGACAGACGATGAGTACGAATCTGATTGTGGTTGCGCATATCAATCTTCATTTGGTTCGAAATGAAAGGGTTGTTGATCTTGATTGTTGAATCATCCGGTTCACCCTGTTTGTCTCATTCTATGCTGAAATTTCAACCGGCCCATGTGATTGACTCTCACATCTGCATCAGAGCTGGTGGCGCTACCCCCAAAAAACGCAGAATTATTTCAAAAATTTTCAATGCGTTGGATACTCCCCTGGTGTAAAGTGAGACGTACCTGACGCATTGATGGTGCTTTTCTTGCGGGTTGCGCCCAGGGTAGTGGATAGAACAGAAGAGGAGACAAATAATCCAGTGAGAGGATACTGATGATAAAGCGTGTTCTGGCGGTGCTGGTGGTGCTGATGTTTTCAAGTTGCCCCTGTTGGGCGAGTGATGAGAAGGCAGAAGATATCCTTAAGTTGCTCGTTATTACCGGATCGCTGGAGCAGGCTAAAGATATAGTGATCTATCTGGCCCAAGCTGAACTGGCGGCCGTGAGTGAAAGTGACGATGATATCTCAAAGCAGGCAATTGCCATTATAGAAGAAGAAACAGTCAAAATCCTGACCGGGCAATTTGCTGCCGGTTCACCGCTTGTGAGCGAATTAGTGAATATATATGCGGAATATTTCAGTCACGATGAGATATTGGAGATCATCGCATTTTATGAATCAGGGGTGGGTTCGAAGATGATCGCCAGCATGCCGCAGATTATGGAAAAATCAATGCTTGCCGGCCAGATGATGGGCAATAGTATTACGCCTCTGTTGAGAGATAATATCCTGTCAAGGTTACAGCAGGAAGGTATTGAAGTACCCCGCTAATTATTGCTGTATTGTAGGGTTCCGCCTTAAAAGACGGTGGCGGTTGTCTGGCACTGATTGAGATTTTTCTCGATAATTTTGAACAGCTCCGGATCTATGTTGTGCAGGCTCACCTCCTTTTTAAGGACCATCAGGATATCATAGGGGGCCAGCGGAGGACGATAGGGTCTTCGCTGAGCAAGTGCCTGGTAAATATCAGATATGCAGACAATTCGTGCCTCTATGCTGAGCTCATCGGCGGTTTTTTTGAACGGGTAACCGCTTCCGTTCAGCTTTTCATGATGATCTGCTGCCCAGCTGGTAATTTGATCAAAGCCTTTAATTCTTTTCAGGATCATGAAGGTGACATAGCTGTGCTGGCGCATAACCGAGAGAAATTCACCATCCAGGCCGCCGGGATAGTCAAGAATTTTATCGGGGACCTGGAGTTTACCCAGATCATGCAGCAGGCCGGCGATTTCAAGCGAGATGACAGTCTCATCAGGAAGACCGCAGCACTGACCGATATAGGCAGCAAGTCGGGAGACCCCAAGTGAATGCTCTGCGGTGAAACTACTTTTAGCATCAACAATTTCAGCAAATATTGCAGCCATTTTCCTGAGCTGGTTCTCATCGAGCCAGATATCATCCGGTTCAATAATCTGCTGTGAGAGATAATCGCGAAGATGTTCTATCTCTTGAGTTATCCAGAACGATTCTCTCTCAGAGGCGGCAAGAACCACATCCACAAGCTCCGGCTTGAAGTGTGAACCTCTCAGAAACTTGATGTTTTTACAAACCCTGTCGCGACAAGAGAGCTTGTTGGTGAAAGGTTCCATGAAGGAAATAGCATCAATCCTGTCGGTGAGATAAATTAAATTGGCGTAGGTCTTAATATTCTCATCAATGGGTAAGTCTTTCAACTCATCCCATCGGGTGTGGTGATACAGGATGATATCCGCGAATCCCTCCAGCGGTTCAAACCGCCTCAACCGTTCGGCACCTATGAGGCAATGGATATTGGCGTTTACCCATTCGAGTTCAGTGACCAGATGGTTGTGGACCTGGCTCGATGATACCCCGCAATCATGGAGCAGGCCGAGGCGATACAGCTTTAAATGTAATTGCGGATCGGAGCTCATCAGTTTGGCACATTCCATGGCCATGAACCCTACCCGCTTCCCATGGTGAAGTTCATCAACACCTACCAGATCTATAGTATCTGAAAGGGCATGGACCAATTGTCCGAAATCTATTCTCATGTTGGGGCCTATTGGTGATATTGATCCGTTACGATCCTGACGCATTAATACATCATGTCTTCCTGGCCAGTTGATGTGTCAGGTCGCTCTAGTATTATAGCATTCTCCAAGTCGAGATTAGCAACATAAAGATGGGGTGAGATCGAGATGAAGACGGAACCCCAATTTGACGCTGAGCATTTTGAATCTGAAGGGCATGTTGTGCAAGTATATGAATCTGCACAACAATATTGGTTTTTATGTGGAAGGTGAGATTTTGTTTTCTATGGTGTTAATCTTCTGTGATTGTACCGTCAAATCTCCGTGAATATTTTAATTGTTATTGTCGGGATGGTGATAACATACTAGATTCACATCTAAAAGTATGATTGCCGTTGTCAGGATATAGTCAGCTCAATCCCTCGTACGCACTGTACTTCGAGCTGGCTGAAAAACGGCCTCATTTCCCATTGGAAAGAAAACGCGAATTTTGGAGGAGACGATGACAAGAGCTGTAGATCTGTCACACGTGGTGTTTATTGACTTACTGCAGAATCTGGTTGATACATCAGGCATCAAGGTGGCTAAAGGCAACCTCATGCGCATTGCCATGAAGGCCGGCCAGCAAGTTGAGCCGAGAGAGTATGAATCATTTGAGAAGTTGGTCGAGGCAATGGAAAATGGTGACACACCATTGTCAGCAATTGAAGGGAATGCAACTTACCTCGGTGATGGGCTGTTTGGGCTGAAGTTGTGCCCTTTCGACAAGCTTGCACAAGATTATAAGAGCTATTTTGATAAGGAACCGGCTGGGTTGAAAGATCTAACCATTGAATTCAACACAGAGAATACCATGGCCAAAGAAATGAAAATAGGCCTGGGAGCGGGTGCAGGTCCTTTCTGTATTTTCCACCAGCCCATGAGGAGTCAGGCTGGGACAAATATCATCGTAGCTGGTAAATCGGTGGAGATCATCCAGCTTGCCTGCAGAAGCAGCAATGGTGAAAAGGCCTTTGCCCAGATCCTTATTTCAGAATATGGGTGTGATAAGGATAAAGTACTGAGCGTAATGGACAGTTACACCTGCTGCTACGGTATTCGTATAAAGGGTTCCTGATTCAACGAACAGGCGGTGCCTGTATTGACCGTTGGCTACTCAGGCGATTCTATCTGCGGAGCACCCCGTGCTGCAGCATGAGTCCCTGCAAGTTGCTATAGGCTTGGGCACCGACAAGTAAGGTGCTACCGAAAGTAAACGTAGGCACCGCAGTTATCTGCTGCTGGCGGGAGGCTTCCCAGTCCTCATCAACCGCGGTTGCGTAGCTTCTTGTGCGCAGTACCTCACTGGCCTCTTCGATGGGCAGATTACATGACTTGGCAAGGTCCAGGAGAACGTGCTGTTTGGCGAGGTTGCGCCCATCTGCAAAATATGCCTTAAAGGCTGCGAGGTGAAACTCCTCGCCCCGCCCGTTTTTCTCAGCCCATAGCCCAAGTTCCTGGGCGAGCCTCGAGTTGTAGGTTTTTGTTCGGTTGCCGAAAGGCAGCCCCAGCTGGTTTGCTGTGAGTCTCAGTTGGGTAACCATGCGATCAATCTGATCACTTCCGGTTTTAAAGAGTTCTTCCAGCAGCATACCTTCATCAGGGGTCTCGGGATGCAGTGGAAAAGCGCGCCAGCGGATTTCGATCTGGTACTCATGTTTCAGTTGCTCAACACTTCCAGTGATGAAGTAGCAGTATGGTCAGACGTAGTCTGAGAATATCTGAAGAAGGGGTGGCATTGTCATGGGGGTCTCTCAGCAATGTTCAGGAACGAAAACGCTTTACTCTTTTTGGGGTTTAACACTTCCCGGCTTGCCATTGACCACACGGCCGCAGCGGCTGCAGTTCAGTATCAGCCGGGCATTGGCATAGCCGGCACCATATTCAGCTCCCATGGTACCCACGCTGCCGCATAAGTCACAACGAGCAGGCATGGTGCTATTGTTGATGCGAATACCAATATAACCGCCAATCAGGGCGATGAGTGCAAATCCGGCGAGTGAAACCTTTTCGAATTCGGCCAGGTACAGGATGGCGAGTAAAAGCGCCAGGGCGGCAGCAGCGAGTCGTAACCAATAGAGTCGGATAAGGTTGATATGCATAATTGTATAATCTGTATGAGGATAGCAGGTTAAACCGTTCCTGGAGTGAATCCGGGCTACCTGTGGATCGTCTTTTACCGAGCGGATTATCCTTACACAGACCACTGCATTGTTCAAGATGTAACTTGGAGCATCTGCAATTGCGTTAACTTAGAGTCGGCACCTGGACAGCAAGGCTGGTGTACAGTGAGAAATACCGGGAAATGTCACCGGGGAGTAGAGTACCCCGGTGACATTTTTTTCATCTATCAGAAAACGATGGGTTCAGCATAAAGTTTCTGCCATCAGTCTTCGTATCCTTTCCCTGCACAGGTAGGGCAGTTTTCCTCAGGAGTACAGCGAATATCGTCGGCCTCATCGCCCATCTGGCCTCCACGCCATTCTGAATCCGCTTCACATACTCCCTCTATAACTTTTTTCCCCTGGCAGGTTGGGCATACTTTTCGTGTTTCTTCAGACATGATCTACTCCTTTAGGAAAATAGAGTTCATGGATAATTACCATCTGTTTACGCTTATGGTAATTGCAACTCAATTGACTGCTTTGATTATGGAATCAGCGATCTGTTGAAATCTTCTGACTATTCCTCATCGACAAAATAATCTTTCAACTTCTCAAGCAGAGACTCCGGGAGTTCCTGCCTGTACATAAACGCATCGGCTTCCTCGCCTGTGATCTGCTGCTTGATTTCCAGCGGCAGCGCACGGAGTGCGGCAACACGTTCAGGATCAGGTTTCGTTTTTTTTATTTCAGGGCTCTTCACAACTTCTCTTCCTGGATAGCAATGTGACAGGAATTGGATACTCTTCATCCGGATTATATTACCTGCCACTCTTTAAGTTTTCTTCCGGGCTCATCTTCTGTCAATGGTTAAAGATGACAATACATAGTATTAATAACTATTATCAGCGGAAAAGCCAGAAGAAAATCTATCGACGCAGTAAAAAATTGTAAGAGGATCGTTTAGATGAAGCGGTGGTCAGATTTTTTGCGAGCTACATCCTCTTCAGAATGGTTCATCCAGCCGCTTTCAGCATTTTCTACATGATCAAATGCAGGAATGTAGGGTTTGATGTCAATGAGGGGGGTGTTGTCTAAAATATCTACTCCGAGAATATTCAGAAAGTTATTCTGAACGGAAGTCATCTGTACCAGGGATAGTCCAAGGTGATTCGGGCGTAACGGTGAACGGGTTGAGTACACTCCACGTCGGACAGTATCCATAAAAGGGATCACGGAGAGTTCAGTTCGGGTTGCTTTGTGGAACAGGTAAATCAGGTAAATGTGGCTGAAACCTTCCAGGTCGGCAAGACCACCGGCATATTCATTGAAAATTTCTACCCGTCCTTCTGTTTCGGCCGCACCCTTGGGCTGAATGGGCATATCGGCCAGATTGGTGTATGGGGAGTGAATAGTGCCAATCGGCTTAATGGAAGAAAAATCTGAATTACTATCTGTTTTCATAGCCTTGATATTCCAATAGAAGTGATTCTGCTCCGTTGCTAACGCTGACACCGGAGTCGCCTGACAGAGGGAAAATCCGGTTTTCTCAAAAGAGATTCGGGATGCTCCTGGTAAGATAGCAAAAAGCCCGGTTCTTAACCGGGCTTTTTGTATATATTGATGAAATATTTTCTATTTCCAGTAATACAGGGCACTGTCGCCCAACTCGTGTTCGATTTCCAGCAACCTGTTGTATTTAGCTATTCGCTCACTCCGACTGGCAGAACCGGTTTTCAGCTGGCCTCCATCCATGGCCACGGCAAAATCGGCCAGAAAGGTGTCTTCGGTTTCGCCGGAACGGTGTGAGATGAAGTAGCGCCAACCTGCGTCGCGGCACATGCGCACAGCCTCTATACTCTCAGTGACGGTACCAATCTGGTTCAGCTTGATAAGAACGGAGTTTGCTGTCTTCTCCTCAATACCGCGGGCGATATATTTGGTGTTGGTGACAAAGATATCATCACCGACAATGTCGATTGAGTCACCCACTGCGGCGGTGAAGTTCCTGAAACCCTCCCAGTCATGTTCAGCGAGCGGGTCTTCCCAGGTGACGATGGGGTACTTCTCAACCCATTTTATGGCCAGGGCGACCAGTTCATCACGAGACATTTTACCGCCACCAGACCATTTCAGGTCATATTGGCTGGTCAGGTCGGGAGAAAAGGAACTTGCGGCGCTGTCCAGCGATATGCTGATATCCTTTCCCGGAGTGTAGCCAGCTTCAACGATGGCCTCCATGATAGTGTCCATCACCGCGTCGTTGCTTTCCAGGTTGGGGGCAAAGCCACCCTCATCTCCCACACTGGTGGCCAGGCCTCTTGATTTTAGTATTTTTTTCAGCACATGGAAGGTTTCAGCCACATACCTCAACCCTTCACTGAAGCTCGGTGCGCCCAGTGGAGTTGCCATAAATTCCTGAAAGTCAACGCTGTTGTCAGCGTGCTCTCCACCATTGATAATATTCATGGCAGGCACGGGAATGCGTCTGGCGTTGGTACCCCCCAGGTACTTATAAAGTGGCAGGCCGGTGACCATCGCTCCCGCCCGTGCAACTGCCATGGAAACTCCCAGAATAGCGTTGGCACCCAGTTTCGATTTATTCTCGGTGCCGTCCAGCTGCAGCATCAGATTGTCCACATCCGTCTGTCTGGTGGCGCACATACCGATAAGTTCGGGCGCGATAACGTCGTTGACATTGGCTACAGCTTTTAAAACACCTTTGCCGAGATAGCGGGTTTTGTCGCCGTCTCGCATCTCGATGGCTTCATTTTCACCGGTAGAGGCGCCAGATGGTACCGAAGCGCTGGAAATGGTGCCGTCTTCAAGTTCTGTAAAGACGCGTACCGTGGGGTTGCCCCTGGAATCCAAAATCTCCATAGCCTGTACAGCTGTGATTTTATCGGCCATAATATGTTCCTCCTAAACATGAGTGCCTGGTTATTTAACCCTTGGATGCACAAGATTTACGGGTTACGCATCTGACTCGCAATTTCCATTCAGATTCGAATTTCAGGACGATCTTAAAATCAAATGCCGCTTTCGTATTTTGGCAAAATAGTCATGAGAAATGCGAGCGAAAGATTCGAGGTTTGGTGAAACAGATATACTATAACACACATGTGGGGTCGTACCGGAAATATTAACGGACGGCGTCCAGTGAAGCGCGGAAGAGAGTCAAAAACGATATCCCGGGTATTGCCGTAAAGCCAGGACGAACAAGAGATATCGGTTACCGGAGGTGTTGGACTATCCCAGCAGCTCATCGACAAGATGAACAGCTTTACGTGCTTTTTCTTTTTCGATACTGGTTATGGGGATGAGTTCCTCTCTGCGCCTGTTACGGTTACGCCAACTGTCGATGACTTTTTGGGTAATGTAATCCACGTTCAAATCTTCAAACTCTATCATCCAGTCATCCTGGCCGATACTGCGCATAAAACCTGCATTTTTAGGGTATGAATTGATCGAGATCATAGGCGTGTTAACCGCCGCACAAAAGATCAGCGAGTGGGTCCTCAGGCCAATATGGGTGTCTACACCCCGAAGGATGCCGACGATATCGTTGCAGGTGTATTTCCTGTTGGAGATCATCCGAACTTTATACGCGTTTTGGATGTATTGCCGGACTTCTGAGGTGATCTTTTCATCCATCACCTGGGTTACGGTCAAAAGAATATCCACCCCAAGTTCCTCAACCACATTGTCGATGGCGGCAGCCATGATCCGGCAAAATTGTTCGCGGGTCAGCTTTCCGGTGTTACTCCAGTTATCTATATATGAATTGACGTTAAAGCTAATAGTGCCGGCGCTGTCGGAGGCAAAAAGGTTTTCATCGGCAAAGATCTTTTGCAGCCGCTCATCGGGTGAGGGCAGGGTGTTGATTGCTGCATCGGCCAGCAGGTGGATATGAGGTGATCGGAGCTGCAACTTTTCAAAAAGTTCTTTGGTCGAGCTGTCCCTGAGGGTAACGAGCTTTGTGGCGTCGAGAACTGTCTGCATAAGTTCCCGGCCTTTTTCGGTCTCGATCGGCCCGACACTGGCGTTATAAAAGACGATGGGAATATTCTTCTTCTTGCAGGTCGGTGCCATCAAGGCAACGCTGAAAAGGGTGTTTACCAGAGGGTTGTAGAGCTTTCGGTCAAACAGGGCATTATCGGTAATCATTACCATGTCGGTACTGGACATGGAACGATAGGTGGCCAGGCCAAAGGCTTTCAGGGAGAAATGCCAGGGCATCATCCCCATGGGCTTTACATTGTAGTGACCGTAATAGGTAGTGACAAAGCTTGGTTTAAGAGTGGGGATCAGAAACTGTACATCAGAGCGGACTTGGGCAAAGTCATGAAGGATGTTTGCCAGTATGGCGATATCGCCGGCATTGCGTCCGGAAAAGCTGCCTATCAGCGTAATTTTTTTCATGGGGTACCTGTATCTGGATTAGTCGGTTGCGGTCTCTGCTTTCACACTGGCGTACTCCTACAGCAGGTTGTGCTCACGGTACCACCCAGCAGTTCGGGCGAGCCCACGTGTGTAATCGAATTGCGGGTTATAACCAAGCAGGCGCCGTGATTTCTCGATGGAAAACGAGCGTGATTTGGTAAAAAAATCGATTCTGCGCCTATAAATCGGGGGTTCTATCCCAAGCGGTATACATATTTTTTCACACAGGGTTCCCGCGACCTGGAAGGGTTTGACGGGCAGATGCACCTTGCGGCTTGGTTTGCTGAGAATGAAGGAGATCTTGTCGAGAATATCGTTGAGCCGCAGGTTTTCAGGCCCTGCACCGAGAAAAACCTCGCCGACAGCTTCTTCCTTTTGTCCGGCCAGGATGAAAATATCGGCCAGATCTTCTACATAGACCATGTTGTAGAAGACGTTGCCATCTCCGAGTACTGGTGTGATGCTTTTCGAGGCGAGCTTGAAGAGTTTCAGAAGCCGCATATCACCTGCACCGTAAATTGCGCCCGGCCGGATTACTGAAACGGGGAAGCCGGTTTTGCGATGATACTCGAGAACCTTTTTCTCGGCGGCAAGTTTGGTAATCTGATAGATGTCGCCGGGTGAGAAGCGGTAGGTCTCATCAGCTGGCGGCTCTTCGATGTCGCCATGTACGCCGACGGTGGAGCAGTGTACAAAACGTTTTGCTCCAGCCAGGTGAGCGAGTTGCAGCAGGTTCTCGCTGGCTTTAACGTTGACATCCCAATACTCCTGATCCGGTACTCCTGCCTGACGATAGATGGCCGCAATATGAAAAACGACCTCGATATCCTGGACTGCACGCTCCAGCTGTTCACGCTGGGTAAGTTCGCTTTCAATAACTTCAAATTTGCCTGCACTGGGGGAGCTTATCCGATTGCGATCACGGACCAGTACGCGCACATGGTGTCCTTGCTGGTAGAGTTTTTCGGCCAGTATGCCTCCGGTAAATCCCGTCGCTCCTGTTACGAGTGCTCTCATGGATACTCCATGGTGATATGATACCGTCCGTTTCGCATTCCCCATATAGAGGGGAGATCTTTTCAGGCGGTAGTTATTGTGTGTTCGATTCGGGCATAAAACGATTTCAGCTTCCTGTTAAACGCTGTACGGGTGTACTCTTCGCTCACCCGTTGCTTTGCCCGTGTGGCCAGCCGGGAACCGAGCTCGCGGTCGTTGACCAAGCGCATGATACCTGCGGCCATCTCCGTGTCGGTTGGTGCTACCAGCATGCTGATGGAATCGTCGAGTACCTGGGTGTGGGTTTCAAGGCGGGTGGCCACCACAGGTTTTCCGGAATCGAGATACGAGTAGATTTTCATCGGGGTGTTATAACCTTTGCATCGTGGTGAGACGACGATATGGGCCTGGTCGAGATAGTAGGCGAGATCTTCCACCGGTTTGGGGCCGGTGAAGATGACTCCGCTGTCAACTCCAAGAAGTGTCGCCTTGTGTTTGTAATGGCTGATGTCGTTTTTGTTGCCGCCTATGACGACCAGTTTCAGCCGGTTGTTTTCGAGATAACAAAGGGAGAACGCTTCGAGCAAGAGGTCTATCCCCTGGTACTTTTCCAGATTGCCAACATACATCAGCACGATATTGTCCTGCTTGAGCCGGAGGAGTGTTTTTTTCTTCCGGTGATTATCAAGCTCTCCCGGCAGCAGGGTGATATCCTCCAGGCACTGTATTATGGGGCCAGAGCTGTAGGATCTGGCTAACTTTTCAAGATACGGGCAGACCGGCAGTACGCCGGTACTGTTTGCAACGGCCCGTCGTTCGAGTGTTCTGAAAACCGGCAGCAGCGGGGTAAGTATGGAAGATTTTTCACAGAGCTGCTGGGGTAGGGATGAGTCCATGTCGTAGACGTATGGGATCTTGAATTTTTTCTGTAATCTGCGTGCCATGAAAACAGCCTCTTCCCCGGCGTGGATCAGGTCAAAACTTTCAGAACTGAGCAGTCTTCTGGCCATTTTCATCATGGCCAGGTCAAGTGCGAGCTTTTTCCAGGAGAAACCCGGGCGTACTCCGGCAGTGAAGGCTACTTTTTTTACCCGTAGCAATCGACATCCGGGGATCACTACCGGTTCTCCTTCCGGGTAGACCAGTGCGGTGAGTTCATGGCCATCTGCCGCCAGGCATTCAAGGAGCATGCGCAGGGCAATGGGGGTACCCCTGTTCTGGTAAAAAGGATGGGGGGCGAGCACCAGGATTTTCATTGCTCCCTCCCGGACCGGTTCTGGTAGTAGGAGTAGAGTTGTTCCACTTCAAGAGCTTGTCTGTTTTCGTTCCAGTCGAGTTCATCGGCCATGAGCGTGGCAATCTTTTCAAGCGCCTGAAGGGAAGGGCAGCCTCCGTTGCCGCAATCTGTCCTGCGGAGCACAACATCGCTCAATTTCATGGCCATCTCTTCCCGAATGGAGTACAGCACCTCAGCTTTCAGGAGTGGTGCACCCTCGTTTACCGGCTCTGCGGTATTTGCCTCCTTTTTCATGATATCCAGCAGGGAGGAACTGTAGCTGCCGTAACTGTTTTGAATGCGGGGATAGTCGTTCAGAAATTGCTGAATATCCTGCCCGGTGGGAACGTCGGCAGTAGAACTGCCAACCCCTTTGGTAAGATGAGAATTCGGAATGATAGCTTTTTTCCGCAGCAGTTTTTCCACCTGCAGGGCAATTGCAGGAGCTGTGGTGTATTTGACGCCTTCGACGGTAAGTAACCCCTCAAGTCCTTCGAGTGCCTGGTGGTCAATGATTTTAGGCTTTTTGAGTAGCTGGGGGGTACTGTTGCGGGAGTTGTTCACGGGCTTATGGGCAGGGATCAGACCGGCGTGACTGTGAATTACGTTCTTCCGGCTGAGTGCTGCACCGGGATAGATAGCGTTGACTTCGCTGATAATTTCTTCGATATCCCAGTCTTCAATCTTCAATTCATCGCATCGGCCGCTGTAATATGAGTAGCTGGTACCGATGATGGTACAATTCTTCCAGGGGACGAAAAAATAGAGACGGTTGGAGCGCTTTACCTTGCTGTCCCTGTCCTTTACTTCGTCGTTGGATTCAAGACCGACGCCATGACCGGCAAAGAGCTGTTTGTCGACGACGATGTTGACAGCCTTGGCAAGGTCTTCAGTGGTGCTGGCCTGATGCGACTCCCTGCGTATTTCGTCAATCCAGGGGCCTGCCGCATTAATCACCATCCTGCCCCTGATCATGAAGGTCCTGCCGCTCAGCCTGTCTGTAACCTCTGCCCCTGAAATGCGGTTTTTGGTGCGAGCGAGCTTACGAACTTTCACGTAATTTGCCGCCACTCCACCGGCAGCGCATCCCGCTTTGACAAAGCTGAGGCACATACGCTCGGTGTTAACGATCAGGTCATCGTACCAGAGGGCTCCGCCGGTGATTTCATCGGTGTTGAGTTGGGGGACAATTTTGAGGAATTGTTCCCTGTTCAAAAGGGTACCCCGGCCTGCTCTATTTTTTTCGGGTGCGTGGTGATTTCTGTCCCAGCTGAGAAAGTCAAAAATTTTCAATGCGGCGGCCATCACCGACTTGCCCTTGATGCCGTTGTCGCTGGTTGGAATAACACAGGGCAGCGGTTGAACAAGGTGGGGGGCAACCTTCATGAAAACCTTCCTGGAATAGACCGAATCACGTATACGCCTGATGTTGAGGTGTTGCAGATACCTCAGGCCCCCATGCAGAATTTTTAAGCTGTTGGCCGATGTCCCGGCGCCAAAGTCGTCTTTTTCCACCAGTGCCACCCGGATGCCGGTTTCCGCCAGTTGCCGGAAGAGCACGCTTCCGTGGATGCCGCCGCCGATGATCACCACGTGGAAATCATTGTTTGCCAGGTAGTCGATATCTCTTCGCATAGTGTGGCTGCTTCCTTAGTTACAGTTAAATCGCAGCGCCAGTTGGTCGCGCATAAAGTCCATTGATCGTGTAAGTGCACCAAATGGTCGAGTATCACAGGTTCTTTCCGCGATTGCTTTCAGTAGTGACATAGCCGGTCTTTCCCGGTCGAAACAACAGCTGATCAAGGTACCGAAGTTTGCAGCAACATGGCGACGATTGCTGCAGGGAAGTGGATCTGAACCTGAGATAATCGGAATATTATGTGTTCTGGCCAGATCGAACTGTTTTACCCAACGCCAGAATTGGGGACGTCCTCCGTTATCTCCCAGGGCAAACGGGGCATGAACGGGGTTGTCATTTTCCCTGATCAGTCGGGAGACGAGTTTCCCCCGTCGAAACAGCCACTTTCCCACTCCCCAGGGCAGTATGGGGAAGCCGCCGGCGTCCTCTATCGCCTTCAGCGTTGCGGCAAGCGGCAGGCGATCAGCTATGGATTGTTCGGTGGCTATAGAGAGCACCTCCAGGCGCTCGCGGGTTACGATCTGCTGACCACTTATTAGAGAAATTTCGGCACCATCAGTGTGTGTGGCAATAAGAGAGAGTGGTTCGGCCGTAGAGTGTAACTGCCAGTCCGGCGCCAGGGGAGTTGGACTTTCACTTTCCAGCTGCCGTTTCAGTCTGGCAAAAGTGTCGCGCTCTCTGGGCTCTGTAAAAACCAGTACGACTGCTGATGCCGGGTTGTGGCTATGATGCGCTGTATCCTGCTCTTGATGACAGACTCTGGCGCTATCCAGTATGGGGACCAGATCGCTCCAATGGTAGAGGTGGACATGACTGTCCAGAAGTACTGTTGAAGTATTGCCCTCAGGTGGTTGTGTCATGTACGAGTGAACGTGGAAGTTGAAAACGTAGCAAATTGTTCTGCTACGCGGCCAAAACAGAGATTTTATCTGTCGCCATTGTTTCAACAAAACAGCTTGTAAGCCGAATAACGAACAAACTCAAAGAGCTGCAGCTCCTGATTGGATCAGGTTGAATGATATTTACGTGACCTGCCGGAACATACAACCTATGTTCCGTAATTAAGGGGAAAAAAGTACTATACAGATAGGGAAATTTTTATTCAAAAGGGGTCGGTCTGTCAAGAAAATTCCAAGGTTTTGCAATATGCAGCACAGTTGGATCATGGGGGGGATTGTTGGTGGAAGGCGATAGTATTGCTCAGTGTGCAGGTTGCTTTCCGGGGTGAGCAAAACAACTTCTGCACCTGTCCGTTTCTGCCTTTCTCTCTAGGGCATCAGCTGTTCAGTCTCAGAACTTTGCCACACTGCATATCCTGGTTATGGCCGGAAAGGAGAGTCTTGTATGGCTCTGCTGTGTAGGCAATGGTTCCGTTTATCATGACAAGCTCGATCCCGGCAGGGTGCTGACACGGGTTGGTATACGTGGCCAGGTCTGAAATAGCAGCGGGATCAAAAACGACGAGATCTGCGAACCAGCCCTCTGCAACCTTGCCTCTTTTGGCTATATTAAACGATTCCGCTGCCTGCAGTGTCATCTTCCTGATGGCTTTTTCAAGTGGCATGAGCTGTTCATCCCGGGCATATTTGCCGAGAAAACGAGGGAACGCACCATATGTTCTCGGATGAGGTGTGCCGTGCATCAGCCCATCTGTGCAGAGATTCATCTCCGGTCGCAGCATGAAGCGTCGTACATGTTTCTCAAGCCCGTAAAAGTCCACCATGCTGACCCCATTTTCCTCTTCCAGAATCAGATCCAATGCAGCCTCCACCGGGTCAGTGCCTCTTTCTTCACCAATTTCCAGCAGTGACTTGCCGATAAACTGCGTGTTCTGTGCAGTCTGCACGTTGGTGATCGAGATGCCGTCAACACCGGCAAAGGCAACAAAGTTGTCCCAGGAGCTTGGAGTGGTGCGGATATCATCCAGCATGCGTTTCCGGCATTCTCTGTCTGCAAGGCGGTTGAGGAGTTGGGCGGTACCGCCTGCATGGGCCCACGGAGGCAGGATGGCGCTGAGCATTGTGGAGCCGGCGGTGTACGGGTATTGATCAAATGTTACCCTGAGTCCCTCTTCGCTTGCCCTGTCGAGCAGGTCGATAACTCCGGGCAGCTTGGCGTCGTTGTATGTGCCGCAAATCTTGAAATGGGAGAAGTGGATATGTACTCCGGTTACGCGTGCTATTTCGAGCACCTCACTCATTGACTCAATAATGGCATCGGCTTCACTGCGCTGGTGAATGACCAGGGGGACCGAATTGTCGGCCGCGACCTGGCAGATTGCAACGAGCTCTCTGAAATCGGCGTACGTGCAGGGGGGGTAAATAAGACCGGTGCTTATGCCGTGCGCACCGTTGTTCAGTTCCCGTTGAGTTACCCGGCGCATGGCATCGAGTTCTTCATCGGTGGCCGGGCGCTGATCGAGCCCCAGGACCTCCATGCGGAGGTTGCCGTGGGGAACCAGGTAACAGAGGTTCTGGGCTGAGCCACTCTTTTCGAGCAGATCGAGATAACCCTTGGTATCTCGATAATCCCAGGAAATTGAATCCGAGGTTCCTGCGAGGCCAGCCAGGTTTTTTCGCCACTGGGCAATATGCTCAGCCGGCAGAGGTGCCATGGCAATACCATCCTGGCCTAAAATCTCGGTGGTGATTCCCTGCCGTATCTTGGCGTCCAGTATCGGAGTCTCGAGAATAACCAGGTCTGAGTGACTGTGTGTATCTATAAAACCAGGGCAGAGGGCCTTGCCCTCCAGGTCAATAATCAGATCTGCAGCGGGCTTGTCAGGGCCGCTGCAGATTGCCTCAATAGAGTCACCAGCAATAACTACGGAAACGATTCCGGGTTTGTCGCCTGTGCCGTCATAAAGTACTGCGTTGTCGAATCGTATCCGCATCAGTGATCCTTAAAAAAACTGAAGAAAATATATCAGAGTTTGAGTAATGCCCTGAGGATGGCCTGATATCCCAGCACTCCTTTGTGGAGCTGCTCAATCTCAATATACTCGTCTATGGTGTGGGCAAGGTTTTCCTGCGAGGGACCGAAACCAAGGGTGGTAATATCGGCTTCCCCGGCATAGTGACTGCCGTTGGTGCAAAACGCATAGTGCGATACAGCAGGTTTCAGTCCGGCTTGCTGCAGCTCTGAAAGTACTGCTGTAACGAATGCCTCTTTTTCATCATAGAGCCAGGCTGGAAAAAACCGGGTCCCCTCAATGGCAGCACCCGTATAACACGGTTGCTCATCGCTGGCAAAATAGACTTTAGCCTCAAAGTCCGGGTCTTCCTGTTTGAGCAGGTCAATGGTTTCGACAAAAGGGGCGAGCACTCTCTCCCGGTCTTCGCCCACCAGCAATCGCCTGTCGTAG
Organism: Desulfosediminicola sp.; assembly: GCF_048381775.1. Taxonomy (NCBI): domain Bacteria; kingdom Pseudomonadati; phylum Thermodesulfobacteriota; class Desulfobulbia; order Desulfobulbales; family Desulfocapsaceae; genus Desulfosediminicola; species Desulfosediminicola sp. The sequence goes on along the minus strand of NZ_JBLXGE010000010.1, from coordinate 166,755 downwards.
GTCACCCGGCAGTTGCTTGGGACCACGGACGCACCGGGGTATGGCGTTGACTTGATATCAGTCAGTACGCAGATGCCTTCTCCTAAAATCGGATGGGATTCCGGTTCCACCTCTTCCATGCGGGTGATGAGTCTGGTCATGGAATGTACAGCATTGACGCCTTTTTCCGGGTTGGCAGAGTGGGCTGGAACACCGAAGGTTTCGACCACAATCTCGGCCCGGCCACGCTGGCCGATCTTCAGGTTCAGCTCAGACGCTTCGCCGATTATCACGTAATCGGGTTTGAAACGTTGGGAGATTTCCCGTGCGGCAACACCCTCGAAACATTCTTCATGCACCACCCCGGCAACACAGATCGTACCACCAAAATCACGGTTGGTTGCATCAAGAAAGGAGCTTGCTGCCACAGTCATGGCCGCCACTGCCCCCTTCATGTCTGAAGCGCCGCGGCCATAAACGCGTCCCTCTTTGATTTCAGCAGCAAAGGGCGGCACGCTCCAGGCAGATTCATCCGGTACGGGCACGGTGTCGATATGGCCATCGAGCAGAACGCAGGGGCCGGGACGGTTTCCTTTAATCACCCCGATAATATTACCATATTTGTCCTGGTGAACTTCATCGAAGCCCAGCGACTCCATGGCTTTTTTCAAGGTGTCTGCAACCGCAGCTTCTTCACCTGAAACACTGGGACAGCGGATCAGTTGACGGGTGAGTTCAGTTGCGGTATCAACATAACTTTCAACCATCTTCGTCTCCATTACAACTGCGCCAGCAGGCCGGTGCGGGCGTTGAATTCGTTGATGTGCTTATCGATTTCAGGTGCCAGGGCCGGGATGGAACTCCAGTAGCTGCTCTCCTGCCACTGTGCCTGGATTTCCTCATAGGTTTTGCCCTGCTGCTCGACCCAGGTGTAATACTTCAGGTTGTGGATGCGTTTACGGCCGTAGTAGCTGAGTTCTTCCATGGTGTCGATGCCGGTGGTGTGCAGGCGGCCCATGGCGTATGCTGCGTTCAGTGCAGAGAATTCACCTTTCTCCTCTGTCAGTTCGGTGAGGCGGCTGCCGTACATTTCCATGGAGTCCGTGGCCATGGTGAGCACCACATCTTCCTCCCCCAGTTCGTAATACTTGGCGAATTTTATTGCGGCCAGGGTGTTGGCGACAGAAGAGATGCCGAGCTGATCAAGGCCGTCAACCACAGCACTGTCTATACCCTGCTGCACCAGGAATTCCTTGCCTGCTTCTTCGTTGAACAGGCGGATAAGGTTCATGGGGATCTCGTCGTCGATGGCGATGACCATATCGGTATTTTTGGCGTTATGAACCCATGGGATATGTTTGTCGCCGATGCCCTCGATTCTATGATCGCCAAAACCGTTATTCAGCAGTGTCGGGCATTGCAGAGCCTCGCTTGCCGCAATTTTGGAAGTCGGGTAGAGACTCTTGAGATAGTCACCGCTGGCAAGTGTGCCACCGGAGCCGGTGGAAAGCACCACACCCTTGAAATTCGTTTCAGGGGTCGGGCAGAGTCCGGCTATCAGCTCGGCCATGGCATGACCGGTGACATGGTAGTGCCAGAGATAGTTGCCCATGTCGTCAAACTGGTTGAAGATCATCAGCTTGTCGCCGGATTGACGCAGCTCCCAGCACTTGTCGAAGATCTCCTTGACGTTACTTTCAGAGCCTGGGGTCTTGATGGTTTCGCCGGCAACCTTTGCCAGCCAGTCGAAGCGTTCCTTACTCATGCCTTCAGGCAGGATGGCGATGGATTCACAGCCGAGCAGGTTGGAATCGTAGGCACCGCCGCGGCAGTAATTGCCGGTGGACGGCCAGACAGCTTTCTGCTCGGTGGGGTCGAACTGGCCGGTCACCAGACGGGGAACCAGGCAGCCGAAGGCGGCTCCGACCTTGTGGGCGCCGGTGGGGAACCATTTGCCGAGCATCAGCACGATCCGGGCTTTTACGCCTGTGAGTGAGGAAGGCAGTTCGATATAATTCACTCCTCCATAGCCGCCGCCCTGCGCTACCGGTTCGTTCTTCCAGCTGATACGAAACAGGTTGGTCGGGTCCAGATCCCAGAGGCCGAGATTGCCGAGCTTGTTGCGAATCGGTTCCGGAATCAGGGACGGATTGCGCATCTGCTCAAAAGTAGGGATGATGATGTTTTTTTCACGGGCCCTCTGTACGGCCCGCTCCAGTCCTTTCTGGTTTATGGTCAGATCGAGCATGTGCTTCTCTCTCAGTAAAAAATTAACAGTTGTTTTTCAGATCGGCTGGCAGGTTCTTGCCAACCTCGTCAATATCAGGGGCTATGGTGCAGGCTTTGCTGCCAGCAACCGAGCACGCTTTGATGGTGGCACCCGGGTCTTTCAAACCGTTACCGGTTACCAGGAGCACCGAATTTTCTTTGTTGGTGATAAGGCCGGCGTTCACTGCCTCTTTGAGCCCGGCAAGGGAAGCCGCCGCCGCGGGTTCGGCAAAAATCCCGGTGGATGAGGCCAGGGCAGGTATTGCGGCGAGGATATTCTCATCAGCCACCCGTAGCCAGGCTCCACCTGTTTCAGAAACTGCTCTTGCGGCTTTTATCCTGTCTCTCGGTAAACCAGCGGAGATGGAATCGGCAACAGTATTGGCAGAGATGGCGGGGAATGTGAGTACATCCGCATTCTTTTCGCTGGCCTGCCACATAAAGTCGCTGCCGGCAGACTGTACCCCCATAAGGCGCGGGATTTTCTCTATCCAGCCCAATTCCAGCAGATCTTTGAACCCTTTGTGCAGGCCGCTGATTATGCAGCCGTCACCAACGCTTACAAATACCGAGTCGGGAACCCGCCAGTCGAGCTGTTCACAAATCTCAAAGGCGGCGGTCTTCTTTCCTTCAGCCATATACGGGTTGTACCCGGTATTCCGGTTATACCAGCCGAACTTGCTGCTGGCCTGAAGGCAAAGCTCGAATGCGTCATCATAGGTTCCCTGAACCAGGAAAATAGTGGCGCCATAAGCCATTAACTGGGCGATTTTTCCTTCAGGTGCCGACGCCGGGACAAAGATAACGCACTCCATCTGCACCGAGGCACAGATGCCGGCCAGTGCAGCCGCGGCGTTACCGGTGCTGGCGGTGGTGATCACTCTGGCTCCTGCTTCTTTGGCTTTCATAACCGCAAGCGCTGAGGCGCGGTCTTTGAGCGAGCCTGTTGGCTGGCGGGAGTCATCTTTAATGGTGAGCGAGCCAATGCCGACTGATTCAGCCAGCAATGGAGCCGGTACCAACGGTGTCCAGCCTACGGTGAGCGGTGGCACAGGAGTGTCGGGCAGAACCGGCAGCAGGGGGCGGTATCTCCACTGGGAGAAATCGCCGGACTTGGCCAGATGTTCCCTGGTAAACGTTGTGCCGATCTGCTGATAGTCATACTCGACTTCGAGGATGCCCTCATTATCGTGATCGGGGCAAACGAGTAAGCCGGAGTCAGGTGCGTGGAGAGTGTTGCAGATAGTGCAGCGCAGGCCTGTTATATGTTGTGGAATTTGCATAAGTTATAAATGTGAACTGTGGGCTTGATAGAATTGTTTAAAATTTCTCAGGTAAAATATTTAGTTTTAATTTTGGTAACTTGGAAGTTTTTGTGAAGTATCGTATGCCAGTTCGTAATAGGCGTTACAGTTGAATTGGAACTCATGGAGGGTTGTCATGTGTAATTTACGTGTATGAGCTTCATAAGACCTCGGATTTTCTTTGTTTATGAAGGTTATCATTATCGGGTAACGCTTTGACATCGCATCTCGTGCAAAATCGAAGATACCTTCAAGTACACCGGTTCCCCGAAATTTCTTATGAATGCAAATAGGGCCATACTGGCACGAGTTCGTTACCGAGAGTGTTTCAGTCTTAAAGGTGTGTTGTGGCAATTCGTTGATCATGAACTGGAACATTGGCCACTCTGACCAGTAGTGCCAAGATGCCGACATAGCGTAGGCAATTACAGTTGACTCATCTTTAGCGACAAACAGGCCTTTCTCTTGAAGAATGAGGCGTTGCAATTGGTCGGCTGTAAAGGGAGTTGTAACAAAGCCATCAGTTTTGTCTTCTTCAGAGATGTTATCGAGTTGATACCTGCCCTGAAGTTCAAGTACAGCGTTAATATCGTTGAGTTCTGCCAGGCTATATTGGATCATCTGTCTTGTATCCTTTCCTCACCAACCGACCCGGGGAACCGGGCCGATTGGAGTACAGGCTATCAGGAAGCTGACTGGACAGCTGCCAGGAATGCCTCAAGCATCTCTTTACCTTCAGCACCGAAAGTCTTTTCGATATGCTCCTGAACTACCGGCAGGGTCGCTGCGCGGAATTTCACTTTTTCTGCTTCCGGAAGCGAGTATACCTCAAGTTTCTCGTTCAGAAATGGCAGACCGCGATCAGAGGCCTCAATGGAGTTGGCGATACCGCGGCTGGTCACGATGGCAGCTTTAGCGGCAGACTCTACCACCTTCTGCTCAGCAGGGGTAAGGCTGTTGTAGAAATCCTTGTTCATCATCCATACATGGGGTGCGAACAGGTGATTGGAGAGGGTTAGGTACTTCTGAACCTCATAGAGTTTAGCGAACTCTACAATCGGTACCGGGTTCATCTGGCCATCAGCAACACCGGTCTGCAGCGCGGTGTATACCTCAGACCAGGCGATTGCTGCAGGCTGGCCGCCGAGTCCGGAGATCAGCTTCTTGTGGGTATCCAGACCCATGGTGCGGATTTTGAGCCCCTTCATGTCTTCGAGGGTCTTGATAGGGTGCTTGGAGTTGGTGAACTGGAAGAATCCGCCTGAATCACTGAATCCCAGGGTTTTCATACCGGTTTTCGCCTCGATGTCCGCTCCCAGCTTTTTACCGAACTCTCCGTCAAGCACCTCATAGGTGGAGGCGATATTAGGAAAGGCAAATGGAATATCGAGAACTGAGATCATTGGGTATACACTGGCTACACCGCCTACAGAGTGTACACCAAGCTGGATGATACCGGATTTCACCTGCTGAACCACATCAGCATCTTTGCCGAGCTGACCGCTTGGGAAGATCTGTACCTGCACCTCTCCATTGGTCCCGGCTTCGACCAGGTTCTTGAAAACGACTGCCGCAGCACCGGAAGGATTATCGAAGGCACCGTTCTTGTTCAGGTGGTGCATCTTAATAGTCTTGGTTGCCAGGGCTGACTGTGCTACCAGCATGAACAGAGCGCATGCCGCGAGCATGAAGGAAATTTTACGTACGGTTTGCATCGAACACCTCATAAAGAAAATTGCCTGCTAGAGATCCAGCAGAAGTTTTGGAAAAAACATTGCCAGGTCAGTCCAGTAGGTGATGAGGACCAGCACGGAGACTTCGGCAATGATAAACGGCCACAGAGCGGCGCTGATCTTTTCAATCTTTTCCCCGGTTACGGAGGAGAGAACAAAGATACAGGCCCCGACCGGCGGGGTCATAAGGGAAATATTGAGGGTGAGAATAATCATCACGCCGGCATGAACGGGGTGCATGCCGATGGCGGTGGTGAGTGTTCCCAGCATGGGAGTGAGGATGATAAGGGCAGCGTTGATATCCATGAACATGCCGATAGCAAGTAAGAAAGTCAGTATCAGCGCTTTGATCACCAGCGGATTGTCGGAAAGGGAAAGGAAAAATGCAGCAAGTTGCTGGGGGATCTGCATGAACGTCATCCACCAGCTGAGAATTGAGGCGGAAGCGATGATCAGAAAGACCACGCCGGTGATCCGGGAGGTACGGATCAGCATCTGGAAAATATCATTGACCGTGATGGTACGCTCAATGATCAGGCCAACAAAAAGGGCGTAGGCAACAGCGATTGCTGCGGCTTCTGTTGGTGTGACTATTCCGCCCAGAATGCCGCCAAGGATGATAAGGGGCATAAGCAGGGCGAGAAAACTGCCCTTGAATGCTTTGATAATTTCAGTGAGCTTTGGGCCACCTTCAGCCTTGGGCAACCCGAGCCTACGACCCAGGGCCACAATGAGTGCCATGCAGGTGAGACAGATCAGAATACCTGGCAGGATTCCCGCAGCAAAAAGGCCCGCAATTGACACCCCGGCCAAAGAGCCGTAAATGACCATCAGGTTAGAAGGGGGAATGGTTGGCCCGATGATGGAACCGGCAGCGGTGACTGCGCAGGCGAACGGCCTGCTGTACCCCTGTTTGGTCATTGCCGGGACCAGGGTGTTGCCAAAGGCTGCGGCATCGGAGACCGCGGCGCCGGTCATACCGGCAAAGAGCACGGAAGCCAGCATGTTGGAGTGGGCGAGCCCGCCCCGCATGTAACCAACCAGAGAGTCGGCAAAGTTGGCAAGTTTCATGGTCATACCCGCCCGGTTCATGATTTCACCGGCCAGGATGAAAAAGGGCATGGCCATAAAGGTAAAAAGATTGAGCCCGTCAAAAAACCGTTTTGGGGCCATCATCAGGAAGTTGTCGCCGCCAATCATGAACAGGCCGATGGCACCGGCGATACCGAGTACGAAGCCGATGGGTACCCCGACAAGGAGAAGGGTAAAGAATGTTGCTGCGACGATAATCATCTGACCTGCTCCTTGAGTTTGTAGATAGGTTCGATCTGATACGCTTCCCGGACCATGCAGACAGATATCTGAATTATGGTCAGCCCGCTCGCTAAGGGGACCGAAAGGTAGGGAATGGTCATATTCATCCCGAAAATGGTTGCGAATTGTGTGGCTCCGGCCTTGGTCATCATGATGCCGTAATAGAAAAGAAAGGCAAAAAAGATGAGGCCGATCAAGTCGAGAAGAAGACGGAACTTCACCTGATGCCGGGACGGGAGTTTGGCAAAAAGAAGATTCAGGCCGATATGCTCCCTGCGGTGAGTGCAGCAGGGGATGGCCAGCAGGGCCGCCCAAATCATGATGTATCGGGCAAGTTCTTCGGTCCAGGTGCCACCGAGAGCGAGGAAATATCTGTCGATAATACCAAACCAGACCACGCCGATCATGGCTGCGACCAGCAGTCCGCAGAGACGTTCGGTGAGGTAGTTAATGGAGTAGCCAATCTTTTCTATGGATTCCAGCTGGCCGGAAACGGCTTTATTCAATGCTCTAGTCATTCTTTATCTCTTCAGGGAAAACATAAACGTGAAATCTTAAGGCAGATGGGTCAGCTTGCGTCGTCTTCCTTCTGGTCCTGATCGAGATCAAGAGCCTGAAGTCTTTTGAGGCTGTTTTGCCAGTTCGTCCGAATAAGGTGCTGGGTCTCAGCGAGGTTGCGATTTCTAAGTGCCCCCAGAATCTGGTTGTGTTCCATGAACGATTCATCGGATGACTTTGTGCCATCGAAATAGCACACCTCGATGCGCCGAAACTTGATCTTCAGATCACGCAGAATCGAAATCAGGTAATCATTGGCGGATTTGGCGATATAGACCTGATGAAATTCGACATCAGCCCACGATGCCTTTACCGGGTCATTGTTTTTGGTGGCTTTCTGGATTGAACGGTTAATCGCTTCCATCTGGTGAAAATCTTCATCATCAAGAAGATCGATACATTCAGAAACTGCCAACTCTTCCAAAGTCCAGATGATCGGATAGAATTTCTCAGGTTCTTTCAGCGAAATTCTGGCAACCCGTGTCCAGCGGTTGGCCGCAGACTCTATTAATTCTTTGTCTTCGAGTCGTCGGAGTGCTTCACGTACGGGAGTTCTGCTCACACCAAGGCGTTCTGCCAGATCTTTGTCGAGGATCTTCTCTCCGGGCCGGAGAACACCCTCCATGATCCATTTCAACAAGGTGTTGTACACCTCTTCACGCATGCTGAAGCGGTTGATTTGCTGAGGGTTGTGCGGTACGGGCATTGAATGTGTCCTCCAGTGGGGAAACAGGTTCGTGTGTCATATTGGATGTGATATATCACCTAAAGCCAGAACCGTCAAGAAAAGAAAATCTGTTACGAAAATGTAATTCAACTATCGATAGTTGTGAAAATGATGTTGGAAATGTGATGTTTGAGCTGGGGAGGGTGTTGAAATAAACTGTATAATATCAAATTGTAAGGATGGATTACATAGTTTGTGTTCGCGGAGGGGCGATTGTCTGAAGTGGCAGAAGGCTATTATTGGTGTCAGTAGAGAAGGAAAAAAACACCCGGCAAGAATGGTGGAGGCATCGGGCCTGTAAGGTGAGGGTCCTTGATGGTCTCTCCGGTGTGAGACCGGAGAGGAAAGAACTGGTGGTTCAGATTTTTTCACCAATAAACTGAACCACTGCGCCGGTGCCGGTGTGCAGGGTTCCTTCAAGAATCTCGCGGGTAGTTTCGAGAAGGTGGATCTGGTTCAGATCACGAAAATCATCTTGAACTGTGGTGAGGGTCATCATCAACTCTTTCACCGGGGGGCCACCTGTACCCTGGTGAAGTTGCTCAGGGGTGTACCCCTCGAGTATCAGGGTGCCGCCAATCTTCAAGCCATCAATAACCTGTCGATGGAGGCGGCTGCGAACAGCTGGTGGCAGATGACAGAAAATTGAGATAACCCCATCAAAGGAACTGTCGGCAATGGTAAATTCAGCCAGATCTGCCACGATCGTAGTTATCTGCACACCATTTTCGTCGGCAAGCTTTTGAGCTTTTTGCAAACCCACTGTCGAAGAATCTACCGCAACAACATTAAAACCGTGCCGGGCCAGAAACACAGCATTGCGACCTTCCCCCTCAGCTAAACAGAGTATGCGTCCCCCGGCGGGCAGGTGCTGAATGTTTTCCCGCAAGAAATCATTTGGTTCGGTGCCATAAGCGAAATCATCTGTGGCGTATCGTTCATCCCATTTATTTATTTCTGACATGGTGCCTCTCTATATTTGACAGTTTTCTAATCGTTTCGGGGGGAATGGTCGTAGCAGATTATCATCTTGCAATCACTTATTATGTGTATGCATTTTTCAGTTTTTAGCAAATGGTGAAACGGGTATTGAATACGTCTTCTTGACCAGCAGGAGATGAGTTGCGGTTTAGAGAACTTTATGTGCAGAAATCAAGAGCGGATCTGATAGGTACGAGTATTAAGGTAGCTGATGTCTCAAGCTTACAAATGGTAACTTTCTTTTAATGGAAGGCTTTGTTGAGCCACTGGCTAATCCGGGAGAAGGTTAATGGAAGGTATCTGCAGCTATCACTGAGAGCGGAAAATGAAACCTAAAAGCATTAGCAGTGGCCAATTCGCCAAGGAGCCTGTCGGATTGAAGTAGTCTCTACTCAGAGGTCAACATAGAATTTCTAATCACTAACGTTTCACGCAACACGTTTGAAAGGCTGTCTGGCCAAACAACTCTGGCCGCTTTGTGTCTCTGTCATTACGCTACTTCCGCGTCAGCCTTTTCTTTCACTCGAGTGATCCGCTCCCCTATGTCGATGTAGTGAGCCCGGATGACCTTCTCGAGTTTATCTGCGTTCCGCTCCTTCAATGCATCAACGATCTTTTTGTGGCGCGCGTACACTTCGTCGGGGGTAAATATCGCTATCCAGTATTTATAAAGCAGGAACTTCGAAATTCCCTGACATGATCTTTTGCAGAACTCTTTTAAAAGATCATTGTCGATTTTTGACAACAGAATCTTGTGAAACTTGTCATCCAAGGCTGCAAATGCTTCGAAACTATTTTTACTTTCAGTTACTTCAAGCATTTTCTCATTGATGGCCTCCAACCGTTTGTAATCTCGATCGGTGTACAGGTCCACTGCTTGAGCAACTGCAGCGCCTTCCAGGATACCACCAGTGAAATAGCTGTTTCGAATTTGTTCAGAATTGAGCTTGGTTATGAATTTGCCTTTTTGCGGTATCCAGATAACCAGACCTTCCTGGATGAGAACCTGGAGCGCTTCCCGAACAGGAGCGCGACTTATGGAGAGCTCTTTGGCAATGGTCAATTCCTTGACTTTGTTACCAGGTTTATAGGTACCATTCAAAATGCACTCTTTAATGTAATTTACTACTCGCTCTGTATAAGTGTGCTTTTCGAAACCCAAGGTGGTACTCCATCTGATAGTAGTGCGTTGTTGTATAGTTGTTGAAACACAAGGCCAAACATCCCTTTATACTGCAATTGTTTGTTTAGCACAAGATGCGTTTCGATGGCAGATGCTGCTTACCAGGGGAATCCAGAGGAACAGCCCATGGTTTGTATAATTCTCTGCATTCGATTTTCATTTCTTTCTGCACTTCTCCATATACCTCCCATAAGGTGCTGAGTCGGGAGAGCTGCCGCTGGGTGTTCCGTGCATTGTGATGCCGAGAAATATAGAGCTGCAAGTGCGCCAGCAGGTTGAAAACATAGTTGAAATTATGGGGCAGCAGCAATAAAAAAGGCCTCCTTGTTGAAGGAGGCCTCTACGTGGCATTGAGGGTAATGCTATGTCGCGGACAACTGTTTTAGTTCAGATCATCAACGAGGTGACCCTCTTTATCAACATGAACACTACTTCCGAGTTCCATCTCATCAAGTGGGGTTGCAGCAACTTCACGATCCAGCTCACCGTTTAAAGAAGCCACAACAACACCGGCAGAGTTGTCACCAAAAATATTGGTGGTCGTTCTGAACATATCAAGAATTCGATCGACACCTGCCACGATGGCGATTCCTTCAAGCGGCAGGCCGACTGACTGGAGGACCATGGTGAGCATGATTAAACCGCCACCAGGAATACTCGCGGTGCCAACCGAAGCCAGAACTGCAGTGGCCACGATGGTTCCCTGCTGGGTCAGTGTCAGGTCAATACCATAGGCATTGGCGATAAACGTGGCTGCAACTGCCTGGTACAGGGCTGTGCCGTCCATGTTGATTGTCAGTGCCATTGGCAGGGTAAAGCCGGAAACCTTAGGCGATACACCCAGCTGTTTCTGAGCACGCATGGAAAACGGAAAGGCAGCGGCAGCACTGCAGGTAGACAGGCCAACAAGTGCGGGTTCAAGTGTCTTTTTCAGGAAATCAAGAGGAGATATGCGGCCAACTGTTGCAACCAGCAGCGTATAAGATGCAAATATATGAATAACGCTGGCGATCAGTGCTGCGATGATCAGCTTACCCATGGGCAGGAGTATATCGAGACCGAATTTACCGGTTGTCCACGCGATAAGGGCAAATACGCCATACGGTGCAAAGCTGATGACGATATCGGACACCTTGAACATGACCTGCGCCAGGCTTTGGAAAAACCTGCTGACAGGTTTACCTGCGTCGCCGGCCATGGAGAGCCCGGCACCGAAAAGTAAGGCAAAAATAATTATCTGGAGAACGTTGCCTTTAGCAAGAGCTTCCATCGGGTTCATCGGAAACATGTTGACAATCATCTGGGCCGGGCCAATTGGGTCCGGAGCATTGAAAGTCTTCATCTCGCCCAGGGTAAGTCCTGTGCCTGGCTGGAGGATATTGGCGACCAGCAGGCCAATTAGCACCGCCAGGGTGGTCGTTGCCATAAAGTAGACAAGAGTGGTGATCCCGGTCTTTCCTAAATTTCTGATGTTTCCGGTGCTGACGACACCTGTAATCAAGGTGGAAAGGATCAGTGGAACGACGATCAGGCGCAGACAGCGAATGAAAATGTCACCGACAGGCTTTAAATATGCAGCTTTTTCTCCGAGTATCAGGCCGGCAACGACGCCAAGCACCAGCCCGATCATTATCTTATGATAAAGTTTCATAGTGTTTTCCTCTCACAGAACACTTTAGATTTGGAGAACAGGCAGTTCCCTCCCTCAACGGGTAATTCCCTATTCTCTATAGGGTAAAGCACCGAACTAGCATTTGCTCCGGTGCTTTACTTTTAAGCCGGATTTCTCAGTACATGCTTCTATCTATTTGAAGGTATCAAGATAAGCGTAGAGGGCCGGCGAGCCTCCAGTGTGGAGAAAAAGAACGTTCGAGCCTGCAGGGAAATGATCTTTTCTGACAAGATCAATGAGGCCCGCCATCGCTTTGCCGGAGTATACCGGGTCAAGCAGGATTGATTCTGTCTGTGCGAGCAGGGTAACCGCTTCTTTCATGGAGTCTGTAGGCAGGGAATAACCAGGGCCGACATACTGATCAAAACAGGTAACCTCATCTGCACTGAGCTCACCACGCATACCAGCGAGTGCCGCAGTCTCCTGGGCGAGATTGAAGACAATACCTTCCTGTACATCTTTAGGGCGACTCACGTTGACACCCGAAACAGTGATATTGGCACTGGTTCCTGCCATACCGACAACGATACCGGCGTGGGTGCCTGCACTGCCGCTGGGTACAACCATGTGGTCGATATGCAGACCGGTTTCAAAAAGCTGCTGGACGATCTCCTGCGCACAGCCGACATAGCCCAGCGCTCCGATGGCATTTGAGGCCCCGCCTGGAATGATGTACGGCTTCTTGCCTGCAGCTTTTAACTCCTCAGCCAATGTCTCCATTTCGCCAAGCATATCTGAGCCGCCCGGCACAACCTTGGTAGAAGCGACTCCCAGGAGGTTGAACAGGAAATTGTTACCTGAGGCATCTGGCTTGTAGCTTCCTTTAACACGCTCTTCTAAAATGAAATGACAATCCAAACCTTCTTTCACTGCCCAGGAAAGGGTCAGGCGGCAATGATTTGATTGCACTGCGCCACAGGTGATGATGGTGTCGGCACCTTTTTCAAGCGCGTCAGCAATGCAGAAATCGAGTTTTCTGGTCTTGTTGCCACCAGAACAACCCGGCAACAGGTCATCACGTTTGATGAAGACATTAACTTTGCCACCGAGCGCTTTGGAGAATGCCGGTGCTGCTTCGATGGGGGTTGGTCCCTGCAGATAATTTCGCCTGGGGAATTGAGTAAGGTCCATGATCTCTCCGATAAAAATATAATATTGTTAAATACTTGCTACAGCTTCTATTTCGATATCTGAACCAAGCGGCAGTTTGGCTACCTGGACAGCGCTTCTGGCTGGAAATGGCATCTTGAAGTATTGCGCGTAAACTTCGTTCACTTCCTGAAAGTCGTTCATGTCTGCTAGAAAAACAGTGGTCTTGACCACATCGTCGAGTGTGGCTCCTGCAGCATCAAGCACCGCAGCCAGGTTTTTCAATACTTGGTGGGTGCGATTTGCAATGGGCCCTTCGGGGAATTTTCCGGTTGCCGGATCGATTGGCAATGCTCCGGAAGTAAAAATCAATCCATCTATTTTCACGGCTTGGGAATATGGACCAATGGCTCCCGGAGCGTTTGGGGTTTCAATTGCAACATTTTCTGACATGTTTAGTCCTCTGCGTCTGGTTTGTGCTGACGTCGTTGATTCGTTAGTCCGTCATTCCAGTCTACTCACCGAGTAAACGTAATTAATACAGCTAAAAAGTGGCGAATGTCGACACTTTGTGCTTAAGGTAAATCTCAAAAAATTTGGCGGTTGTCAATATTTATTTTACAGTCAGTGGTAAAATGTCGACATTTTACATAGGATAAGTATAGCTATTACATATACCTATGTGGTTTGCGGAAGAAAATATTCATGAATAAAAATTGTATAAGGGGTAAATTTAGGCCACGCAGCTAGGGGCTTGCTATAGATATTCCGACGGAAAAAGCAGATGCTCCTTCCTCGGTAAATTGCCCTGGCACAGGGCACGGTCATAATGGGGTGGATAAGAAGCGGAATAAAAGTGAAAACAGGGAACGCGCCCATTTTCGATTAGTCGACTGTGGAGGCTTTGCGGGCTGATCTAAGCCATAAAAAAAACATATCATTACAGGGTATTCCTAATGTAAAGCTCAGGAATACCCTGGTCCAAGCAACCCTTTCAACCACCCACCGGTAACCCAAACCTTTCAGGATGTGTGTAATCCTTAGATTTGTTTAAATGGGAAACATTGCCAATAAGAGTCTCTTCCTTTTGGGTGGCGGGTGTCTAGAGTGGGGATTTAAAGAATGCGTGGTTGAAATGGGTAAACAAAAAAGGCTCCATTTCACGGTTGCAATCGTAAGATGGAGCCAAAACAGCAGAAGTTTAATCCGCTTTTTTTAATATCACTTATACCGACCAGCGGAAAAATGTGGCAAAAAAGATGGCAGAAAACCAGTTGACTGCTCTTTCCTTTCACCTGGAATAGGCACGACAGTAACGGGTACTTTTGATCTTTTCATTACTCGTTTAGAGAGGGTTGTCGTAAAGGTGAAAAAAGGTTTCTCGTGTGCACCCATGACAACGAGGTCGCAGTTCGAGTTTACTGAATGTTTTAAAATCTGCTCTTCGACATCGCCGTACACTACTTTATCGATAATTGTTAAGCCGAGCTGTTCTGGATAAAGTCCATCATCCATGCCGAACTGTTGACAAATAAAAGCCTGGCGATTTCTATGTGCCATCTCCTCAAGTGCTTTGTTGTGTTCACGAATGAGTATTTCCTGTCTAACCTCTTTGGTGAGGTAAGACATAGCAAAATTCATGATTGCAGATTGGGTATCTATGACATGTAAGCATATGATTTCAGAGTTAAACTGCTTGGCAAGATAGAGGGCATACTGGTACACTTTAGGTGCGGATTTAGTCAGGTCCGTTGCGTATAGGATCCTTTTGATTTGGTTTTTGTTGGTCAACATGTCCTTAGGCATTTGCTTGGTATTGTTTTGGCTCATGGGGTGGTTCCTTGGTTGTGATAAATAATGGTTATGCGTTCTGATAACTTTACACTAGCAAAGAGCGTGCCTGAAATAAAAACATAGCAAATACAAGTTGATACAGGTTAGATCGTTGGCGGGAGGAATGCGTTTATGCAACTCAAATGCATTCTTGCATAAAGCTAGAGTTTTCTGGAGAGGGTTGACTGATGGACGCCTAAAATTTTTGCAGCTTCAACCTGACTCCCACACTTCTCTATTGTTTGTTGGATAATATCTTTTTCAAACTGAGAAACCTGTTGGCTGAGAGTACCGTCATAGTGTGGTAACTGCTTTAGGGTGCTTTTTGTTATTGTGGTTGCCCACTCGTGAACCTGCTCCACTGTGATTTCTCCTCCTCCAGTGACAATGAGTAGTCGCTGAATAAGGTGGGAAAGCTCCCGTACATTACCTTTCAAAGGCAGTTGCGTAAGCTCGTTCAGGGCCTCAGGTGTAAGAGAAGCCTCAATCCCAAATCTGGTTGAGTACTGTTCAAGAAAAAAATGAGCCAGGGGTGGTATCTCTTCTCTACGCTTTCGCAGAGGTGGGAGTTCGATCGGCATACCGTTGAGGCGAAAATAGAGATCATCTCGAAATATTTTATTAGCCATCATGGATGCCAAATTTCTATTTGTGGCCGCAATAACAGTACAGTCAACAGGGATCGGACTTGTCCCACCCACAGGGTAAATCTGACTTGTCTCAAGAAACTGGAGAAGTTTGACCTGGAGGACATAAGGAAGTTCACTAATTTCATCAAGGAATAATGTCCCACCATCTGCGGCTTGTATGCGACCTTTTTTCCCCCCAGCTGTGGCACCGGTAAAGGCACCCCCTGTATGTCCAAAAAGTTCTGATTCCACAAGTTGATCCGGAATAGCCCCACAGTTTATGGCAATAAAAGGGCCTTCTCTTCTAGGGGACTGGTCATGAATAAAGCGGGCAAACATTGTTTTTCCAACCCCCGATTCGCCGGTAAGAAGTACAGGTACGGGGAATTTGGCGACCTGCAGTGCGAGGTTGAGCTGCTTTTTCATTATATTACTTGTTACAACGATCCCGTTTAATGTGTACTGCTGAGTTTCTGCGACGAGGTGTTCGTCTTTGGCTGCAGCGTGAATGGCCAGTTCAACAGATTCAGTGGAGTCGTTTTCAAGAACCGACTGTAACGACATATCCCTGTCATTAAAAAGTACATAGAGGAGTTCATCTGCATCATCAAAAATTGGTGTACCTGTGGCGAGGATTGACCTACCACTTCGGGTGGTCTGCATGATGGAGAGCGTTTTTTTCTTTTGTACTACGCGCTGGAAGAGGTTTGGCGACCATGCTCCCTGCTTAACAAGCTCTAATACGTTGGCTCCAAGCACCTCTGAGGCTGGGATTTGAAAAAGTTTGCTAAACCTCTTGTTTATGGCAATTACAAGGCCTGTCGAATCGGTGAGTAATATTCCATCGGTACTATAATTTAACAACAGCGTTGCGAAATCGGTTACATCAATATCAGGTAATATATTAAGCGGTGGCATCAAAGACCCGTGTGGTGTGTGGATGGAATGGGTGGAATATTCCATGTAGAGTGCACGGCCTTACTCATTTTGTCAATCAGTGATACTGAGGAAACAAGGCTCAGCAACCCAAGTACGATAATTCGAACAATATGTTGGGCAACACATCCAAGACATAATCCTTCTGAAGAAGGGGACTCAGGTCTTCAGAGGATACCATCAAGTTGGAAAGAGGCAGGAAGGGATGAACGAAAAACCAATAATCCCCGGCCCCAAAAACGACCTGTTTAAAGCCTGATGGGAAGAGCTGGTTCATCGACAGGAGATAATACGGTTCTTCAGGAACATGGAGTTTGGGAGATTTAAATCTCTAGCTGCCATCCGGAATAAAGACAGCCACTTACCAAACTGATTGGTAAGTGGCTGTTGTCGTATGGAAGGTTTTTATACCACTGTGGTGGCTCTTTTTTCACTCAGGTCACTTCCAGTACCAATGTACACTCAGCCTGCCTCACCTACTACAACTCTTCAAACCAACCTCCATGGAGCTGAGGCCAGCCCAGAAGAACATCTCTGCAAGAGTCTTTTTGCCAGCCCTTCCGTAACGGAGGAAGGCCCTGGAGCAGCAGTATTTGAAATTACTGGCTCGACAATACTGATATTTCCACCTGATTATGATAAAAAAAACAGGTGAATGGTAGCTTGGGGCATTATTTGTGAATAGATCGCTTCTTCAGAAGCAGATTTTCCTAGTCAACTTCTGCAAGCTCATCCTTGACCAGTCTGACGCTTTCAACCGTGACGGAACCTTTTCCCAGGTATGCTCTTGTAGGGATGTAGCCATCTATTTCCGAAATATCCAATCCATCTGATGTATTATAACCAACCTCTGCGTATACAACTACCTCATGATCACCTGCCGCCAGATTACCAAACACAAAGTTAAAGGAATTAGCAGTCATTGTATCGAGGACCAGGGCTACCATCTCTTCTTCTACACAAGCTTCATCAAGTGTTGTGATACCAGTCTCGGGATCTGCGATTAAGCAACCTGCATCATTAAAATCCACATAGCCAGCTAAATCCGCTATCAATGCCTGGTACCTTCTGGCAAAAGTCACTTCTCCTGGCTCTGCCTCTACACCATCAACCTCTACCGAGACTTTTACATAGGCTTCGGCCTCTGCAATAGCTCTTACAAGATTCTTGCTCATAACCTTGGTATTAGTCGTGAGACCACACTCGAGGGAAACATCGATGAAAAGGTCTTTCTGCGAGGCCGAGTGGATGGTTTGTGTAAAAATAGGAGTTTTGAAGGGATTAGCATAATCGGCGGCGCTTTCGTAGTCAACTATGGCAACTTCAGTCGCTGCACAGGTTGCCTTAGCAGTAGCCGAAAAAGCACTGCCAACTCCAAAGAACATCATCAAAGCGACTGCGAAACAGACAACAGATAATCTTTTACCCATTATTTTATCTCCTTTAACTTTCATGTTTTTTTTCTGTGAAATCCTGAAATGTTCAACCCCTTCAATGATTCATTGAGTGTCGCATCACCTCCTTCTGCATATGCAGTGACGTTTTTTAAGATGAGTTCTTAGCGGGTCATGTGATTATCCGATAAGAAATTGATTCCCCCGATAGAGAACCCAATTGGTCCCAATCGAATCTTTATGCACTTTGCTTCCTGGTGAAATAGGGACGCCAACTGCACCAATAAGCCAACAGGCTATCTATATTTCGTTAAATGACGGAACAGCTGTTTCCCCGTGCCTTTTCAGGTATCTGCTCTATAGCACCAACATTTTTCGCGATCATATGGAATGAATTGTCCAGCTTGTAGCCACCATATGTCCTTTGACCAATTTCAGTGGGTACGTCAATTAAAGGTCAGGGTTTTGTCTGGAGCAGATGCTATATTTATCGCTTTTAGACTCGGCTTTTAGGTTGTAAGATCCACTTGTTGCACGACATAGCCTAGATGTTTGGAGAACTCACTTTCACAATGAATGCAAGTGCGTCACAGGCACAAGAGCGTTCCAGTTACAGCCTAAGCTTTCCATCACTTTCCCCTGAACAGCGGCAAGCGAGGTACGAGACTTGGAGATATCATCTATATGGCTGCGGTAAACAATCGATTCGCGCCTCGATCTTGAATAAAATGCCGAGTTTTAATATGAAAACTAACTAACAGAACTTGGCTTTCAGTCTATTACTACGCGCATGATATTGTAATGCTGAACAATCTTGGTTAGATAAAAAGTTGCCCCGGAACCTAGCATACAATAGGTTTAGAGACAACAGGAAAACATATGCTCCAACTAAGTAACAAGCTTTAAAAAAATGATGCTCCACAATGTTTTTACGGCTGCATGAGCGAAATGAACTGCAATTCTGATAATTGTGAAGACCACATCTGAACCTCCTGAAACGCTTTAAGAATCGCTTAACATAGGAAGTTGTTTTTTAGGTGAGCACCTTAAGTTGCTTTCCTTACGCGCCTATTCAACCTTTCGTTAGTGGTTGAAGCCTCCTGTCCATCCTAATTTTTCCTCTTGCTGTGCTTTTCAGGAGGAAAGGATTACTATTTTAGCAGAGCAACCGGGGTGAGGAAATTATGTCAACGGACCGACCTGTTACGTTCTGTGGAGAAAGAGAGGATCTTTTAGCACCGCTCATTACAGGATATCGCCGCATTCTCGTCTGGGGCGATATGGGAGCCGGGAAGTCCACCCTCGCCCTGAAGCTACTGAGCTCCCTCACCACTTCGTTGAAATCCTGTCAGATTCTGGAACTTGATCCCGGGAGCCCTCCCTTTGGCATCCCGGGAGCTGTATGCCGGGGCTGGTTGGAGAATGATGAGATCCGTTTTGGGAATTCCGCTGCGCTCTGCTCCCTCGATGCCAGCCGTTTTCGACTGCCGCTCAGTCTTCTGGCCCGCTCCCTGGTCCGTCAGGTCGATGAGGAAAAAAAGGACACGATACTGCTCATTGACCCGCCAGGGGTGGTTAAAGGTGTTGGTGGGGCTGAACTGCTCCTTGAGCTCACCGAATCCCTTGAAATCGACATGGTCCTCGTTCTCTTCTGGAAAGCGGCTCCACTCCCCCTCGCCCAGGAACTGGCCGCGCTCCATGCCGAAAAACTCTATATCCCTGCTTCTGCGCTGGCCAAACGGCCAAGCAGGTTTCAACGGATCAAACACCGCACACGGTTGTGGGACAATTTTCTGAAACAGGGTGCGGAAGAGACGGTGCAACTTGATCGGTTGCACCTTTTAGGGACGGTGCCGCCCCTGGAAGCTGTCAAAGCATGGAAAGGAAGACAGGCCGCATTGCTGGACAGCCGGGGAAGGACGGTTCGGCTCGGGGAAGTGGCAGAACTGCACGGCAAAAAGCTTACACTGAAGATGGTTAGATGCAACAATGGCAATGTGTCCTCACTGCTAATCAGGGATGCCGGAAGAGATGGTGCAGGGAGACTCGCGACCATCCTTCCCGTTACCCGGACACCGGCGGTGGGCAACCAACCTGCGGAAATGACGCCTCCCGTTCTCCCCCCGAATGCGGGATATCTTCCCATCTCCAGCCATCTCGGTCCCGCCTGGGCAACCCTGGTGGGTGGTGCTCTCGGCGACCCCCTTCTGCATGTGAGGCTGAAAGATCTGAAAAAGAGTCTGCTCTTTGATCTTGGTGATCCGGCCCGTTTGGCGGCCAAGGTCGCCCATCAGGTCAGTGCGGTGTTTTTAAGCCATGCCCATCTTGACCATATAGGAGGCTTTGTCTGGTTCCTCCGTTTGCGCATCGGCCTGCTCGAACCGTGCAAGATATTTGGTCCGGTGGGAACGATCGATCACATAGAGCATTTTATACAGGGGGTCACCTGGGATCGGATCAAGGAAAAGGGACCTGTCTTTGAAGTGGGGGAAATAGGGCAGGCGACCATCAGGCGCGCCAGGCTGCAGGCTGGTAAAGAGCGCATCAACCTGCCGGAGACGACCATCAACAATGGCGTCATCCTCACTGACGAACATTTTATTATCAAGGCTGCCATATGTGACCACCGTACCCCATCCATAGCCTACGCGCTTGTATTTGGCAGGGAAATAAAGGTAAGAAAAGAACGTTTGAAAGCCAAGGGAGTGGCTCCGGGGCCCTGGCTTGGTCGGCTGAAATATTGCATAGCCAATGAATCACCTCAAATATTGATCGAACTTCCCAACGGTATGAAGCAACCAGCCGGTGAACTTGCCGAAGAACTGACCCTCATTGTACCGGGCAAGAAAATGGTATATGCCGCCGATATGGCGGATAGCCCGGATAACAGAATAAAGCTCACCGAGCTGGCTCGCTCAGCACACACCTTGTTTTGTGAGGCGGCATTTACCATGGAGGATCAGGCCAGGGCCGATGCCAATCAACACCTCACGACCTTTGCCGCCGCGACAATCGCCGGAGATGCAGGGGTGGAGCGATTAGTTCCGTTTCATTTTTCCAAGAGGTATGCGCCCGACTACCAAGTTCTCTATGATGAAATTCTGGCAAACGCTGGCCGTGTTCAGGTCCTGGGCCACTTTTCCAGGTGAGTGGCAATCACCTTTTCCTGTACCTGACAACGATTATAACGTATGGGTGGCGGCTTCCCGGCAGAGCACAAGATCATTCGACACGCAGTGCAACGAACATTTCCCGTTTCAGGAATCAATGATTAACTTGCGGATGTTGCTGAAGGGAAAATGACAATGGCAAACGCATCGGTGTTGGCTGTAAAAATTGGAAAAGAGGCTGTCTGTCTGGTCACTGTAGCTGATGTGATGTGCGGTCTCTCCAACGAAAAGAGTGGGTTGGAGACGAATAACTCCAGTCTCGCACCCATCACTCCATTTCCCTCCTGCTGCGCAGCAAGGTGTTGGAGGGGGCAAGGGCTTCTTGCCCTACTCAGGCTATCCCTGATTATCGATCTTATCGCGAAGGTTGCGCAGACAGAATGACAGGAATTCCGACTCCGGTGCCCGTACACCTGTCCAGTCGACACTCTGCCTGAATTCATCCACTACACCTTGCCAGTACTCATCGTATTCACCGTCTTCCATGAAGATAGCCTTGGCGGCTGAATCCGTTACCGTATTACCTGTTTCAAAAAAACTGATTAGCATATCCAGCACTTTCAGGAGCTCATTTGTTTTCATGATAAAGATCTCGTCTGTAGATTTTACGCCCAGGGTAATACTCTAATACCCCTCCAGACTGAGTCGGGCAGTGGACCGACCCTCCCCATAATTGCTGTTGTTCGAGTTGATGGAAGGAGATCGGTATCCCATGAAAATTACTGATGATCTGATGAATGCAATGCGCAGAGCCTATACTGGAAAAAACTATGCAGTGAAAGATGATGTCAGGCAGTGCATTCGATGGCTGAACCATGATCTTTTCACGGAACCTCCCGGAGGAGACGGAGAATACCACCTTGTCTTCTTACGCAACAACTTACTGACCTATTATCAGGGACACGCTATTCCAGATGTTTCAACACAGCATCCAGGCTTTCACGGGCATCGCCGAACAGCATTCTGGTATTTTCTTTATAAAAAAGCGGATTGGCAACACCTGCATAGCCGGTGGCCATAGAACGTTTCAGGACAATGGTCACTTTCCCTTTCCAGCACTCCAGCACGGGCATACCGGCGATAGGGCTGTCCGGTACCTCCTGGGCGGCGGGATTGACAATGTCGTTGGCGCCAATTACCACGGAGACATCGATCTGGGGAAAATCTTCATTGATCTCATCCAATTCGAAGACGATGTCATAGGGCACATTGGCCTCGGCGAGGAGCACGTTCATATGGCCCGGCATGCGGCCGGCAACCGGATGGATGTCAAAGCGGATATTGGTGTTATTCTCGCGTAACTTGCGTGTGATTTCATAAACAATGTGCTGTGCCTGGGCAACAGCCATCCCATATCCCGGAATTATCATCACCTCTTTGGCATTGAGCAGCAGTTCCGCCGCCTCCACCGCTTCGATAGCAACGACTGCGCCAGCTTCATCCTCGGCATCTGCTCCTGCTGTGCCCGCTGAGGTGCCGAAGCCTCCTGCGATAACGGCCAGAAATCGGCGATTCATGGCGCGGCACATGATATAGCTCAAGATTGCACCACTGCTGCCGACCAGGGCGCCAACCACGATCAGCAGGTCATTGTTCAACATGAAGCCGGTTGCCGCAGCCGCCCAACCTGAATAGCTGTTCAGCATGGAGACCACCACCGGCATATCGGCTCCGCCAATGGCCATGACCATGTGCACCCCGAAAAGAAGAGCGATGACGGTCATCAGGACAAGGGGAACAGTACCGCCGCCAATAGCCGAATATTTGATGAACTGCCCACCCAGCACTACCGTTCCCAAGAGCATCGCCAGATTGAGCCAGTGACGAGCTGGCAGCAGCAGAGGTTTGCCGCTGATCCTGGCGCTCAATTTTAAAAAGGCAATTACCGAACCGGAAAACGTCAGGGCGCCGATCAGTATGCCCAGATATGTTTCCGAATCGTGAATGGTCTTTTCGATACCGACAAGCATCCGCTGATGATCCATGAAATTGGCATAACCGACAAGGACCGCCGCCAGCCCTACCAGGCTGTGCAGGATCGCCACCAGTTCGGGCATCTGGGTCATCTGCACCCTTCTTGCAAGGATCAGGCCTATGGAACCCCCGATGACAACTGTGAGGAACAGGATGAAATAGTTGGCAGAGACAATACCGATGACGGTGGCTAACAGAGCTATCGCCATGCCGATCATGCCGGAATAATTCCCACGTCGCGAGGTCTCCTGCCGACTAAGGCCTCCAAGTGCCAGGATAAACAGGATGGTTGCGCCGATATATGCTACGGTTACAATACCATATGACATGTTTGCCCTCCTATTTCCTGAACATGCTCAACATTCGATGGGTGACCGCAAAGCCGCCGAAGATGTTGATGCTGGTGATCAGGACAGCAATCCCCGCCAGAAAGACGATCAGCAAGCGATCGGATGAGATCTGCAGCAGCGCGCCGATGACAATGATACTGCTGATCGCATTGGTGACACTCATCAGAGGCGTATGCAGAGATGGCGTGACATTCCAGACCACCATATAGCCTACGAAACAGGCCAGCACAAAAACGGTCAAATGGGACATGAACTCAGGTGGGGCAACACTCCCCAGAGCCAGCGAGCCGATAGCGAGTATGGCAGCTGCCAGAATGAGGCGCAAGGGACTTCTTTTCTTTCCGGGCTGTGGTTCCACTTTTGCCGGAGCCGGCCGCTTTTTCGGGGCAGCAGAGATTTTTGGGGTCGGTGGTGGCCAGGTAATTTCACCTGTCTTAATGACGGTTGCTCCCCGTATGATTTCATCGTCCATATTGAGGACGACCACGCCGTCTTTTGCCGGAGTTAATTCCGAGAGCAGGTGGCGAAGATTGGTGGAGTACAATTGACTGGCCTGCGTTGGCAGACGCGAGGGCAGGTTGGTATACCCTATTATGGTCACTCCATGTTTCACCACAACCTTATCCGCTTCAGTAAGTTTACAGTTACCTCCCATTTCGGCAGCGAGATCGACAATGACACTGCCTTCCCGCATGACCTTCACCATGGCTTCGGTGATCAACTCCGGGGCGGGTTTACCTGGAATGAGCGCAGTGGTAATGATGATATCGACCTCCTTTGCCTGATCGGCAAAGAGTTCCATCTCGGCCTGAATGAATTCTTCGCTCATCGCCTTGGCGTAGCCGCCTTCACCGGAGCCGTCTTCGTCGGCAAAATCGAGCATCAGGAACTCACCGTCCATGCTCTCGACCTGTTCCTTGACCTCGGGTCTGGTATCAAAAGCCCTGACTATTGCTCCCATGCCCCTGGCTGCGCCAATGGCCGAAAGGCCAGCCACACCCGCGCCTATCACCAGCACCTTTGCCGGAGGAATCTTGCCGGCGGCAGTTATCTGCCCGGTAAAAAAACGGCCGAAGTGTTGAGCTGCCTCAACAACAGCCCGATATCCAGCTATATTGGCCATGGAGCTGAGCGCATCCATCCTCTGGGCCCGTGAAATGCGGGGAATGGAGTCCATGGCCAGCACGTTGATCTTTTTTGAGGCAAGCTTCTCTAAAAGCGCCTGATTTTGACCGGGATGGATGAAACTGATAAGTGTCTGGCCTTCCCGTAACAGTTCCAGCTCGTTTATACCGCGTTCGGGGTGATTCTCCGGCGGGCGGAGCTTGAGGATGATGTCGGCATCGCGATAGAGTGTCTGTACATCCTGCTCGACCCTCACGCCAGCGTCACTATAGGCGTCATCAGTAAATTTTGCTGCAGCACCTGCACCGGCTTCAATGACTATGTCGAAACCGAGTTTTTTGATTATCTTTGCTACTTCCGGTGTCGTTGCAACCCGTTTTTCATTTTCATGTCTCTCTCTTGGAACACCTATCCGCATACTGTACCTCCTCTTGCTGTAGGAAGTTTTAGCTCTACTCGGGTAGACGATAAGTAATTGCTTAATGTAGCGCCTTAAAGAAATTGGCCTGACAGGTCCATGGACGCCAAGCCACTATCTTTTACCTGACACGCCAAAGCCATCGAAACATTTTTTTTCTCTTCATTCAGTGTGATTACCCTGCTGAATCACCAGAGGTGTGTACCGTTTGAGTATTTGCCAAGATGATTTTAGTGTTTTGCTATCAGGTGCACAGGGCTTGTCTGGGAGAGGTGAGAGGCATGAGGCGTTCGCTGATAGGTTAGAGCTGACTGACCGTTCTGCCGATGTCACTGCAGAGAATGGCTCCAAGCCCCTTTTACTTAGATGAGTCGGAGCATCTCGGACAGCGAATCGACGTGTAGCCTCCGTTCCTGCCGAGTTGGGAAAGTACTATCTGCCATACCTGCATGTATCTGGCACGGAAGCCACCGGCCATGGAGAGCAGGTAGTAATTCCACACCCGATAAAATTTATCGCTGTACCGTTTTTTCAACGTCGGCCAATTGCGTTCGAAATTATCATGCCAGGCCAGAAGGGTCTTGTCGTAATGAGTGCCGAAATTGTCCCAGTCCTCGAGAATAAACAACTTTTCGATAGCGGTGGTCAGCTGTTTGGCGGACGGCAGCATGCCGTTTGGAAAAATATACTTGTCGAACCAGGGATCTCCGGTATGTGTGGTCCTGTTGGAACCGATGGTATGCAGCAAAAACAGGCCGTTATGGGCAAGGCATCGAGCGACGACCTTCATAAAGGTCTCATAGTTTTTATAGCCGACATGTTCGAACATACCCACCGAGACTATGGCGTCGAATTGGTCATTGACTTCCCGGTAGTCCTGCAACCGGATCTCCACCGGCAATCCGGTACATCGTTCTCGAGCGAATTTGAGCTGTTCCCTGGAGATGGTAATACCCACCGCCTCTACCCCATATTGACGGGCAGCGAATTCCACCAGCCCCCCCCAGCCGCAACCAATATCGAGCAGCCGCATGTTCTTTGTGAGCTGGAGCTTACGACAGATCAGGTCCAGCTTAACCTCCTGCGCCTGGTCAAGGGTGTCGGCCCCCTGCCAGAAGCCGCAGCTGTAAATCATGTGGCGGTCAAGCATCAGCTCGAACAGATCGTTGCCGGCGTCGTAGTGGCGTTCCCCCACCTGGGGAGCGCGGTGCCGGCTTTGACGGTTGCTGAGCCTGGCCTTGAGAATATTGAAGAGAAGCGGAGGGTTGAGCCGTACACAACGGTCCAGTCGGTGACGCAGAATCCGGTGGATAAATTCATCCAGCATTTCGCATTCCCACCAACCGTCAATGTAGGATTCCCCCAGGGCAAGCGAGCCCTTGGTCAGGATATTCTCAAAAAAAGCATTATTCTTGACCTGGATGTCCCAAGGCCGAGTGCCGTTAACGGTTACATCAGCCTGAGTCAGGAGGTTGGTGAGATAAAGGCGCGGAGATGTCAGCAAGGATCGATTCATGGAAATATCTTACCCCCATCGTTGTTTGCTGATGAACAAGACAGCCTGGCGCCGTCCGGGGAATCCTGTGCCCTTTGCTGCGGGATTAGTACTACTGGCGAAGGTGACGAGTAATCGCTCCATTAGGTGGCCCTGGGGGTTGGAGCTGTCCGACACATAGCTGTCATTTCACTACTCTCATCCTAACATAGCTGGAGCTATCTAAACAATTTTTTCTCACTGAATGTGTCGGGTGCACATGTAAGGGCACTGGCAAAAACGGTTATAAGAAGACGGGTTTTTTCAGAAGATATAAATAGCATCGGATCGAGCCACCGGGAAAATCAAAGGTTCCTTACATAGCGATGACCTATCACCTGTCACCCTGCCTCGAAGGGAAAAGGGGGGAGGAAATGAAACTTTCGGCTTATCTGCCCCGTGTACCCCCTTGGTCTTGGGCAGTGTGCGAAACTGGCGATGCACCATGCACCGCTCTAATGGTATTTGTGGTGTAGATGATCCGCCATATCTGTGCCGGATACTGGAACTATTGCCCCAGTCTTTCCCAATTGTTGCGCAATCCCTGAATGTTAGCGTATTCTTGATGGGGAATGGGTCTAAGTAAATGAAATGTTGAATAAAATCTAGATGATGTCGGCGCCATTCCACCTTGGTCCATTTAGCTCGTTCATATTTCTTTGGACGAGAGACTTAACGGTTGAAGGCTAATTAGCTCTTCATTTCACTCAATGTCGAGCGAGAAATTTATGTCTGTACAGATATATATACGATATCGGAGTTATGATGTGGCCAGATTTAATTAGAGATACTTGGATCCGGCTTCAGAGTGTTTATGATAATGAGCTTTGATTTGATATATATCAATGATGTTGGAATCGTAATGTAAATAAGAAATTAGATTGATGTATTGACAATGTTCTAATAAAAACTTTGCTTTGCTGAATTGCTTTTGCTAATATTTTACTAGCGAAAAATGACAAAATATAATTGTTATAGTTAATGCAAGATAAAGCCAAACCCGCCGCAAGACGGGGACGGAAAGTTGCGGGTCTCAAGAGATCGCCGGACTACCTCGGAAATAGGTTGTCCGGTTTTTGCGTTTTTAATAATTGAACAACTATAAAATTAGCTGAAATTGGTGTCGGTGTGCTTGGATTCCTTTATTTATTTCAAGCTGACAAGTATTCATGATGAAGGCTATCAAGTATTTAAAAGTGTTTATTGAAAACTGTTTATTTTGTCATCTTTAGTTTAACTGCCTTTTCATGATCCTTGTTGGCAATATCGGAAAACAATTGTCTAAAATTTAAAGGAGGAAACATGAATAAAAAAATCATGGCATTATTACTGTTGATGATCTTTTCGCTTCTCAGTCCTTTCAAAATATGGGCACTGGGTGAAGGACAACTCAAACGAATCGCAACCGGAGGATTCGGTGATTCAGCAAACAGCTATACCTGGGGGCTGACCGAGTTTAATGGTGATGTGTACGCTTCAACAGTTCGTCATCATTTGTGGAGCATAATGCAGGCAATGCCTGGTCTTCTTCCTGATGGTGACTTTCCGATTGATCCAACTACGGCCATTGAAGGTCCAGCTGACCCGGTGTGGGGCAGTCCTGGCTATGCCGCCGAGATGAGAGGGCAAATTTGGCGATTAAAAGATGGCATATGGGAAAAAGTGTACCAGTCCATGACATTCGAGCTTCCATATCCGATAATTGTTCCAGATTATGGGTTGACGATACCAGCCGGTACTTATCCTGTGGCCTATGGATATCGGACGCTTGGTACCTTCAACGGTCATATATATGCCCTGGGGGTGGGAACCTGGATGCCGCCCATGCCTTTTAGCAGTATCGTTCGCTCAGCTACCGGTAATGAGGGTGATTGGCAGGATGTCAGCGGACCTTTAGCAAATACCACTAATGTCAGGGGATTTGTTGAGTGGCAGGGAAAAGTTTATGTTTCAGCTTCAAAGCCCGGAACAGATCTGGGATCAGCCGGCGGCTGTGTAGTCTTTAGCTCTCCAGATGGCGAAAACTGGTCTGAGATGAGCGAGATCGGGTTTGGCAACCAGGACAATGTGGAAATCTACTATCTGTCAGTATTTGATGATCATTTGTATGCTTCCACAGTCAATTACGTGACCGGCTTCGAAGTTTGGAAAACCGACGGCACAGAGGAAGACGGCAAATTAGTTTGGACCCCCGTGGTCGTCGATGGCTTCGGAGACACTTGGAACCAATACGGCATGACCATGCAGCCTTTTGGCGAGTACCTCTACATAGGCAGCGCAGTTGGAATTGGCATGGTGATGAAAGATGGCGAACCGGTCGGAACCCGGCCGATCGATATCATAAGAGTTGATAAAGATGACAAGGCCGAGTTGATGGTCGGCGCCTATTTCCCGAGCGATCCCCCTCCCGGCTGGCCAACATTCAGAATCCCTAAAAGTTATATCCCCGCTGGATTCGGTAACCCATTCAATGGCTATGCTTGGCATATGGCCGTTTATAAGGGCGAGTTGGTTGTCGGCACGCTGGATATGAGTGGGACGATACTTAGAAATCTCAAAGAATTATTAATTGAAGATCCTCAGGCAGCGGCGGATTTAGTACAAAATATTACCGATACATCTTCACCTTCCACCATGTTCCCGCTTCAGATCCTAAACCAAATTGACTTCCAAGATGGCGACCAGGTTGCCGTTGCATTAAAGCTTATTGATTACTTGATCAAAAAATTTGGCGGTGCAGATCTATGGAAGACTAAAAATGGAATAGATTGGGAGCCTGTGACCTTGAGTGGCTTTAAAAATTCGCTCAATTACGGAATAAGAAGAACAGTTCCGATTGTCGACGAAAAAGGGAGAGAGCATTTGTACATAGGTACAGCCAACCCATTTACAGGCTATCCGAATGGAGGATGTGAGGTGTTGGCAACACCACCTGTAAAGATAAAGTAAATAACAGATAGTAAGCCTGGTAAATATTCTCACAAACCACAAAGGACAGAGGTTTTTTTAGCCCTGTCCTTTGTGGAATGGCAATAAATGCTGAAGGGAGAATAAACTAAACCAGAAGTAAATGATCGAACTGTGAAATACAGGTTAGGTTTATCTGTATTAATTGAGCTTCAGATAACTGAATCGTTTAAAAATCGCTGATATCTTCCATATCTTATTACTCGATAACCACTCAGACTCAGCAAGATTGAGCAAGAAGGGAGGTATGAGGAGTAAGGTGTAAAGCTTCTTTCTACTTTCATCACTCATTTGAAACTAGAAATAGCTCAAAAGTTATGGATAATTTTGTCATAACGTCCAGCTCTGTAAATACGGTGCTCCTTATAACACCCACACCCAAATCCTTACAAACATTAGGCTGATAATTAGTGAAATTCAGAAAGTCTTTCAGCCAAACGAGACCATTGCCATTGGCCCCGATTTTAAAGCAATAACAGGCATTTCAATTTTTTGGTATAGATACGGGATTAGCGTGAATAGAGGTTGCCGTGGATTTTTTTTTAAGAGTCAACAATAGCTCTCATGTGCCAGTTTTTATTCATTTATTGAGTGACTTGAGGGGTGTGGGCCTCTGCTTGAACCCATCTGTAAAAAGTGAGGAGGTGTATGAATGAAACGAAAGGGTATTAAACAATTTAGGACCTTCCTTTGCACCGCTGCCTTGGTTAGCGCGTTTTTTGCAGTCATCACCATTGAAAGCGCCATAGCGGCTATCACACTTTCCCCCAGTTTGCCCTCAGGCGCACCGGTGGGATCAAATATCACCTGGACTGCATTCACCGATTATGATCTGGATGCCATACATTACCGGTACAAAATTCAGCGGATAGGCGGCCCTGAAATGATCGTCCGCGACTTTGATATTTACAGCTCATTTGATTGGACACCGCTGGAAGAAGGTATGTATAACATCTCCGTGGTAGCCAGAGATATTAGCGGGGAGCTGCAGGAAACCAAAACACGCTATTTGGTCAGTTCCCGGGTGGCGGAAGGTGATCCAGTTATCACGGCGACCCAGCATCCATTGGTTGCACTCTATAGCGTGCCCATTACCGTCTCCGGTGCAGAGGTTCGCGTCCAGTTCCGCGTCCAAGGCGATGAAACCTGGAAATCAACGCCCTACAAGCGCTGCAAGGCACACCGCAGTACCAACTTCCTCGTTGCCGGCATGGTGCCGGAGACAGATTACGAGATGCGCCATGAAATCACGGTTGGCAATCATATTCAACAGGTTTCCGGAATTTCTGTTTTCACCACAGGTGCTTCAGAGATCCCGGATTGGGGTTTTAGTGTCACTTACGGTCCCGGTCCCGACACCAGCCTGTCCGATGATGTGATCGTTCATGCGGTGCTTTTCGGCGGAGAAGGAGAGAACGTGGGACTCGGTTGCCCTGTGGCAACTGATCTGAATGGAAACTTGCTCTGGTACTTCAAGAAGCCGTTGGATTTTATGCAATATGCAGGTTCGTTCTTGATGTCTTTTCCACCATCGATGTCAGGAACATTCCTTATTCCCATGTCCAGACCGCCCATTCCTGACGTTATCCCCGGGCCGATTCGGGGGCAGCTTCTGAGGGAAATCGATCTGGCGGGAAATACGATTCGTGAAACTAATGTGGAACGAATAAACGAGCAACTCATTGCGATGGGATACGACCCCATTTATTACTTCCACCATGACGCCAGGCGTCTGCCGAACGGGCATACCCTGGTGATGGCCGGAGTCGAGAGAATCCTCGAAGATGTTCAGGGCAGTGGACCCGTGGACGTTGTGGGCGATGCTATCATTGATCTGGACAAAAACTTTCAAGTAGTGTGGGCCTGGAACACTTTCGATCATGACGAGTTGCCAGTGACCCGTCGGGCGCTCCGTGATGAAGAGTGTACCGGCGCACCGGGCGTAGGCAACGTTTGCGGACCTCTGCGCCTGCTCGGCGATGGTCCGGACCAGGCCCCTGTGGCACATGATTGGACCCACGGCAATACAGTTACCTACGCACCGGCGGACGGAAGCATTATTGTCTCCTTCCGCCATCAGGATTGGCTTATCAAGATCGACTACGATGACGGCAAGGGGGCGGGAAATATTCTCTGGCGACTCGGCAACGAGGGAGATTTTGATATCGAACAAGCGCATGCCGGTCCCTACGACTCTCACCCATGGTTTTCCGGTCAACACCAGCCTATGGTCTACGCTCAAAATGAGATAGTGATCTACGACAACTCCAATGCCCGGAATGAAAATGGTGATGATTCCGTTGCCAACAGCAGAGGGCAGGTATATATCTTAGATGAAAAGGGTGGAACAGCGACTTTGGTGACCAACGCCGATCTCGGCGTCTATGCGTCTTTTCTCGGAAGCGCTCAGAAGCTCTCTAATGGTAATTACCATTTCCTGTCCGGCGGGATCGCCGGCGATCAACCGTCCCCGGTTCCCGGTTTTCCAGCTGGCCTCAGTGAATCCACCGAGACCTCTCCTGCTGGCGAAATTACCTACACGCTCCAGGCGCCGCATCACACCACCTACCGTTCGTTCAGGATGAAAGGCATGTACCGGCCCGCGGGAATTCCTGGAGATGTCGATGGTGACAGCGATGTGGACAGATTTGACCTGATTCTGATCAAATCCAAGATAAACCAACAGGTCGATGACCCCGACGATCCCTGCGACCTGAATGGTGACGGCTCGATCACCTTTGAAGATATGATAGAGGCGAAAAGTCAGTGCACTTTGCCATCTTGTAAGCCGTTGAACTGGGTGGATACTGTGAAAGGCTACTAAGCGCCTGAAAAAGCCCAGCTCAGGATTCATTTACATTGGCAGCGCTCACCTTTACCGCAACTGTTGAGGGTAAAAACCAGCCTGACTTTGCGTTTGTCAAATTCAAAAGGTTTTATCATTAAAAAACGGGGCCGTTATAGTCGGCCCCGTTTTTTAAAAGGAACTTTCTTTTCGCTGTAATCCTGTCGACTCGAAGCTTTGTGCGAAGTCTGACCTGTGACAACTCCGACTGATGTTCTCTATAATATCAAATGCATAGAAAACCTGGCGCAATACATTCTCCCAACACTTGCTCGCTTGCTAAGTTGAGCTATGGCGACAGTACCGGAACGGTTATCTACCGTTTTAAGATGAGTCATGGCACCAACAAGAAGATCTTGGATTGTACGAGGAAGACAAGTCGAAGTGGAATAGGGCGACCTGCTTTCCCGGATTTTGTTGAGAGCATTATCTGGCCGTATGAGGATGGATGTGCCGATTATGAGCAGCCTTTTGTTGATGTGCAAACACTGTGAGATTGGATGAGCGGGGATGCTGTTGCCATAGAAGGGGTTGGCTGGAAGTCGCCGCATATTAGGTATTTGATGTCAGTGCAGGGTTGGTTTGAGCCAATGAGTCTGAGTGAAAGAATCGGTGTGAACCTGTGGTGGAGGAGACAGCCGGAGGGGTTGACACGCAGTTGAGGTTTAGGAGGAGAAAAACTCACAAGATCGGGGTGAAACGGCCACGATGGTAGTCGTAATCGTGAAGGTTTTATCAGGAAACCGGTTTGGGGGACAGTCGTAAAAGGCAAGTACGCATCACCCACTTACCTGAAATGAAGATTCCAGTACAAACAAAGTCAGAAATCAGGTGCCCACCAGTTGCCTGAGAGGATGATCAAAGTGAGCATTTTCAAGGTGTTTTCATAGTATCTTTTGGGGCCCACCTTGAATCCTTTTTCTCTCAACAGGAATGCCCACAAATGGTCGAGCCATAGCTGGTTATTCTCGTCAACCATGGCGCTGACCGCCAGGGGACCCGTAAATGCCGCTGAAGAATAATCGCTGCCAGGCACCATTTCTCCGTTGAGATAATATCCCGCCTTAATCCGCTCGGGCTCACCATTCGTGGATAGCATGACCCAACTGTTGATGCTATCCAGTGCCTCTTTGGCTCTGATGTCACCGTAAATCAGGTAATCGGTCGCTAGACGCCACGGAGTACGGCAGGCGTTTTTGTAATAACTGCCGTCATAGTCGGATTCAAGAAAATGCTGGCTGGCAGGGGCGGGTATAACGTTGGTATTCTGGATGAAATCGGGTAACAGGCCTGTTTGCGGGCTGTATTTCTTCTGCATGCGCTCAACCAGGTAATAAACTCGGTCAATGACCAAACGCCATTTTTTATCGGCCATTACGTTTTCGAATGCCCTGAAGTGGTTGACGATAAAATCGGAGGTGCGGGTGTCGAAAAAGAAAGGATCAGACGGTGAAATCCAGTTCCCCAGATTCGGGGTCCAGGTATCGGAGTTGACCTCATAACGCATGATATCCCGAATGAGTTTTTTTGCTTCGCCGAGATAATTTATCATGCCATTACTGCCCCATTGGTTATGGGCAAGCAACAGTGCGTAGGCGATATCAATATCGGCGTCGGTGGAGGAATAGTTCCCGTCGCCAGTATTCGTTTTTGGAGCATTGCGACATCCGGCGACCTGATTCCATGCCATCAGCGAGCTCCCGCCCTTGTTACTTACATGTGCTCTGTAAAAGTTATACAGTCCATCGAAGATTTTTTTTGCATCAGAATCATGCCCTGCCATATAGGCAACAATGATCATGCCGTACCCTTGGCCCTCAGAAACCGAAATTGAGTCCAGGGAAGCGTTGCCACTATCAAAGGCGGAATCAAACCAGACATATATTTGGTCTGAACCGCAATCATCTTTCAGATAACGAGCCTTCCACGCCTCATAGAACACCTCGGTGGCTTTATCCATTTTTTCCTGGTCGACGTTCGGCTTGATGGTGCCAGGCGTATAGGAAACATGCTGTGGAAAAGGTCTTTTGGCCTTTCCGAGCCATTGGCCGAAAACGTAGCCACCAGTGAATACGCTCGCCTTGTCTGGTCTGTTTATTACAATGTAGCTGACAATCAGTATGAGAAGTAAGGGGATCAGTAATTTAGTCACGTTTTTGTAACGAATCATCTGTCAACCTCTTCGATTTTCAGGGCACCTTTAACAGGTTCCGCTTTTTCGGCCGAGTCCTCCAGGGCCCTCGGTCGCCGAGCAGGTTGTGGTCTGAAAAGCACTTGCGGGAATCTGCCCGGGCTGTTTCAAATCTGGGTATTTTCATGAAATATTCGGGTTAGGCTGCTTCAACGGTTCCCGCTCGATCGAGTTTGTTCCACCCGACGAGCTGCCCCCTCAGGGAAGCGACAATAGACTTGATCGCTACGTAATAAAGCAGTTGGCGATAAAAAAAGCGTTGGGGAACAACCCAGAGCAATAACCGTTTATCCTCTTCTCGCTCCATGAAAAAAGCGATGGTGGCCGACAGAAGATCCGCCGCCAGAAATATGGAATAAAAACAGAAAATTCTTAGCAGCGTGTCGGGGGAAAATTCAGCGGAATGCTGCCAGCGATTTAGAGCCGCCGACAGCAGTGACAGCAGCAGAACAAGATCCATCACGGGGGATATCAGGGGGAAAAATATCTGGTGCAGGAGGAGATTGGGCAGGGAGAAAAAACCAAGAAACCCATTCTTTGGGCGGAACAAAGCGTCCTTATGCTTCCAGGCCACCTGGAAGGTGCCGAACATCCAGCGAAAGCGCTGACGCAAAAAACCTTTGATATCCGCCGGGGCTTCGGTCGAGGCGATGGCCTTATCTTCATAGCAGACCTTGTATCCCTGCTTGATGATCTGGACAGTCAGGTCAGAGTCCTCGGCGAGGGTATCGGCGCTGAAACCGCCGGTCTGTTTGAGAGCTTCCCGGCGCCATGCGCCGATCGCCCCGGGGACAACCGTTATACCGTTCAGCACATCAAGGGCCCGGCGGTCCATATTCTGGCATGTTATATATTCGAGCGCCTGCCAACGGGTTAAGAGGTTAATCCGGTTGCCGACTTTGGCGTTGCCGGCGACGGCCCCTATGGCGGAGTCAGAAAACCGCTTTGCGAGGAGCACCAGGGCATCTTTAGCGATGACTGTATCGGCGTCAAAGGTGACGATTATTTCTCCCAGAGCGTGCTCGATGCCAAAATTGAGTGCCTGATGTTTGCCGCCGTTTGGAATCGAAAACATCCTGATTATCGGATCCTCGCTGTAGGCTTCCTGCACAATTTTGTAGGTGGCATCCGTCGATCCGTCATCAATGATCAGAATTTCAAAGGACTCGGGATGCCGGGCAATTAACAACGAATCGATGGTTTTTCGGATGACCTTTTCTTCGTTGTAAGCCGGAATGATAACGCTCACGAAAAATTCTTTTTCGGGTAGGTGAGCAGAACCATTTTTCCGGACCATTCCCAAAAGCGCGATTCCCATGATGAACAACGTTCGGCTTAACCCCAGAATGATTCCAGTTACGAACAGGACCGAAAGCACATCCTGTCCTAAATTTATAATATTGAAACCAAGATTCCGCCCCCATTCGCTCCAGGTACTTTGTTTTGAAGTCTCGGGCATGACCTCAGCCCTGGTCTTCCCGGTAAGCTGCGAAACAGTGACGAACTCATACCCTTTCTGCCTGAAGGCATGAATGATGCCGGGCAGCGCCTTGACGCTTTGCGAGCGATCCCCTCCCGCATCGTGCATCAGTAGGATATTACCCCCGTATGCCGCCTCTTCCTCTAGGGCTTTCTTGACCATTTCCCCGGCACTCAGTTCTTGCCAGTCATGGGTATCGATCTTCAGCCCGACTTCCTCGTAACCAAGACTGCTGATCAATTCCAAAGGTCGCAGCTCCTTTGCGGTGACGGGTTCCGAATCGGTGTTATAGGGGGCTCTGAAAAGGCGCGTGCCTCGCCCGATCACTTTCTCCAACAGCAGTTCCGTTGCTTTTATCTCGGCCCTCAACCGCAACCAGGAAATCTTAGCGATATTGGGGTGGGTGAAGGTATGGTTGCCTATCTCATGGCCTTCGGCGAATACCCTTTTCAGCAGAGAAGGATATTTCAGGCCGTTATATCCGGTGATGAAAAAGGTAGCCGGTACCTGCGCCTTTTTGAGCTCATCAAGGATCAAAGGAGTGTAGCTCGGGTTAGGGCCGTCGTCAAAGGACAGGGCGATTTTGCGGTCCGCGGCACCGGAGAGAGAAATCAGACTCGGGAAGGGAAAGACGGTGTATTGATCGGTTATAATCAGACCGGTGTTTTTATCAAAATCGATCTCTCTTTTCCCCGAGGTGGCTTTCCGGACCATGCTCATGACTTCACCGTCGCCTTGGTAGTCGGCGGAGTAATCATAATCAATGGACCCCAGTGCACCTGCAGTCCGGCTGTTGAAATCAGGTGTATCTCCCAGTACCTCCCAGACCATCGGATCTTCACTGCCCAGACGCCACAGGGCAATTCCGAACGGTTCCAACGGCTTGGCCATGGCCATCTGGTTGAAAAGTGTGATGGCGTCAAGCATCCAGACCTGGTGTGTATTGTTGTTTTTATCCTCGTACTGAAACATTGGGTTCAGGGAAAATGGATCCATTGCAATTTCTCCCTTGGACCAGGTGGCGGTAAACACGACGTCCTTAAAGGTTCTAACCTCGGCCGGGCCCTTGGCCGCAGGCAATCCATCCTCTCCGGCTTGTTCGCTCATCTCCCAGTCATAACTGTAGTTTCCCAACGTCAGGATCATCTTTTCAGATGGAACATCTCCCTGCAGTCTCCTCATAGCGGATGAAAACCAATCCATGCTCGCAATCGGCCCGGGAGAACCCGTCGACCAATGTTCGTCATAGGCCATCACAACCACATAGTCGGCCAGTTCAGAGATTTTCCGGTAATCATAGTCATCGTTATCGGCGGGAACGGCTACCAAAATAGCCAGATCCGATGCATGAAGTGCGGAGCGAAACTCGTCAAGGAATCGATAGTAGACTGGCAGGCTCTTTTCAGTAATAGCTTCAAAGTCGATGCAGATCCCGGCGAGCTGGTGGGCTTGTGCATACTGAAGCAGTTGCAGGATTGCCCTCTTTCTGGCTTGGGGCTGGGCCAACATCTGGGATAGCGACTCGGAATCCCATTCGAATTCGGAAAAATTAGACACCAAGCCGATCACTTTCGTATCCGGCTTGTGTGAATGGATGAAATCCAAGACCTGTTTCCGGTCAGCTGAGTTATCTTCAGTCAAAGACCCATCACCGGACGCAAGATGCAGCCAATCCCCAATGACCACATCCAGTTTTTCGATGTGGGCCTTTAAGGACTTGTAACTGTTTCTATCCCAATGAACATGGAATCCCACCGTTATGGGTGACCACCCTGGGCTGAGCCTCTTCACCGTTTGCGTCAGCCAGAGAGGCCGTTGCAGAGGTTTGAATTGCGGGTAGAGAAACAGGTTCATCAGAAAAAGGGTAAGCACCAAGGTCAAAAAGACGGCTAACAGGGTGACAACACCTTTTACACGTTGCCAACGTTTATTTCTGGGGTCAAAAAAAACGGGTTCATCTCGCTTCTTAACCATGAAAACCACCTCTACAGCCCTATGAAACTCGCCTTGCGAAATCAGGACCACGCTGGCACTGTCATTAGATATCAGCGATTATTTAGACCTAATTTCTTTAATAAGACCAGTTTCAGCGGCCATTGCAGACTCTCCTGCCTGATTTCAAAGCCGATCAGCCGACACAAGGTCAATTGTCCCGAACAGTCTTGCCGCTGACTACTGCGGAGTCAGAAGACAGGAGTTCAACCGAAGTCAGACCAACATAACCACACTCTCAAAATGCTGCCTGTGAGATAACAAAACTCTACCTGCCGAAAATTCTTGGCACTATCAAACGGCAACATAAATGAGCATTGGGTGCGCCAGGATGAAATCAAAATAAACTTTACAGTTGAGCCATATTTTTATTTTTTGTCTGATACTTACAATCTAATCTCAGCCTATTACCATACCGAAAATTTGAGAATTATTTGTATCGCTCAAAATGAACATGTGCTCTGATAGTCAATAAATATTAGGCAGTTGTTATTGGCCTTGCCTGAGCTGGAAGCTTGACAGGCATAAATGATGAGGAGGTATTTATTACCCGCATTGTTCCGGTATCCTAAAATAGGAAATCAGTGGTGCCAATGCACAATCCTAGCACGTGGATACTCTGCTTATCCAATTATTTTGGGCAGGTTTTTTTTGAGTTAAAATTCATTTTTATGTTAGGGTATTGGTATGTTCAGGACAGAAGTGATTGGAAGATTTTGTTTTTTCTCGCCCTATCGGTCTAGTCCTCGGTCCCGGTTTTTTTTTAAAAGCTACTACGCAGTATCATTCCGTTTTTTCCTGGTTAATGGATGAATAGCCTAACCTCAGACCTGGGCTAGCGGTGTCGGGGGGAACCACTCACGGAGCCTTCATTCGGCACGATGATTGCCATCCAATACTGGGCTCCCACATTAAATTGACACCAGGCTTTATGATGTTTCAGATCGGATCTGGAATTCTGCAGCTATCTTTGGGGCAATCTTGTGCAATGGTCGAAGTTATGACAAAATATCGGAAATGTAGGACGCTCAGGAAAAATCCGGAGGTGTTTACATGTCCCCATATTTTATCGATGGCAATGAGGCCATTGCCAGGGCAGCTGTAGAGGCTGGTTGTACGTTCTTTGCCGGTTACCCGATCACGCCCGCCACCACTATCTTCAATCACATGCTGAAACTGTTACCTCCTGCTGGCGGTATTTGTCTGCAGGGGGAAGATGAGATCGCCTCAATCGGTTTCTGCCTTGGTGCCTCCATGGCTGGGCGAAAGGTAATGACCGCCACTTCCGGGCCAGGATTGAGCCTCATGAGTGAGCACATCTCTTTTGCGATTGGCAGTGAGATTCCCATTGTCGTTGTCAATGTCCAGCGGCTTGGGCCGTCCACAGGATCGGCGACCAAAGGAGCTGATGGAGATATCCAGTTCATGCGTTGGGGCAATAGCGGCGGCCTGCCGGTGATTGTTTTGGCTCCGGTGGATGCCGGTGACTGTTACCGGCTCACCCATGAGGCGTTTAATCTGGCTGAGCAATATCGCTGCCCGGTCTTTATCGCTTCTAACAAAGAAATTGGACTGACACGGGAGAGCGTTGACCTGGGCTCGCTGGAGCTGGGCGAGAAGATTCAGCGGAAATGTGCACCGCCTTTTCAGGATTACCTGCCGTTTCATACTGCTGATAATGAAATGGTGCCGGATTTTTTGCCGATCGGTGGTGATGCATTGGTGCGGCAGACTTCATCGTCCCATGGTCCGGATGGGTATTTGACTGTTGACCGCCAGCTGATAAATAGTTCCATGGATCGCCTGCTGGCGAAACTGAGAGATGGGGGGGCGAGCTTATCATTGCATGAACTTGATAATGAGTCAGGGGCGCAGCGGCTGATCATTACTTACGGGGTCACCGGGAGGGCAGCCAAAGAGGCTGTGGAAAGGCTCAGGGCAAAGGGTGTGGCTGTATCGCTGCTGGTGCTGAAGACTCTCTACCCCGTACCGGAGGAGCTCCTTAGAAATATTATCGCCTGGTTCAGGCTGGTCATCGTCATAGAGATGAATATGGGACAGTATGTCCGTGAAATAGAGCGCATCGCCGGTAATGTTCCGGTATTGAACTATGGCCGTATGGATGGGGTGCTGATCAGCCCGGAAACTATTGTACAGGTGGTGGGCGATGAAGACCTTGCTCAATGACAGGCGGCCTCTGGTTTATTGTCCCGGCTGTGACCATGCCAATGTCGTCCAGGCCCTGAACAGGGCTTTGATGCAGTTGAAACTGAGTGGCAATCAGGTTGTTATTGTAACCGATATCGGCTGCTCCGGTCTCTTCGATACTTTTTACAATACCCATGCCCTGCACGGGCTGCATGGGCGGTCACTGACCTACGCCACCGGATTGAAGCTCGCCAGGCCGGAGTTGACGGTCATTGCGGTTATGGGTGATGGAGGTATGGGGATAGGTGGAGCGCATGTGATTGCAAGCTGCCGCAGGAACCTCGATATTAACCTGTTGGTGCTGAATAACTTCAATTATGGCATGACCGGCGGACAATGTTCTGTGTCGACGCCACAACAGGCGACAACCAGTTCGGGCTTTTTGAATCAACTGGAGCAGCCTCTGGATTTCTGCAAGCTGGCTGAAACTGCTGGTGCGAGTTGGGTCGGACGGTTTCTGCCGGAGGAAAAAGAGCTGGCTGCAGGCATATCGGAGGCTGTCTGCCATCATGGTTTTTCCGTTCTGGAGGTGGAGACTGTCTGCACAGGCCGTTATGCCAGGGGCAACCCGCGTGCTTTGCGGGAGAAAAAGGAACACGAGCATAATCCGCTGTTTTCAGGAGTCGTGTCCCGAAACGAAAGATTGGAATATGGTGATGAGTATCGAAGGCTTGCTGCAGAACAACCGGCAAAGGAACCGTTTACTGAAATTGCAGTGGAGCAGACTGCGGCCATTGATGCCAGGTGTGAAATCATGTTGCTCGGTGCCGCCGGGCAGCGAATGAATACTGCGGGTGAAATACTCTGTTTTGCGGCAATGGCTGCGGGGCTGCAGGTGACCAGAAAAAGTGATTATCCGATAACGGTGTTGCGTGGTCATTCCGTTTGTGAAGTGGTCTGTTCGCCACAGCCGATTCGCTATACCGGTATTGCCAGACCGGATGTCATTCTGGCACTCGCCCCGGAAGGAGTTGAGAGAAAACGGTCTGTTTTTGAGAGCGTAAAGAGTGATTGCCTTATTATCAAAGCGGCGGACGTCGAGATTCCACCCAGTCAATGCCGGATTATCGAAATTGACTTTCAGCAGCAGTGTGGCATTACTTTCATTAATAGAGGTGTCGCTGCCCTGGCGGTGTTGT
Organism: Desulfosediminicola sp.; assembly: GCF_048381775.1. Classification (NCBI taxonomy): domain Bacteria; kingdom Pseudomonadati; phylum Thermodesulfobacteriota; class Desulfobulbia; order Desulfobulbales; family Desulfocapsaceae; genus Desulfosediminicola; species Desulfosediminicola sp. The sequence goes on along the minus strand of NZ_JBLXGE010000010.1, from coordinate 125,762 downwards.
CGTGTGTACACCCGGTGCTAAACGCTAATATGTTTCGGTCCGGTCTCTTTTATCGTCTCAAAAGCAGGCAACTGGAGATGGCCCTGGTGACAGCAGAGAGGATATCCAGCTGGTTCAAGGAAAACCCGCCATAAATTGTACGCTGTTCGCGGATTCCTATTCCGCCAGTTGCAGCCAGGTGTGACCAACCTCAATCATCCTGTTGGCAAAACCCCATTCATTATCAAACCAGCATATTAGCTTGACCAGAGTCTCGCCACTCACGCGGGTCTGGGTGGCATCGAGAATACCGGAGTGCGGATCGGTATTGAAATCCACCGAGGCGTGGGGTTCCTGGGTGTAGCCAAGCAGTCCGTTCAGGTAGCCCTCGGCTGCCTGCTGCAGGATTTTATTCACATCTTCCGCACTGGTAGGTGTGGAGACGTTCACCGAAAGATCCATCAGCGAGACGTTAATGGTGGGCACACGCAGGTGCAGGCATTGGAAGCGGTCCTGCATATCCGGGAGGATGCGCTGGATGCCTTTGCTCAGACCGGTATCCACCGGGATAATGGAGTGCAGTGCACTGCGGGTCAACCTGAGATCAGTGCGATGGTAGCTATCGATCACCGGCTGATCATTCATCGAGGAGTGGATGGTGGTGATAACGCCATGTTCGATGCCAAGGTGGTTGTCGAGCAGATCGATTATCGGCACGATACAGTTGGTGGTGCAGGAGGCGTTGGAGACGATTTCATGTTCCGGTTTAAGCTGGTCGTCGTTTACACCAAAGACTATGGTCGCATCGAGGTCCGGGTTGCCGGGATGGGAAATTAAAATGCGTTTCGCACCGGACTCAAGGTGCAGGCTGGCGGTGTCGCGATCGCTGAACGAGCCGGAGCATTCAAACACCAGATCTATGTCGAGTTCTGCCCATGGCAGGTTCTTGGGATTTTGTTCCCGAAGAATGCGGATCTTGTCGGGGCCTATATGAAGATAGCCCTGGTCGTTATGAACCGGCAGGGGGAAGCGCCCGTGGGTGGTGTCATAGCGGGTCAGGTAGGCTAAGGTCTCGATATCAGCCAGTTCATTAATTGCCACTACGGTGAACTGGTCCCGCAAGGGGCTGGTATAGATGGCCCGAAGTACACATTGGCCTATTCGGCCATATCCGTTGATCGCAACTCTGTAACTCATAATATTGCAGCTTAGTCTGGTACGTGAAAGGTTCCGGCGCTCTGCCGGTAAGTTTGTGCGGCTGAGTTACGTAATATAAAAAGCAGCAGAAGTTTACAATGATTTTTTCAGACTGAAGGAACGATTAATTTGAAAGAGGGAGGGTGGTCTGGTCGGAAGGGCAGGGAACTCCACACCGATGAATATCGGTGTGGAGTACAGTGGATGAGATCACAGTAATCGGCTCGGGCTTGCCATCAATTCAGTTGTGCCAGTGCAGCATCATAATCAGGCTCCTGGGTAATTTCAGGTACCTGTTCGGTGTATTTGACAGTCCCATCAGGGCCGATCACTACGATGGCCCGGGAAAGCAGCCCGGCAATTGGTCCGTCGTTGATGGTTACACCATAATCCTTGCCGAAATTCGCAGCCCTGAAGACGGAGCAGGGGACGACGTCGTTCAAGCCGTCTGCCCCGCAGAATCGGGCATGGGCAAAGGGCAGGTCTGCAGAAACACAGAGCACGACGCTATTGTCCATGGTGCTGGCGGCTTCGTTGAATTTTCTCACTGAAGTTGCGCAGACATCGGTGTCAACGCTGGGGAAAATATTAAGTACCACGTTCTTGCCGGCAAAATCAGCAAGGGAGCAATCGGAGAGGTCGGTTTTGGTAAGTTTGAAATCCGGTGCTTTTTGACCTGTGGCAGGCAATTCTCCGACAGTGGTGATTGCATTTCCTTTGAGGGTAATATTCGCCATGGATAACTCCTGAAGGTTATATGTTCTTTAAGAATCGACAAATAGCAATATGCCGATATGTTGATAATAATTATCATTAACAACAGGTGCTGTCAAGAAGTAACCAGTATTTTATGCTCAAAATTCAGAAAAAATCGGTTGCAGGCAAGCAACCAATATCTTTTCTTTAAACGTCCCACGTCCCACGTCCCACGTCCCACGTCCCACGTCCCACGTCCCACGTCCCACGTCCCACGTCCCACGTCCCACGTCTCAACTCTTCTCAGCAATAACCAGCAGTTCTATTGAAATGTGATCGAACACTGTATGCATTCCAAGGTGTTCATAATATTTACCGGAGCCGTAGATTATGCCCCAGAGGGTTCTGTCCAGCTCGAAATGGGAAGAGAGGTGCAGTTTGCCATCCCCGCCTTGAACCACAGTGGCTTCAATGTTCAGGTGATTCTGTCTGCCGCGCAGATCGAGCATGCCGCTCAGTTCACAATTAGGCACGGTGGGAAAGGCCTGATTATTGAGTCGGCCACTGGGAATATCGAATCGGGCTCCGGGGTAGACATCGACATAGAAAAAATCATCTGACTTCAAGTGAGTGATCAGAACCTGCTCAAGCTCATCTCCTTTCAGGTTGATATTTTCTATGGATTCCATATCCACCAGCAGGCTTCCCTGGATTGACGAGCCATGCAGGGTGAAGTTGCCTCCCGAGAACAGCACTGTTCCGTAGTGACTGGAGTTAGGGTTTCTGCCGATCCAGAATATTCTGCTCTCAGGAACTGAGACCTTGTAACTGCCATCTTTCAGCAGGTATTGGTCTGTCAGGCTGGCAGCGGTTTCGGTGTCGCCTTCCAGTGGCAACCCGGACTGTCGCCAGTGATCGATGCCGCCCTCGAGTACGGAGATGTTTGAATAGCCGTCGGCAATAAGCTTTTCTGCGGCGGTCCTGGAATCAAGGGAGTTACTGCTCGAGCCATAAAGCACGATGGCGGCCCCGCTGTCCCGACAGAGCGTATTTATCTGATTGACAAAGGTCATGTCATATACGCAGGCGTTGACAGCTCCGGGGAGGTGTATCGCATTGAAGTGTTCTGCCGGCAGGGTGTCTATGAGTAAAAGTGCGGGTTGCTGTTGCAGCATGGTCTGTAAATCTTCCGGGCTGATTATCTTGAATGACTGCCAATGTCTCATAATAGCCTCCGTAGAGGGAGATTTCAGGGGTGTTGGAGAATGGGTGTCGCTACAGCTATTTTAGCCGTTACTGGAGAAATTAACAGGGAGGCAGCACTGTTTAGCCTGAATTATGCTCTTTAGGGCATTGTCTTACGTCCGGTCCTATTGGAACTTCCGGCCATTGTGGCTGAGCCAGCCACCTGGATGTGTTCCGTTGGGGTCACGGTGTGTCCAGTGTACGATGCCGCCTCTGTCGTTATAAACATAGCTGCCACGAAAACTGATTGAATCGCCTCTGGCAATATTCGGGATACGCGGTGCAATATCTAGATTGTGAGCGATCAAAAGTGTCTGGCCATCCGCAATTTTGACGATAAATCGCTGGTGCCGTGAGCCTTTGGTGTCGTCGGGGAGCACTTTCACAACAGTGCCGCTCCCTTCAACCATCACTTCCTGAAGCTGCTCCTGAAAAGCCTCTGAAGCGGAGAGGTAGCTGCCGGTCTGCTGGTGGATAGCTCCTCTGTTGTCACTGTTGATTTCGGTGCCGGGATTGTTAATTCCGGTCAATCTGCCAATGAGCAGGGCCATGATGGTGAGCAGAGCCAGAATGGCGGCGCGTCTGAATCGGGATCGTTTTCCTGCTGGCATTAGTAGTTCCCTAGGTGTGCTGTGGTTTAAGTCTTGGGCGGCAGTATCGGGTTTTGAATTACTGACGAACCCGCCAGACTCCAATGGAGAATAAAAAAACTCGGCTGTAATTGACACGTTGTGTTCGAATCTTTCTTTGAAAAGGGTAAACCTGAAATATTTCCGGGCTGTTCCTGGTAACATTACGTGATTCTGCCTTTTACGGTTGTGACTTTGAGTGCGCTATGCCACCGGCAGGGTGGAGCAGCTGGGCATTTTTTGTGCTGAATCCATTGGTAAATACGTGGACTTTCATTGTACTGAAAACGTTTCCTGCTTGCGCTCAAGGTTAGGGAGGTGTAAACACAGATAATTGAGACTCGATACGTGAATTTGGAAATCAGTTTAAAAGATCAAAATGGCATTTGTACCCAAAATCGGCACTTCAATCAAGCGACAGCTTGAAGAGCATGAGGCAGTGTGTCTCTCTCCCTACGCGGCCCTGAATAAACAATCGCGCGGTCGCCAGATTGAGGAGAAAGAGGATATCTCGGATATTCGTCTGCCATTTCAAAGGGATCGGGATCGCATTGTCCATTCCAAGACGTTTCGCAGGCTTAAACATAAAACCCAGGTTTTCCTTGCGCCCACCGGCGACCACTACCGTACCCGCTTAACTCACGTTCTTGAAGTTTCCCAGATTGCCAGAACGATCGGTGCCGCCCTCTGTTTAAACGAGCCGCTCACCGAAGCGATAGCCCTTGGTCATGATCTCGGGCATACCCCGTTTGGTCATGCCGGCGAGGCAACCTTGAACGAGCTGCATCCCGGCGGTTTTCGTCACTACGTGCACAGCCTGCGGGTGGTGGATAGACTGGAAAATGGTGGCAAGGGACTCAATCTGACCTTTGAGGTGAGAAACGGTATCGTTCGCCACTCGAAAGGAAACTCAGATATTATCCCGAAAAACAAGGGGCACCTGGCGGCCACGCTGGAAGGTCAGGTGGTGCGACTGGCGGATATCATCGCCTACGTAAATCACGATCTCGATGACGCCTTGCGCGCCGGTCTGCTCCGCGAGGGAGATCTGCCGGATGGCATCAAAAAAGTTGTTGGCGAGCGTCATTCCCAGCGAATCGGTACCATGGTCCGTGATCTGATTGTCGAAACCCTGCAGGCGGATGATGGCCAGTTGCACATTAGTGATGCTATGCTCGGGGCGATAAGCGATCTGCGCGCCTTTTTGTACCAGAACGTCTACCGCTATTACCGTGTCCATAACGAGTTTGAAAAGGCCCAGAGGATTATTCGTGACCTTTATGGGTATTTCCTAGAAAACGGGCTGGTGCGCAGGCGTGGCCGGGAGTGGATAGCGGACGGTAAAAACGTGCTGTGGGAAGATGAACAACGGGCCCACAGGCAGGTCTGCGATTTTATCGCCGGCATGACGGATCGCTACGCACTCGACCTCTACGAGCACCTCTTTCTTCCCAAACCGTGGTCAATGAGGTAGTCTGGCAATGGCCGAAAGCGATGATCAGCGTCAGATTCTTCATAGACGTTTTTTGAGGCTGGCAGCTGCAAGGTAAACAGATGTTATGAAACGGCTGGTTCCCAACGGGTGGAACCAGCCGTTTTTTCATGAAAGCATACATAAAAACTGTTGAACTAAAGAGCGTTCATAGTTAGTTTCTGGAGCATTCGGTTAACCGAACCTCTGGATATCTCTTTTAATTGTCAGGTGAGTGCGGCGCTGTTGCCAGTATATCCATACATTTATGGTATGGCTGTGCCTCTGTCGTAATGAAGTGCCCTGACAGACCCGGAGAACAATCGTACACTAATCTGTATTTCTCATCGGTTCAGGCGGTGTCAGTTTTAAACCTTTGGCAGGAGCACGTAGCAGGTTATTTGAGGCTATGTCCATTACTAAAATATCGAACAGGCGTTGCAGAAGCTGACTTTCCCCAGGAAATGCAGGTTTTAAACATCAATTATACCCCGTAGAGCGTCACGAATTATGGCACAGAAAGAAGACAAGCTGTTGAGCAAGGGATACGAATTTTCCAGCGTTGAAGAAAAATGGCTGCAGAAATGGACCGAAGAGGGCTGTTTCGATGCCAAAATGGAGGATGGAAAGCCATCGTTTTCCGTGGTTATCCCGCCGCCTAACGTGACCGGTGTACTGCATGTTGGTCATGCCCTGAACAATACTCTGCAGGACATTCTGGTTCGTTACCACCGCATGTGTGGTGATAACACCGTCTGGGTACCGGGAACCGATCACGCGGGGATTGCCACCCAAAACGTGGTTGAGCGTCAGCTGGCCACAGAAGGTAAAGGACGTCATGATCTCGGCCGCGACGCGTTCATCGAGAAAGTATGGGAGTGGCGCAAAGAGAAGGGCGGCACCATCGTCAACCAGCTCAAGAAGCTTGGCGCCTCCTGTGACTGGGAGCGAGAGCGGTTCACCATGGATGAGGGCCTCTCTGATGCTGTGCGTGAGGTTTTTGTCCGCCTGTATAAAGAGGGGCTGATCTACAAGGGCGACTATATCGTCAACTGGTGTCCGCGTTGTCACACCGCGCTGGCCGATGACGAGGTTGAACACGAAGATACCAAGGGCAAACTCTACCATGTCCGCTACCCGTATGCTGATGGCTCAGGCTCAGTAGTTGTGGCCACCACCCGCCCTGAAACCATGCTGGGCGATACCGCGGTTGCTGTGCATCCGGATGATGAGCGCTACGCCCATCTGGGTGACATTGGTATCAGGTTGCCGCTTACTGACCGCGTCATTCCGGTGGTGTATGACCACCATGCCCAGATGGAGTTTGGTACCGGTGCCCTGAAAGTCACCCCTTCCCACGACCGCGACGACTACGAAATCGGCCTGCGCCATGATCTGCCGCTGCTGAAGGTGATGGATGACAAAGGCGTGATGAACGAGGAAGCGGGAGAATATGCAGGTCTTGATCGTTTTGAGTGCCGCAAGAAGATTGTGGCAGACCTCGAAGCACAGGGATTTCTGGTGGAGATCGAGGATTATGACCATGCTGTCGGTCACTGTTACCGCTGTAAGACCGTAATTGAGCCGACCACCTCCCTGCAGTGGTTCGTTTCCGTTCGTCCGCTGGCAGATAAAGCGGTTGCCGCGGTGCGGGACGGCGATATCAATATTTACCCTAAGACCTGGTACAACACCTTTTACAGCTGGATGGACAATATCCGCGACTGGTGTATCTCCCGCCAGATCTGGTGGGGACACCGCATCCCGGCCTGGACCTGTGAAGATTGCGGTGAGCTGATCGTTGAATCAACCGACCCGACCAGCTGCCCGAAATGTTCTTCGACCAAGTTGGTTCAGGAAAATGACGTACTCGACACCTGGTTCTCTTCTGCGCTCTGGCCATTCTCCACCATGGGCTGGCCGGAAAACACCAAGGAATTGCAGACCTTCTACCCCACCTCGGTGCTGATCACCAGCTTCGACATCCTGTTCTTCTGGGTGGCGCGCATGATGATGATGGGCATCCATTTCATGGATGAGATTCCATTCAAGGATGTTTACCTGCATGCCCTGGTTCGCGATAAGCATGGCAAGAAGATGTCCAAGTCCACCGGCAATGTAATTGACCCGTTGGAAGTTATGGCTCAGTACGGAACAGACGCCATGCGTTTTACCCTCACCGCTTTTGCTGCCCAGGGCCGCGAGATCAAGCTGGATGAGGACCGCATCGAAGGCTACCGCCACTTCATCAACAAGATCTGGAACGCGGCGCGTTTCGCGTTGATGCACGTGGGTGAATGTGACAATTCTGTTAAGAAGGTGGTGGAGAACCCGAAAGAGTTGCCGCTGGTTCACCAGTGGATTCTCTCCCGCACTGCCACCACCATCGAATCGGTGCGCCGGGGGCTTGACGAGTATCACTTTAACGAGGTGGCTTCTGCGAACTACCAGTTTATCTGGGGTGAGTTTTGCGACTGGTATCTGGAGTGGATCAAGGCGGATCTGTTCAGCGATGATCCCAAGGCCAAGGAACAGGCCCAGGGCGTACTGCTCACCGTGCTTGAGACCATCCTGAAACTTATCCACCCGGTTACTCCGTTTGTTACCGAAGAGATCTGGAGTGCACTGCCAGGCGAGCGTAGCCCGCTGATGACCAGCGAGTTTCCGGAATTGCAGGAGAGCTGGAAAAATCCTGAAGCCGAAGCTCAGATGGAGCTTTTGATGGGCGTGATCACCGGTATCCGCAATATTCGTAGTGAGGCTGAGGTGCATCCTTCCAACAAGATCGACGCCTTTGTCAATTGTCCGGATGAGACCCAGCGCACAACTATCGCCAACTTTGCTGCGGCCGTCTCCGACATGACCCGCCTCAGCTCGTTTACGGTGCAGGAGAGCGGTGAAAAACCTGATGATGCCGGAACCTATATTTACAATGATATAGAGATATTCGTACCACTGGCGGGTCTGGTTGATGTGGCTGCCGAGCTTGAAAAACTGGCCCGTGAACGTAAGAAAGTCGAGGGCAAGCTGAAGCAGGTGAACGGCAAGTTGGGCAACGGGAAATTCCTGGCCAATGCACCGGACGCGGTGGTTGCCAAGGTCAAAGAAGAAAAAGAACAGCTCGACGCGAAACTGGCCAAAATTGGTGAAGCTGAAGAGCGTTATAAAAAGATCGGCTGATTAGATAAGGAGAGAAAATGGATAAGAACCTCCTGCGTAGGCAGATCGCAGCTTTTCTGACCGAGGATATCGGTAGAGGCGATCTGACCAGTGAGTCGATATTTGGTGCAAACGAGATGGGCAGCGCCCGTCTCGTTGCCCGTGAAGAGTTCGTGGTCGCTGGTATTGGGGTGGCGAAAGAAGTATTTGCCCTGCAAAACAGTGACATTGTCTGTAGCGAGACTGTGGCCGAGGCTACAAAGGTCGCAGCAGGTGATGTTGTGCTTGAGGTCTCCGGACCGGTGGTCGATCTGCTGAAGGCAGAGCGAGTTGCCTTGAACCTGTTGCAACGCATGTGCGGCATTGCCACGCTCACCTCCCGTTTTGTAGAGGCTGTCGCGGGGCTGCCGGTACGCATTACCGACACCCGCAAGACCACGCCTGGGCTGAGAATGATGGAGAAACACGCCGTGCAGGTGGGTGGCGGCTCCAATCATCGCTTCAACCTTACCGACGGAGTGCTGATCAAGGATAATCATATTGCCGCTTGCGGTTCTATTACCGAGGCTGTGAAAAGAGTCCGGGAGAAGGCGCCGCATACCATTAAAATTGAAGTGGAAACGGATACCCTCGATCAGGTCGAAGAATGTCTGGTTTGTGGTGCGGATATTATCATGCTCGATAACATGAGCCCGAAAATGATGGCAGAGGCGGTGGGCAAAATTGACGGCAGGGCGCTGGTTGAGGCGTCAGGCGGTGTCAATCTTGAAACCGTGCGGGCCATAGCCGAAAGTGGTGTTGATATTGTCTCGGTGGGAGCCCTGACGCATTCGGCTCCCTCGTGTGATATTGGTATGGATTGGTTGGATTGATCGGTTGTTGTCTAGTATTTCTGGTGTATTCAGTGTATCTATTTGAGAATATTACTTGATTAAAATCAGATTTATATGCGATAGTAGGAAAAAATCCCGATACTTATAAGAGCTACAGGTTTTGTGGGATAATTCTGAGACCGAGAAAAGAAGAGGAAAGTCACGATGCGTTGTCCTAAATGCGGCTACATATCATTCGATCATCTGGAAACTTGTTTAAAGTGCAATAAGAAAATCAAGGGTATTTCCAAAGACCTGTCTGGTTCTGTTCACAAAGTTGCTGTGCCGGTTTTTTTAAGCTTTGGTGCTGGTTCTGAGGACGCGGATGATTCGTTTGATGCTTCCGGAACATTTGTCGATACCGAGGATATGCTTCTGGATGATGAGATCAGCGATCCGGATCTCGATATCCTGCTGGACGAGGATGAACGACAGGACGAAGAGATCGCTTTCGAGCTCTCCGACGATGAAGAGGACAGTCCTGATGAAATCACGCTCGACCTTGGCCAGGATTTTGACCTGGGCTTGCCTGGTGATGATTCCAAGGTCTTGGAGGACGAAGAGGAAGGCGGCATTTCACTTGATTTCGGCGATTTCGAGTTTGAAAGTGATGAGTTATCTATTGATGAGGGTACAGACGACGAGCTGCCGCCCCCCCCTCTAAAAGAATTGCCATCAGAATTGAGTGACATTTCCGACCTCAAAAAGCCAACACCTGCAGAGGTCGTGGAAGACGAGGACGATCTTGAGCTGAGCCTGGACCTTGATTTTGGCCTCGACGAAAAAGAAGACGTAGTAGATGAATCTCCAGGGCAAAAAAAATCACCTGCTGAACCGGATGAAGAAGAAAGTGAATTGGAAAAACTTTCTCTGGACGATCTTGACCTGAGCCTGGACCATGATGACCCGGAATCAAAGAAAAAACCTGCAGACGATGAGATAGAGGAAGACGAGGAACTTAATTTTGATCTCGATCTGGGTGATCTGGATCTTGATCTTAAGTAGGGTTTTTGCATAAACTAAAAAGGCAGACAAAAAGCGGTTGACACCCTTTCTGATTCTGTGTAAAAAAGCCTCTCCAAAACGCGATAGCGATTTTGCGGTGCCGAGATAGCTCAGTCGGTAGAGCAACGGACTGAAAATCCGTGTGTCCCTGGTTCGATTCCTGGTCTCGGCACCATTTAGATAGAAAGCCCTTTCAGCAACATGCTGGAAGGGCTTTTTTCGTTCCTGTCTCTGTCTGGTCGTGTTTGAGACGTTTTTAAATTGCCTGCAGTTATCGTGTGTCGTTCATTAAGTAGGATAATCCTCTGTTCCAATGTTGGTGGAGATTCGTTCACGTGTTGGCGCATCTGCTTTTATTGCGTAAGAGTATATCTCTACTCAGTCCGAGCTTTGAAGATCCTATAACCTACCCCAGTTGAAATGATTTAATATCGGAGGAATGAACGACACTGTCGTGGTATGTTGCAAGCTACCTAACAACCTCGTGGCAAGTTGCAAGCTTTCCCCGGCAAAGGTTTTTAGGAGTAGGGTCAACCTGCCGAAATCCCGGGCAGTACCAACTTTATCAGGAAGAAGGTTCATATTTGTAACGTGAGTTCTGAATGAGGTTAAAAAAAACGGTGGCTATATCCAATTCCACACATTTTGTTGAAGAGCTGGATTTAGTCCAATGCGCTTGTTGAAAACAAAATGGCCAGTTAGTCCTAAGATCAGCCTACTCATTTGAAAGATGTTCAATCTTGTTGAAAAAATTAACGTAATCTAAATTGTGTTAAAGAAAAGGGAGTAGGTCATGATGAGGGAAATTTTATTTAATATAGGTTCTAAACCCAATATCCCAATCGGACTGGGCACCAAACCCTCCCAACCAACTATTATCACTTGTCCCTTCCATGTATCTGGTAAAGGTTCTGCCTCCTGCGTATTGGTTTCCAGTGTTTCCATTAAATTTAGCTCTTGCGTAATGGTCACAGCGTAACACCAAGGCTAAGACATCGCCTTTGGCTACAGGTATTCCATGTTTTCCCAAATCAATCCAAATATAGCCAGATTCGACTGAGGTTAATAAGTTATCCCACGGTATTTTTTTGTGGAACAATACTTTGTCCCAGTCGTTGGTCTCTAGCGGTACACCATTCTCATTAGTTGGCCTTATATCGAATAAGAAAGTACCTGTTCGGTCAAGTAATTGCACATCTATATGCACTTCTTTCAATGATCCATTCATGTTGACTGAAAATGTTTGCGCAAGGTCAATTTTGGGATTTATATCTTCAACCGTCCCACTGGCTAAAGACCCATCATGCTTAGTATTATGAAACTGGTCGAGCTTCAAAGTGTAGTTTTTATCTTTTTCATGTTCCATCGTTTTCCCTCATAGTATTTTGTTAACTTTGCAAATTGATTACTTGTTGATTTATTAGCTGCCAAGGGTGCTGCCTTGACGGCCAAGAGTGCGACAAATTATAAGCAATCTGCGGTGGGAGACCTTTTTTGCCCTGTAAAAATATTTATTTTAGAAGCCGAACACTCCTCGCCTTTAGCCTGAGTTGTTTGCGATGCAGTTCCAACCTTTCTACTTGATTAAAATAAAATTATTTCTCATTTAGAAATTTCGTTCAGTCGAGTAAGGATACGGCACGGATCGTTTAATATCGACCATTTGGATTTCGCTTCTTCCACACTTAGTCCTTTAGCGTCAGGAGAAAAAACTATTGGACAAATCACTGCGTTTATGCCGGGGGCATTTGCTTCTCCAATCCAATAACCTATATAATCCCCTGCCTCGCTTTCTAAAAAAGCAACTCCATCATCATGTAGAATCTTTAAAAAATATTTGTTTTTATTTCCAAATGCTAGATATTCAAAGTCATCTGATTTTTTATCAATTATTAATTCACCAATAATTTTTCCTTCTATACTCATGTTTTCTGTATCAATTGGTTTTTCTGAATATAAAAATCTGCTGGTGTTACACAATTGATGGTTCTGTGCATCAACCGAATACACAAAGTAATTGTATAAGATGCTATCCCTCTTTGAATTGAAAGAAGAGAATGCCGAAGGAGATGATTGTCTTCCTATGTCTACACCAATTGTTTGAGATATAATCCCTATGACACAAAGCACGACCGAAAAGGACATAAAGAAATATATAGATTTTAGAATATCAGGTCTAGGAGTTTCGTGCTTTTGCTCCTTGGTAAGCAAGTGGTATGCAAGGGCAGCAAGAAGGAATCCAAGACCAATAACCCCAATCTGCAAAATCTTCAACACGTCCATATTCGTCCATTCCATTATGGAATCTCCAAGTCTAGTGTTCCATTATATAACATCCCAAAACCTAAGCTGGAGTCACGTAATAAGTGCAACACGTTGACCAGTAAAAGCTTCCTAAGGTGTTAAGCCATCCAATACTTTTCTTGGCGGGAGGTTCAGAAGGAAAACCCTTCCTGAATATCCCCATTAGACAGTGTAGTGAGATCAATTTTCTTTGGCCGCAAACGGCGGAGACGACCGTTTGTGTTTTCATTGGTTCCACGCTGCCAACTTGCATATGGTTTGGCAAAGTACGTAGCCGCTCCAGTCTCCTTTGAAACTCGATCATGGTCGGTAAATTCACCGCCATTATACAGTGTTACTGTCAGTGCTGAGTGCACTTTGCCGAGCATGCTAATTAGTGCATCAGCCACAGCTTCTTTGCTTTTACGAATCACACGTTGAGCTAAGGTAAAGCGACTTATCCGGTCAACCAATGTAACCAGGCTTGCATTGACGGCATGAACAAAATCACCTTCCCAATCCCCAAGGCGCGATCTTTGTTCGACAACATCTGGCCTTGAACTGATGTCTACTCGATTGGGAATAGCTGCTAAATCAGCCTTTCTGTAACGTTTGCCACCCTGCCAGCGCTTTTTCCCATACCGTGGCAAGCGGGTATGGAGCAGGCCACCTTGCAGGCGATCCTCACTGATACGCCTGTAGATTGTCGTGTAACTGGGTCTGTTTGCCCCTGAGCATTCAACATCCATACGGGCACTGATAGCAGCTGGTGACCAGCCAAGGGCCAGGGTCTCTCGTATGATTGTATCTGTTTCAGGATCACGTTTATCTGCTTTGACTGCATACCGTTTACGGTCATCGCTGAATACTTGGGCAACTTGGGGATCATAACCCTCTTCGATACTGTTTCTTTTCAGTTCACGACTGATGGTGCTGCTGCTGACTCCCACTTCTTTGGCTCATGGCAGCTTTACGCAGGCCGTAAATCTGGTATCTTTGCTGTTGGGTGAGTTGGTGATAGTGCTTGTTGTGATTGTTCATGACAGACCGTGGTTAAGTGTGAGAGCTGAAACCATATCGTCAACTCATTCACTTTTCAAACTTCAGTCTGTTGCACTTATTGTATTACTCCAGCGCTCCTCGACGTTTCAAGTGGATTTCAAAATTGAACCTGCCGGGCTGGCAATCAATGGAGCATGTGGTTCTGAAATCATTGGACTAAGAGGAGTATCATCGACCGAAGAATGATCATCATTTCTACGACATTAGGATTCGCAATTCCGGAAATTACCGTGAAACTAGGCAGTTAGAGTTCTACGTACATCTTTCTGTTTTTGCTAAAAGTAAGAAGGGACAATGAAAAAAGAGAAAACAAATAGTATACGATAAGTGTTTCGTAAGGAGAATAATCTGTCAATGCCACAGAGTGGTGTAAAGAGAGGGCATGGCTTTTTGGGGCTCTTTCGAGGCAACTTCGAAAACGAAGTTAGGAACATTGTAATGCGGAATTGCTGGCTACTCTAATTGTCAAAAAAGACAGGATCCTCGACGTTTTGAGTGGAAAGGCGCTAAAACAGTGACATGGCGTCGCCTCATAGCCCAAACATCTCGAATACAGCCAGTTACCAGCACAAAGCACGAATCTTCTTCCAGGCTGGCTAGAACCTTTTAGCGTAAGTTAGTAAATTCGCAACACCCCGTGCCCTCACATGTTTTACTCTCTCAATCAACCCTTTTGCCAGATTGAGAAAGGATTGATTGAGAGAGTAAAACATGCCTTAATCCACAGGAAATGTCGAAGAACCCAAAAACAATATGTTCTAAGTTCAGCAAATGTTTCATTCAGAAAGTTGAATAAGAAAACATTTTGGAATTTTACAGGATAGGTCTAAGTGGCCCCGCTTTTAGGGTCACTTAGATCAGAATAGATAAGGTGGATCATCTACACCACGAATACCATTGACGTGGTGTATTGCCAGTTTCGTATGCTGACCAACCAAGGGCGAGTTCTCGAACTAGGACATCCTGTTCAGGCTCCTGTATCTAGGCATCCAGAACACCCAAAAGAAGTTGACCATGCACATTCGTAACTGGTCGCTGGCCCGTTTTCAATAGGGTATATTCTTTAAGGGGCGATTCGATAAGGAACTAGGGATATAAGAATATGGAGACTTTAAGTATCAGTATTAAGGTGTTGATCCGTTCCACCGCAAAACTGCCTCTCGGAGGAGCATTAGTGAGGGGCCCATTCTCAACCATGGCTTTCACCTCCATGCACTGATGGGGTGGCAATAGGGCCGTTGTGGAAGATGATACAAAATTTTGAATATTACCAACGTGGTGCCGAGATAGCTCAGTCGGTAGAGCAACGGACTGAAAATCCGTGTGTCCCTGGTTCGATTCCTGGTCTCGGCACCATTTAGATAGAAAGCCCCCACAACAAGTTAGTTGTGGGGGCTTTTTTTTTTGCTGTCTTTGTCTGGTCGGCCTTAAAGGTGAAAAGCTAGCCCGGATATTTCACGACTTGAGACGGTCTGCTAGCCGAGGAGACTTGAGATTCACAATAGTTATGCATGTGATTTTCAAAAGCGATGCTGGATAGCGGCCTGTATCGACTTGCCCCGAAAGTGTGAAAATCTCAGTACCTATTCTCGATTGACTGGTTGCAAATTGTATCCTTCAGAACTGCCTACAAAATGCCCTCAACGTATTCATTCTTATAGTTAATTTTCTATCTATCCGCAATTTTCATGAAATATTCGGGCTAGGAGGCGTGGGGGATACAGATGAGATCTTCTGGCTGGCCGGAATACAAGGAGCCGGCGGTTGACGGCAAATCGCTGCAAAGCCGGTTTTGGGGGAGGTTCGTTCGGAAAATGTCAAAAAAACCAGTAATTAGTTGGTAAGTCCACTCCCGCTGCACCTCTACATGGCAACCACGGAGTGGGAAAGAAAAAAGTTGTCTACAGCGATACTGATGGGGAAGGAGAGTAGCTATTGCCTGGGTGCCATGAGTAGGATAGGCTCATTTTTCAGGTTTGCTTGAAAAAGCGATTACGTATCACCTCACCTTCGAAACGCTGTTTTGTCCGGATCGTTGTCATTGCATGAATGGACAATCCCGATTAGCGCCGTTCCAGTTTCCGGTTTGTGCAGAAATACAGATAGAGCTGTCCCCTCTAATATGGCAGGAGAGGTGTTTGATTTCTATTCGGGAAAATCGTGCAGAGTGTCATTTTTTTCGGCAATCAGCCAGGAGGTGTTAGAGAATAATCATTTTTTCTCAGATCAAGGCGTCTTACAAATATAAGCACAGTTGTGAAACAGATATTGCGAGCATTATTTTTCTAAAACAACGAAGAGCTGGAAAAAGGGTATTCTCGGATAGCATGCTCATGATTTTTTCCTATCCATTATGCAAATATGTACCGTGAATTGCAGAAAATTTACATCTCGCGGAAAACTACCTCCAACCGGCAGGTTAGAATATGTTAGGAATAAAGAAGTTCATCAGTTACATTTTATGCTAACAAACGTACTGCGTTCATATGATGATGAAGGTGGAATCACACTGTATGAGGTACGTTGTTTTGCCTATTTCATAAGTTGTTGAATACATGAATGTATTTAATTTTGTTGAGTAATAAATATTAATAACCATCACATTGAACACAGAATATATTCAAATGATATCCCGTCATCGGTTGCACCGCAACAAGAGAAGCCTGCAGGTTGTTTGGTCGGTTTTGTTGCTTTTGTTGTTAGTTGTTTTTGCGTTGCCAGTGCAGGCTCGGACTCAACCTGAGAAGAAGGTGCTTCTCCTGAACTCATACAGCTACAGTCATAAGTGGACACGAAATATTACTGAAGCTGTGAGTAAATCTTGTACCAATGACTCAGGTGTGGATCTGGTGATTGAGTTCATGGATACGAAGCGGTATCAATTCCCTCAACATTTTGAAAGCCTATTTAAGCTATATAAAAGCAAATATAAAGATACTGTATTTGATGTAATCATCACTTCAGACGATAACGCTGTCAATTTTGCTCTGGAATACCGGCAGGCGCTATTTCCTGAGGTTCCGATCATATTTTGCGGCGTCAATAATATCGCACTGCCGGAGAGGCCTGATTTTGTAAATATTACCGGAATGTTGGAAGTAGTAGGTATAGGCGAGACTTTAGAGCTGATCTCCAGGCTTCATCCTGATTTGACAGGATTATACATAGTGAATGAGCCCAATACTGTCTCTGGTAAGGAAGCACATGGAAGTTTTGACCCTCATCTTGCTCGGTTCAGCAACCAATTTACATCGTTCTGGCTTGAAAATTTATCAGATGAGGAACTGAAGCAAACTCTGGTCGATTTAGACCCTAACAGTGCTGTCCTGCTGCTATCATTTTTCCCTGACGAAGAAAATAAGACGTTCACCATCGAAGAGGGCGCTCGCTTCATTTCCGCAGCATCACCAAGGCCCATTTATTCGATGTGGGAGTATTTTCTCGGCGAAGGTATTGTCGGGGGAATGCTTACCTCTGGTACCTATCAAGGCTTTGCGGCCGCAGAAATGGCTATGGATTTGCTTTCCGGCAAGAAAGCGGACACTATCCCTGTTGTTTCATCCTCTGTAAATCAATTCATGTTTGATTATACTCAACTCAAACGTTTCGGCATCAACATCGATGAATTGCCCCAAGAGAGCATAATCATAAACAAACCTTCAACGACCTTGATGAAATATCGATACCAGTTGCTGATTGCAACTGTCATCATCGCGATGCTGGTTTGTATCTGTTTTGTGCTGGTGATGACTATCAAGGCCAGACAAGTGGCGGATGCAAAGCTGAAGAACGTCAATTTACAGCTTCAAAACCTGCTGACTACACGGGAAGAAGAGCTCGATCAGATCAAGCGTACAGAGCAGGCTCTTAAGGATTCCCAGCAGGCGACGGAAGAGGCAAATAAGGCGATGCGGTTGAATATGGCCCATCTGCGCACCCTGGTTGAAACAATACCGGATCTTGTCTGGCTCAAGGACAAGGATGGGGTATTCCTTCTGTGTAATCAGCGATTTGGGCGTTTTTTTGGTGCTTCGGAAGCGGAGATCGTAGGAAAAACAGACTTCGATTTCGTTGACAAGGACCTGGCCCAGTTTTTCAGAGAAAATGACAATGCAGCGATAGCGGCGGGTAGATCTGTCGTCAATGAAGAGACTGTAACGTATAAAGATGACGGTCATATTGAGGAACTTGAGACTATTAAAACACCTATGTACGATGATCAGGGAAACCTTATTGGTGTTTTAGGAGTAGCGCGTGATATTACGAAAAGAAATCGCATTGCTGAAGAGCTGAAGGAAAGTGAAATGAGGTTCAAGGCTCTTCATAATGCATCGTTTAGCGGAATACTTATTCATGACCAAGGAGAGATTATTGACTGCAATCAGGGGTTTGCAGATATTTCAGGATACACGATGCAGGAACTTGTCGGTATGAATCCATTGCGGCTCATTGATATCCCATTCCGGGATACAGTCATCAGTCACATGCAAACAAGTCACGAAAAACCCTATGAAGCTATGGGTATTCGAAAGAATGGCGAAAAATTTCCTATACGGCTGGAAGCGAGAAATATACCCTACCGTGGAAAGACTGCAAGGGTGGTTGAGATACGTGATATTTCACTTCGTAAAAAGGCTGAAGAGCAGCTTCGTGACAGTGAGCTCAGACATAGGGTGATATTTGAAAATTCTCCATTAGCAATGGTTCGTTTCAGTGCTGAAGGAAAGATCCTGGACTGCAATGACCATTTCGTTGAGTTGATGGGGAGTTCCAGAGCGAAGTTGATTGATTTTGATATGGTTGGCAGAACCAACAAAATCATGCGTGATTCCCTGGTAACAGCTCTTCAAGGAACACCGTCTTCCTATGAAGACTACTATACTTCGATCACAGGCAATAAAAAGACCTACCTGCATGTGCAGTTCAATCCAGTGAATATTGGCCAGTCGCCGACAGAGGTCATTGCAACGTTGGAGGATTTCAGTGATCGTAAAGAAGCACAGGACAAGCTGCGCCAGGCCAAAGAACAGGCCGAAGTGGCAAGCCATGCAAAATCCGAGTTTCTGGCGAATATGAGTCATGAAATTCGTACACCACTTAATGGTATCGTCGGCATGTTAAAGCTGCTCCACACCACCGATGTCGATGAGGAACAGCGTGAATATCTCGACAAGGCTGAAAAGTCGTCCAGGCGCTTGACGCAATTACTGTCGAATATTCTCGATCTCTCCCGTATAGAAGCGGAGAAACTTCAAATAGAGGAAAATGAGTTCAGAATTCAGGATCAAAGGGAGGCGGTACTGGAGACTTTCGGGGGGCTGGCCGGCGAGAAGGGACTGAGTTTGAAATTTGAAATTGACGATAATATGCCATCTGTTCTGGTGGGGGATGGCATTCGGTTAGGGCAGATTTTCTTTAATTTAGTGGGAAATGCCTTGAAGTTTACAGAAAGTGGGGGAGTAACGGTTAACGCGTATCAACTGCCTGGTGGAACCGAAGATTCAATTCGTGCCCTGTTTACGATATCTGATACGGGAATAGGGCTTTCCGATGAGAATATCAAGACGATATTTGAGTCATTCGAACAAGTCGAAGGGCAGTATGCGCGGCAGTACCAAGGCGCAGGATTAGGCCTTGCCATCGTCAAGAAGCTGGTAGCTTTGATGCAGGGCACCATTGCGATTAGTGATGTTGAGGGTGGCGGCACTTGTTTTTACGTTTCCTTACCATTTCGCTTGTCTTCAGCCAAAGGGCATGAAATTTCTGAGTCATCATATGATTGGTCATGGGACGTTGACGGAAATCGGAAAATTCTGGTGGCCGAGGATGATGAGATAAGTCTGTTGGTGATGAAGAGCATCCTGGAAAAGATTGGCTATCAGGTGGCAACTGCAAGCAATGGTGAACAAGCCCTCAAGCATCTTAAAGAACATGTAATTGATCTGGTAATCATGGATGTGCAGATGCCGGTCCTGGATGGCATAGAGGCAACCCGGGCTATACGATCCGGCAAGGTGGGGGAGAAAAACAAGAATGTGCCAATAGTCACATTAACCGCCTATGCGATGAACGGAGATGGGCAAAAATTTATGGACGCTGGCATAGACGGATATCTAACCAAACCAGTTGAGGTCGATCAACTCAGTGTGATGCTCAAAAGGCTTATAGACAAAGAAGAGGCGATGGGGATAGGGGGGTAACCCAGATAAACGGGACTCTTTTTAGTCCCCCCTCAAGGGGGTAAGTACCTTGGGTGTATCCCTTAATGTATTGGTTTGAAAAACAATTTCAGTATTTTTTTTGGTTGTGAACATAGATTGCTATCGGAGTTAGAACGCCAATCGAGGATTGGCAGCATCAACCAGAACATGGTGGTGTCGTGGCTGACGCGGAACAAGGATAAGGGGGCCTGCGCGAGCAGTTCATCCACGTGATCGACATTATGCCCACGATTCTTGAGGCAGGCGCCATCGAGGGCACCAGCTTCGCCTACACCTTCACCATGCCGAACATTTGCTCCGGCGCCGTCTCCTTGAAGCGTGACCAGCGCGGATGATCTTGTTTTGGGCCGAAGGTAGGCTCCTCAATCTGGTTCCCGGTTCGGGCGACCTTGGGACCGTGTAGCGTATGCCAGTCAAGGTCCTCTTCCTTCACTTTGCCGTCTAATCTGTAGCGGATGGAAAAGTAACCATCGAAGCCGACACCATGCTCGCAGTGCTATGCAAACGATATCTCGTCCCACATTCTCTGTGTTAAATGAGATGAATTTCAGTGAAGATATATACAGATAGTTATCTATTACTGCTGTGGGATAATGGAGGGTTGATGAGGCGGGATGAAGTATTATGAGAGTAGAAAAAACGGACTGAAAATCCGTGTGTTCCTGTTTCGATTCCTGGTCTCGGCACCAACTATATATAAAGAGGTTAGATCAATTTTGATCTAACCTCTTTATTTGTCCGGGGTATGCTCTTATCCAGGGCACGTGAGGGAGGAGGTCTGCTTTAGAGAGTTTCCGGATTGGCTCAGTATGCTCTGCTGAGATATACATAGGGAGCTTTTTTTGGTAGTAGTGGGAGCACTCAAAAGAACCTCGTTATGCAGATTTATCAAGAACAGCGATTTTATCAGGCTTTTATAGAGGCAAAAGGTGTTGACACCCCTGAAGATTCTTTGTAAATAGTCTCCCACACAACGCGCTAACGCGGTGCCGAGATAGCTCAGTCGGTAGAGCAACGGACTGAAAATCCGTGTGTCCCTGGTTCGATTCCTGGTCTCGGCACCATTTAGATAGAAAGCCCTTTCAGCAACATGCTGGAAGGGCTTTTTTCGTTTCCTGTCCTGTTCTTGTATTGTAGCAAAGCAGAGCTGCAAAATTCAGATCACCAGCGCAGTGGTTTCAGGGTAGATCTCCACTTTCAGGGGACCTATAAGTGTCTTTGTGGTTACCCAACAAGTGTCAAGATCAGGAGACACAATCAATAATCATGCTGCTAGTCCGGTTGATTGTTTCTCTTCTGAATACGAACATATTTTTTACCTTGAGCGACCTTGCCTTTTACAGCCTTAGGCAGTTTTGTTTTGCTGAGCTCAAATACCAGGCTGCCAACAACATCGGCTGTCAATTCAAGCTTTTCGATGCTGGCATAATCAATGTTGTCACGGCAGGTATGCATGATCCACCCAAATTCTTCGGTCTCAACACCACCATCCGGTTCTATATCCCAGTTCATCCATTCAAAATATGCTATGGGGATGCCAAGAAGCCTGAAAGGGACATGATCACTCCAGTCTCCAGTAGTGCCATATTCGAAATAGTCTGAACCTGGACTTGTCCTCAAATCGTAGCCAATTCGATTACCTATGCTGAGGGCCAAATCTCTAACCCAGCCTGGATTATCATCCACCCCTGAGTAAACATAGAAGTAGTCTCCTGAACTCACCGAATCCAGATTGATCATAGCAGCAGTATTCTCGATTTCCTCTTCTGTCATCTGATTTGCATAATATTGTGATCCGTGAAGCCCCATTTCCTCGCCACCAAATGCAATGAATCTGATGGTACCTAGGGTTTGGTACTCCGTAAGGGTCTCGGCAACTTCTAGCATTACACCAACACCTGATGCATTGTCTCCAGCACCGGTAGATATTTCACCGGTATCACAAATCCTCTCAGAAACTGAATCGTAGTGCGCACCAAGAATGACAGCCTGATCGAACTTTCCTTCTCTGGTTGCAACGATATTAGCCGATTCGTAGGTTTCCCCTCCTCGCTCATAAGTGAAAGGTTGAACTTCAACGTCATAGCCCATGCTCTCAAACTCCATAATCACATAGAATCTTGCTTCCAGTTCTGCAGGTGTACCCGTAACCCTGGCTCCAAGCCCTTCAGCGAGGTTCTGGACATGTCTATATGCCGACTCACCTGTAATCTGTACCGGAATTTCAAGGCCGGATTGGTTTGCAGATAATGGTGAGCTAATGCTAAATATTGCTAACGAAACTGCCAGAATTCCCCAAACGGTTTTTCTCATGTTTGCTCTCCTTTCAGATGTAATGGGTTGTAAATTGTGTATTTAGAATGCAATTGGCTGTCTTTTAGAACAAGTGAGTGGCGGCATTCTAAGAGCAAGTGCGAGGTGTTAGGTTGTTAGGATCCAAACATGATTCTTCAATATTGTAAAGAGATACATTGTTACTATCAGATATAACCCATCGGAACTTGATAAAGCAGAGACAGCCGATAGGGTATTGGAGCAAAAATCCGTGTGTCGCTGGTTCGATTCCTGGTCTCGGCACCATTTAGATAGAAAGCCCTTTCAGCAACATGCTGGAAGGGCTTTTTTCGTTTCTGCCTCTGTCTGGTCGTGTTTGCAGACCTTTTTCAATTGCCTGCAGTTATTCTGTGTCGCTCATTAGGTAGGATAATCCTTTGCGCCAATGATGGTGGAGATTCGTTCACATGTTGGCGCATCTGCTTTTATTGGGTAAGAGTATATCTCTACTCAGCCCGAGCTTTGAAGATCCTATAACTCTACCCCTGTTGAGATGATTTACTGTTAGAGGAGGAATGAACAGTAGAAACCTATAATTAGAAAAATGTAAGGAAAACAGAATCTTCGATATAGCAACATTAATAGCTCTACTTGAACTGGATCAAGTTTCTATCAAAAGCATCCTTCAGAAAAACATGGAAGCGAGGTTTTATTATGCTTATTCAATTCTCTTCATAGCTTCTCGGTCCCTCGTCTCCACAACTTCCAAAAACTGCTTACCTCAGCTAGAACAATTTTCTAGCTGTGCTAGCAATTGGGGATAGTCAGTAATGATTTTCCCCACACCTTCTTTTAGAAATCGGACCATGTCTTTTGTATCATTGACTATGTATAGATTTACTCGGCAACCGTGCTGTAGCGCTTTCTCAATCTGTTCTGAATCTATAAAATTTGCATCAGCGTTATAGACCGCAAATTCATAATTTCCCCAATTGTGTATCAGAAGGGGGTATCCGCCAATAAGTGCATTAACCTCTATATCAGGTTGAAGTTCATTGATTTTTTTTAGATAAAGGTGATTGAATGAAGAAATGGAGAACATGCCAGAGGCAATTTGCACCCTATCGAGCAAAGAGAGAACTTTTTCCACAATAGGGAAGTTGGCAATTGCATCGGGCAAGCTCTTTATCTCTATATTGATAAATAACCTTTTTTGTTTAACAAATAATAGTAGTTCTTCAAGTAGCGGTATGGGGGTGTTTATCATAGCTTGCTGCTCCTCCAAAGTAACTTCACCACTTTTGATTGTTGCAAAAGGGTCGATCTCAATGAACCAGGAGCCAGCGTCTAGTGTTTGGACCTCCTTCCAGGTGAAGGTGTGTAGCGGGTCTTCTTTTCTTTTCGGAAAAATCTCACTGATATCTGTAGTTCGCATGAAAGTGTCATCATGGAAGAGAATAAGTTGACCATCTGATGTTACGGAAACATCAGTTTCAACTCCATGAGCGCCCGTTTGCCATGCCTTAACAAAAGCTGGCATGGTGTTTTCTGGAGCGAGGCTGCGAGCCCCACGATGGGCAATATTATAGATATATTTGCAGTTTAGCATAATAATCGATATGGTACTTTTACTGTAACTCATTCATGAATTTAAATACCAGGTTTCTTTACCTCGTAAAGCAGGGAATGATGTCGAAATAGCACTATCGACATTTGCTTCCCAAATCTGCACCCAAGATTGGTGAAGAGGCTGAGTCCACAACTCAGGATGTCGTTCGTCGTCGACTGTGGAAGAGTCGGCGCTTTTATTTTTGAATGGTAGTCCAGATGTAGATGGTGCTGGGTTGCTTGCATAGATCCTGATTCGGTCAAAGCAGTGGCAGTCAAGAAAAAACGATCAGACGAATTTTTTCCGTGTGAACCAGAGCTTCAAACCAGGTTGATGTGAGCTAGTCTAAGGAGCTTCGAACATGGGCTGAGTCCAGTTTATTGATTTGTTCAATTTGTACTAATTTATGTTGTATAATATTTTCTTCAAAAACAGCTAAATGAAAAATATAATCATTGAGGCGAGATTTCAGTATGACCATTGATAACTCGAGCAACGTCAATTTCAGCGAGACAAAGATAAATACGGGTCAGATATGGCCCGATTGGTATCAAAGCTTGAGAAAATTTCGGACCTCTAATAACCTGAAAGCTACCTGGCAAGTAATTAACACGATAATCCCTTATGTCTGTTTATGGTATCTATCGATCCGATCGATACAACTTGACTATCCGTCGATATTGATAATATTTATTATCATGACAACAGCTGCCTTTCTAGTCCGGATATTTATTTTGTTTCATGACTGTGTTCATTATTCGTTATTTAAATCCAAGAACACCAATAGATTTTTCGGCTACTTCTTCAGTGTTTTTTTGTTTATTTCATTTGCAGATTGGCGTTTTACGCACCTCAGACACCATGGGAAATACGCTAATCTCGATTCTAGAGGTTATGGAGACGTATGGACCATGACAAAAAAGGAGTATGAAAACACAACAACGTTGCAACGTTTAAGATACAGACTCTTCCGTAACCCTCTGGTGATGTTCGGACTCGGAGTATTCTTGCTTAGCAAGCGGCCCTCATATTTCATGGTAAAACCCAGAGAGCGTATAGACATTCTTTTTACCTATCTAGTCATCTTTACTATAGCATTTGCTGTCTCAAGGATTACAGGATGGTCTACATACTTTCTCATTCAGCTGCCGGTGCTGTGGCTTGCTGGTGGTTTTGGAATCTGGTTGTTTTATGTCAACCATCAGTTCGAGGGGGGATACTGGGCACGCAAAGGCGAATGGAATCCATTTTTCGCCGCTATGAAGGGTAGCTCTTTTTATAAATTGCCAGCTATATTGAACTGGTTTTCCAGTAACATCGGTTACCACCACGTTCATCATTTAGATCCAAGAATCCCCAACTACCACCTTAGATGGTGTTACGATAGTATTTCGGAATTACAAGATATTACACCAACTACTATTACCAAAAGCTTGGATTGCTTCCGATTGAAATTGTGGGATGAGGATTTACGAAAAATGGTGGCATTCCCTGGATAAGTGAATTTCAAATTGAGACACTAAGAGGCTGTCCGAGGATAGACAGCTCGTCTCAAATCGAGGATATTTGACAATAACAAGCGGAGACATATGTTTGATATTTCGAGCATTGTTATTATCTAAATGACGAAGAGTTGGGGAGAAAGGGAATTTTCGGACAGGCTCCCAGGGGCCAGCCAATTTAAAGCCGAACATACCTTGGGAGAGGCTAAAGTATTTTTTTTCTTATCCAATTGCTTCGCTATTTTAGCCGATGTAGCAATGTAAGCGACACAGAATAGCTCCTTTAACTCACTATTTCTAAATCCTAATAACAACGGAGAGAGAATACCAATGGGAGATTGTTACAATAAAATCGAAATTCATTCTCCAATCTCAGATGTTTGGAACACCATTAGCAATTTCCATGACATGACATGGGCCACTGGTGTAATTATTAATGTCAGCAAGATCGGAGACAAAAAGGGAACTGAAATCGGTGCAAAAAGGGTTATTAATGGTGTGATTCATGAGACATTAACCAACTTTGACCCTAACACATTTACTTTTTCATACAGTATTGATCACGGGTCAGGGCCCATTTCCAATTTTGTGAGAAATTATTTTGTAGTAGTCAAGCTCACTTCTACTGAGAGCGGTACTCTCGTACAATGGCATTCAAGTTTTGAGTCTGATAATGACAATGATGTTAAGGGCTTTCTTTATCCCATGTATTCTACACTGCTTTCAGCTCTCAAAAAAACACTTTCAGATAATCAACGATGCGAAAATTAGGTGAGGCAATGTGGAGGAAAATAGACCACTGCGCTGCGGCAGTAATACAATGAGCGAATAGCTTGAAGTTTCATATCCGGCCAGCAGAGCTGGATTAGTACAATAAGTGCAACAGACTGAAGATGGAAAAGTGAGTGAGTTGACGGTATGGTGTCAGCTCCTATACTTAACCAAGGTCTGCACTGTATGAAACAACACAAACACTGCCGACAACTCACTCAGGAACAAAGATACCAGATTTCAGGGCTACGTAAAGCCAGGATGAGCATGAGAACCATTGCAGAAGAAGTTGGAGTCAGCTTCAGCACGATAAGCCGAGAGCTTAAACGAAACTCCGGTCCTGCCGGATATGATCCTTACATTGCACAAAATCTGAATGAAGCAAGAAGAGCTGAAGCTCAGAAAAATCACAAGAGGTCTACAGAGATAAACCGCATCATCAGTGAATCCCTGCTGTTGGGATGGTCACCTGAAGCGATTAGCCACAGAATGCAAATAGAACTGCCTCCTGAACTGGCCTTATGTCACAGCACAGTATATGCGAGGATCAATGAGGATAAGGCTCGTAGTGGTACTTTATTCAAGCGGCTGCCGAGGTTTGGCAAGAGACGTTGGAAAGGAGGAAAGAGAAGAAACCAGGCAGGAGCCTCGTTGATTCCGAATCGTAGGGATATATCTGAAAGGCCGCCAATAGTGGATGAGCGCAACCGTGTCGGTGACTGGGAAGGTGACACAGTACATGGCCGCAATGGGTATCTGGTAACGCTCGTTGACAGGATGAGTAGGTTTACTCTTGTTAAACGTATTGCCAGAAAAACCAAGGAGCAAGTCGCTTCAGTGATGACAAGGTTGCTCAGTAAAGTGCCATTGGTAAGGACAGTTACCCTGGATAACGGTTTGGAATTCGCTGCTCATGCCGAGGTTGCAGCGGCAACAAATGCTGACATCTGTTTTGCGAAACCACATGCCAGTTGGCAGCGAGGCACCAACGAAAATACAAATGGCAGGATTCGACGTTTCTGGCCGAAAGGGTTTGATATTTCGGTTCTGTCTGAGCAGGAAATAGAGGATAGGATTTTATTGCTAAACCTAATACCGAGAAAAGTACTCGGAGGACTAACTCCTCTGGAAGCCTTTGTAGGTAAGAGTGTTGCACTTATTACTTGAATCTAGCGACCCCGATAAAGGCGTAGATCCCGGCACAGTTTGGGAAGATGTGCCGAATGACTGGATATGCCCGATTTGTGGGCCTCCAAGGGCGATTTTGAAAAATAATAAAGATTGTGACTACGGTAATTATTAGTGTTGCGACATAAAGGGCTATTGAACCCGAAATGTTATGCCGTGCTCTCTTATACCGTTATTACCGTAACCCAACTTATTCCAGGTAGCCTGCATTGGCTGTTTTTCACCATTGCGATCTGTTGCTCGGGACAAAACCGTATAGCTTCCCGGTCGGGAAATGCTATAGACATATTGCCATTGCCTCCATGCGAATGGCTCATCTGGACCTATGAAAGTTGCAAGTTGCCAGGTATTTCCGTTGTCCGTTGAAATCTCCACTTTATCTACGTCTGTTTCACCTGCATAAGCAGCACCCAAAATCGTGACTGTACCAATTGGTAAAATTTCATCTATTTCCGGCTGAGTAATTATGGATTTTATGGTGATTGCGTCTACGGTGCTCCCGGTTTTCTGGTTTTGTCCCTTGTCATGTATGCGGTAGACATCATCCATGTAGAACCCCCTGAAAGGTTCGCTCAGAAGAGTTATTCTTCTCAACCATTTGACGCAGTTGGCACCAGTCCATCCAAGAGCCAACGCGCGAAGAGGAAAGCCATGTTTAAGTGGAAGTGGATCTCCATTCATTTCGTATGCAAGTAATGTGGAGGACATAGCTTTTTTCAGTGGAATGCTGCGGATAAACTTGATCTGAGCTTTGCCCAATGGCTTATCGAATCCTTCGAATGCGACATGATGGGCATTTGACGCGACACCTGCTTTTTCTAAAAGATCTTTCAACCAGACACCACCCCATACAGCGTTCCCTACACCGCCTATTGTCCATGGATTGCCTGAAGCTTTTTGCGTAAGCAGGGATCGGCTGTTGCCCGAACATTCCATCGTATTTGCTGCAATTGCTTTTGGCATACGCAACAGAGTTTCGAAATCGATAGTCAGAGGCGCTTCAACATCCCCATCAATGGTGAGTCTCCATTCAGACAGTTCAATTGCCTTTTCAGGTATTTGGCCCTGATTTCTGTCAAAGAACACATTATTTGCGGTTATCCAAGATTTCAAATAATGTCTAGGTGTCTCAGCATTTAAAGGTCTTTCACTCATTACACGCATTGATTTGTTCATCTTAGAACCTCCGCTGAGTTTGACAAATGAAGACTGTTTCAAATTATCTGTTTTTTAGAGGATATGTTGTTCTCGTATCGCAATCAAGGGGTGTCAACCTAAAGACCACAGGACTGGTTCTCAAAATTTCCGATAAATCACCAGTGAAAAGATAATTCGAGATTATCAATCGAGAGGAATGCTCTATTCTTCCAGCATCGAACTGCTGATAGTACTTTCGTATCAGCCACCCTGATCAAGCCTAAACAGCCCCTTTGTCGGAGAAGCTATACCTGAGAATGTTCCAGCCTGTCAGGAGCATCCTCACCGCATGGATTGCAGTTTTTTCAAATAGCCGAGGGGATAGATTGTTTCTCTGCTTGGAGAATGTTACGGTTATAGAACTGACTCAAGAAAACGGTTGGGCAACCTATGCTATTGCAGATGTGTGGAAGATCTGCAGAAATATAATTGGTGAGAAGAGGGGTGGGCTATGAAAATTCTTGATACTGGCGGAATTAAGGAGCTTATGTTAGGCAGTTTCGTTGCTGCAGTATGTTTTGGCGCTCCCGTATTAATGAAATATACGTTTCCTGAACCTACGGCAATACACGAGGTGGTTAATGAAATGCCGTTTCTCGGTTGTCTGATTGTTGGTTTAACGTTTATCAGACTGTTGCAGCGCAAGAAGAATCTCGAAAAAGATACATAAAACTAATTAGTATGATTACGTTTTTGGCGACCCCACATTGAGTGAGAATAACCAGCACTCTTTAAAGGATAGAAGAGACTACTTTACTGTCAGGCATTACAACAGTGTTGCCTCCCAAGTAAGATACCGGAATGTTTTCCCCAAATTATGTAATGTTCCTGTAAGAACATACATTCATCAAAACAAAATAGCAGTACAGTTATAACAAACAGAAGTGGGTGCGGTAAATTGGACCATTAGCTAAGGTGGAGTCAAAAGATCAAAAAGGACTTCACTCATGACCAAGAGAAGGAAATTTCAGCCGAATTTAAAGCAAAGGTTACCCTCGAAGCCCTGGTGTATCGCTTCTTTTTCATTGAAATCTCCTGTGTCCAAGTATGTTAACTCGTACTCCGGAAATTTCCAATTCACGCTGAGCCTATATATACCCAAGCCGTAAATTCGGCATCTTTGCTCTTGAGTGAGTTGGTGATATTGTTTGTTGTGATTGTTCATGAAATACCGTGGTTAGGTGTGAGAGCTGGAACCATATCGTCAACTCACTCACTTTTCACCCTTCAGTCTGTTGCACTTATTGTATTACCCCAGCAATGAGCATAACAACAGTCGATCTGTTCTATTTGCCTCTCTTTCTCTGTCCGTGTTTCCGAGCGTAGAATCGATATTTGACCTTTTTCTTAAATTGGTGTTACTTAGCCGGAAAGGGCGTGGGGAAACAGTTTGGGAACTGACCTGCCGGTTCGCTTAGTGAAGGAGGGAGGGATGGATGTTCTTGATATTATGCATGACAGGATAGTGTTCCTGTCTGCTGATGCAACACTTCGGGATGCTGCGAAAAAGTGTGACCCAAACCGGGATAGGGAGATTGTTGTCAAAACGAGCGATGGCATCCCGGTAGGAGTTGTCACGCGCGATGATGTTGTCGCGGCGCTGGCGGCTGGGGCCATGCCTGACGCTAATGTCGGCAGCATGACCCGAAGTTCTGTCGGCAGTACTCTCTCGAATGTACCGATCGACTCACTTGTCAATGAACCATTTGATCGCTGGGTGGTGTATGATGAAGACCAAATTGCCGGCCTGCTGAGGCGTTCTGACTTCGATGTATTTCTCCTCAATACTCCCGATCATATTTTTGCTCTGCTCGACCCGCTGCTAGACTGTGTCGATGAGCCAATCGTCATAATCAACAATCAGTGCCGGGTGGTTGTTGTTAACGCTGCGGCCTGCAAAGAGTTCAAGGCCAAAAGAGAAGACATTCTCGGGCAAGCAATAACAAACATGTTTGGGCCGACCTCGCCCAAAACCCTCCTTAAGAACAATGATTTCAAGCTGATTCAGAAGTTCAGGCAAAGCGACACCATCTATGTAGCAAATTGGACCTCCATTCGTCATGACGGGAGAATGATCGGAGGTTTTGCTATATTGCGTGACATAACCGACTACGAGTCGATGTCCACAGAGTTGGATCGAATAACTGATATTTCCAAGGAACTCAAGGCGATCATTGATTCTTCCTTTGATGGCATTTTTGTGACCGACGGGGAGAGTACAACTCTGAAAGTCAATACGGCCTATGAGCGCATAACAGGTGTCACCAGAGAAGAAGTCGTTGGCAGGACCATGAGTAGCCTGGTTGAGGAGGGCATTTATGATGAATCTGTCACCTTAAGGGTTCTTCGGGAAAAAATGCCTGTCACAATCGTACAGCATATCATGAAGACTGGCAAGACGGTCGTGGTGACAGGAAATCCGGTCTTTGACTGTGATGGCAACATCTTTCGGGTGGTGACCAACGTACGAGATGTAACCGAGTTGAATCAGTTGCAGAAAAAGATTAGCAAGATGGAACAGCTGCAGTCGCAATATGAGATAGAAATCCAGCAGCTGCGTATGCACGCTGATGATCAGAAGGATTTTGTCATAAAGTCGAAGAAAATGAAGGAGGTGTATACACTCGCTTTAAAGCTTGCCGAGGTGGACTCCACCGTTTTGATCCAAGGGGATTCCGGTGTTGGCAAAGAGGTCGTTTCCGAGATTATTCACCGCCACGGAGCGCGGCGGAATAGGCCTTTTGTCAAGCTCAGTTGTGCGGCAATCCCAGAAAATCTCTTGGAGTCGGAGCTGTTTGGGTATGCGCCGGGAGCCTTCACCGGAGCGAGCAAGGAGGGCAGGGCTGGTGTTTTTGAACTCGCTCACGGAGGAACCATCTTTCTTGATGAAATAGGGGAGATGCCGATGGGGCTGCAGGTAAAATTGTTACGCGTGCTGCAGGAGAGGGAGGTCGTCCGTATAGGTGGAGCCAAGCCCAAGAAAGTTGATATTCGCATCATGGCAGCAACGAACCGGGATCTGGAGCAGATGGTCCGTGAGAAGCTCTTTAGAAAAGATCTCTTCTACAGGCTCAATGTGGTGCCGGTTGTTATTCCTCCCCTCTGTGAAAGGAAAGAGGCCATTAGTCACTTTGTCTATTTCTTTCTCCGCAAGCACAACAAAAAACAGGGGTTGAGCAAGCAGATCACCACGGAGGCGCTGGAGGTTCTGGTCGGTTACGATTGGCCGGGAAATGTGCGGGAACTTGAAAATATGGTGGAGCAGCTGCTTATTATGGCCCAGGGAGAGGTGATAACGGTCGAAGCCCTGCCAACCCGGCTGAGAACTCTGCTTTCACCAGTTGCCTCCGTGGCCCACGGGGAGAAACCATTCAAGGTGGCGCTTGAGGAGTTTGAGTGCAGGCTGCTTAAAGGTGCCATAGACAAGCACGGCAGTTCCCGTAAGGTAGCGAAAGCGCTGGGTATCAACCAGTCGACGGTGGTCCGCAAGGCCAACCGTTTCGGGATACAGTTTTGCGGGTGATCACCTGATGCTGGTCGGCATCAGGCGATGCGGATAAGCATCGGTGTCTTGGCATTCCTTTCGATAGAAGGGAAAACCAAATTGTTTGATAGCTGTTTAGAGTGAAAAATGAGTGTGGTTGATGCGAAACAGCATCAATTTTGTGGTGAATTGCTATGGTTGTCGAATATTCTTCCTCTGTTGAAATCCATATCCTTTCGATATTTCACTGTTCCCTTTCACCTCCTCCTGACAAAACATGTTTCCCATCGAAAACGGTGGGGTGGAACGTGGATGATGTCACTTTTATCCAGTTATGGCAAATGATTGCCAATCTGCTGGATATTCCCTTTCTGAATGACCATTCAAGGGATCCGTGTATCAGGGTGGTTGGACCAAATCCAGTCTCATTTTCAAGGAATGACTGAAAATGACAAAAATGTACACTCCGGGCGCGCTTCTTGCTTTACTTGTAACCACCGGCACGATAGCCGGGTTCTCTGCGCGGAGAATTGATGAAATTCAAGCAGGACAATTATTCACGTTTAACCAGGAGTGATTGTACATGAAAGCAAAGAGAGAATATGGTGCATGCCAACCGGGCATACGTATGGGGTCGTTAACCTTCCGTTTGCCTTTCATCCACTACCGATTCGAAATAGCCGATTATCTGCAGGGGCTGCTGATGTGCACGGTTTGCCTTGCGATTATACCGGTACTGACGGGTAAACTGGGGATGTCCTTCGAGGTTGCACTGGCAATCGTCATTATCAACGGAACGCTGTATCTGGCTCATGTAACTTTCGGTGATCCCGTGATTCCGGGCTGGATAACCCCCGCAATCCCACTGCTGATTGCCTACGTTGAAACCTTCGCACCCGGGGCTGCGCGGATGCAGGCACTTATTGCCTTTCAGCTCACCTTCGGAGTGTTTTGTGTCTTTCTCGGGGTGACCGGTCTGGCGAAGCGTTTTGTCTCCCTTATTCCCAATGCCGTGCAGTCAGCCATCTTGCTGGGGGCCGGCTTTTCCGCGGTCATGCTGGTCTTTAAGCCGGGCGAGGGCTTGAAGAGTTTTGACTCCAATCCATGGACCATTACCATCTGCATAGGTATCGCCTTTTATCTGTTGTTTTCAGAGCATTTCAAGAAGCTCAGGCGTAAGAACAAGTTCATGTATTACCTTGGTAACCTCGGCATGATGCCTGCGCTTGCCCTGGCAATTTTCGTCGGACCACTGCTTGGCGAGCTACCGTGGCCGACTTACGACGGCAGCATCATCACCCACCCTGATTTTGCAGGCCTGTTCAGGGACTTCACCGTATTTGGCAATATCCCGTTTCCCCCACTGGAGATGTTCATTACCGGTCTGCCCATGGTGATCAGCTGCTATATAGTTGTTTTCGGTGATGTAATTCAGTCACAGGCTCTGCTCGATGACGCCCAGAAATATCGTCCCGATGAGAATGTCGACTACAATCCCAACAGGTCCCACATCATTTTTGGTGTCCGTAACAGCATTATGAGTTTCCTCGGACCGGATATTTCCATGTGTGGCCCTCTCTGGGCGGCAATGCAGGTTGTGGTGTGTGAGCGGTACAAGCATGGTCCGAGAGCGATGGACTCCATCAATGGCGGCGCCGGTTCCTTCCGCATGGGAACCTGGACCGGTTATTTTCTTGCCCCGATCGTCTCCACAGTGAAACCGATCCTCGGAGTCGGTCTGGCCTCCACCATGCTGATTCAAGGCTATGTGAGTGTACGGGTTGGTGTGCTGAAGTCGCGGGGATTCAACGACCTCGGCATTGCCGGCGTCGCTGGCGCAATCCTTGCCACCCGAGGCGCCGCCTGGGGATTGGGCTCAGCAATTCTTCTTACTTTCTTGATTTACCTCAGCAGTTTTCCCAAGGCGTACGAGAAGGAAGATCCGATCTTTCCCTGCGATTCACCTGAGAATATTGAAAAGCAAGTCGCTGAAGCATTGAAAGGAAACATGAGGAACTGATCGAATGGCACAAATTGTCGGGTATCAACAGGGCAAGGAGCAGAAGGTTCCGCTCACCCAGGTAGCCCTGATAGTCATAGTTGGGTTTTCCCTCATCGGTTTCATGCTGGTGTCTGATCAGAAGTGGCAGGAGCATATGGTCTCTTTGGTATGCGCCGTACTGGTGATTCTGGTCCTGGTCTATTTCGCATTCAACAGGAAAAACCCAAACTGGTGGAAGCGGTATTTCAAGAAAGCCGACCACGCGCGTCACTTGCAGGGAGAAAAAAAGATTGTCGAGGCTCTCAGCAAACTGGGTGACGATTACACCATCCTCTGTGGCTTCACCCTGGAGTTGATCCATGTGAGTTTTTTGGTCCTGTCACCGAAAGGGATCTTTGTCATTGGCAAGGCTACGTTACCCGGAGCGATTCGGGTAGAGCAGGAGACTCTTATGGCCGGTGATGAATCCCTTGCCAAGTGTACCGGCAATTTGTGGCGAGTAAGTCATCTGGTGAATCTATTGATAAAGAAAGGTTATAGCACTGAAATCATGCCCAAGCCAATCCTGGTTCCAACCCATAGCGATTCATTGCAAGAGGCGCTGTTTGACGGCATATCCATCGTCAAGCCAGAAGGGTTGGCATTGCTGGTTGAAACACTCGCAACAGAGGAAATTCGACCAGACCTGATACACGGTTTCACGGCTTATCTGTATCAAAGGTATTTCAAATAATTTGGGCATATGTGAGCACTTCTCAATGCGGGCAGCTTATGCTGTCTGCCAGAGGTGCTTGAATATGGCCCCTTACGACATGCACATCGCGCCAATCTCCGGGCGGTGTGTCAGGAGATGCTGTTATGTCAAATATAAAGATGTTTCGTACCACCGAGCGCCTGGTCATGGGAGCCGGTGCAATCAATAATATCGTTCAGGAAATAGCCGCTCTGGGGGGCAGCAAACCGATGATCGTCACTGATCCCGGCCTGGTGGCCACAGGCATCATCGAGCGCCTGGAGGAACTCCTGAGTGAAGGAGGGTTGCAATGTGCCAGATTCGACAAGGTCGAGGCTGATCCCCGTTATGAACTGGTCAATGAAGTCGTGCAGCTGGTACAGGCAGAAGGTGTTGACTGCATTATCGGTATCGGTGGCGGCTCTTCCCTGGATATCGCCAAAATCGTTGCGGTAATGGTCAACAACCCAGGCAGCGTGGCAGAATATTTCGGTATCGATCTGGTGAAAAAGCCTGGTCTGCCCATGGTGCTGATTCCGACCACTGCCGGCACCGGCAGCGAGGTTACCCCGATCGTCAT
The DNA here is from genome assembly GCF_048381775.1 of Desulfosediminicola sp. Lineage (NCBI taxonomy): Bacteria > Pseudomonadati > Thermodesulfobacteriota > Desulfobulbia > Desulfobulbales > Desulfocapsaceae > Desulfosediminicola > Desulfosediminicola sp. The sequence goes on along the minus strand of NZ_JBLXGE010000010.1, from coordinate 90,603 downwards.
TTTGTCCGATCATCAAGAAAAACTGAAGAAAGGAGTGGTCAGCTCACATCTCTTTCCTGATTGCGCGCTGCTCGATGCGGAGTTGACGGTCGGTCTGCCGCCTGCGGTGACCGCTGCCACCGGCATGGATGCGCTTATTCACGCCATGGAAGCCTATACCTCGATCAACGCCAACTCAACCACGGATATGCTGGCAGTCAAGGCGATGGAGCTGATTTTCGATAATATCAGGACAGCTTACGCCAACGGGCAGGACATCGAGGCGCGAGAGAAGATGCTCGAGGGCAGCATGCTTGCCGGCATGGCCTTTGCCAATGCCGGGGTGACCGCCGTTCATGCCTTTGCCTATCCGATAGGTGCAGAGTTCCATATTCCCCATGGTATCGCCAACACCATCATGCTGACACCGGTGATGGAGTTCAATCTCATAGGAAATATAGAGAAATTTGCTGAAATTGCGAAAATTTTCGGGGAAGGCGAAAAGGGCATGAGCCAGCGAAAGCTGGCAGAACTCGGAGTGGCTGCAGTCAAACAGCTGGCGGATGACCTCAATGTACCCCAAAACCTTACTGCGTATGGGGTGAAGGACGAGGATATACCGGGTTTGGCGGAAGGAGTGATGAAGGTTACACGCCTTTTAGCCAATAATCCGAGGACGCTTCAGCAGGAAGATGCTGAAAACATCTATCGGCGTGTTCTTTAGCGGGGGGGAGGGCTTGTGTACGGATTCTATAATAAACTTTTGAAAATAGATGTTACTGATAACAGCTTTGAGTCAATTGAAATCACAGATGAACTGCTGCGTGAGCACATGGGTGGCAAGGGTTTGGCCAGTCACCTGTTGATGCAGTTCAACCCCCCGGGGGTGGATCCTCTGGGGCCTGATAACCACCTTATTTTCTCTGTCGGGCCTGTGGCGGCGACACGGGTCTGGGGTTCCTGCCGGTACGGGGTGTTCACCAAATCCCCCCAGACCGGTTTCTATGCAGAGTCCTACTCGGGTGGAACCGTGGCCGAATACATCGACGCGACCGGCTACGACGCCATTGTTTTCCATGGGCGCTCAGAAGAGCTGGTGTGGGTGGAAGTATCGGATGACACCGTGCGGTTCCATTCGGCGGAGCAGCTGCGTGGCCTGGACACCTATGCCACCGAGGACCGAATCAAACAGTGGATTTCCGCTAACAGACCGGAGACATCAAAATGCGGGGTGTCGGTGGTGGGTCCGGCCGCCGAGAACGGGGTGACGTTTGCCTTGATCGAAAACGACTACTGGCGATCTGCCGGACGAACCGGCGCCGGCGCCGTGCTGGGTGCCAAAAACATCAAAGCCATCGCTTTTCACGGCAGGCAGAAAGCCGAGGTGGCTGATCCTGAACTGGTGGCCGCATTTGCCCGGGAGTTGTCGGAAAGAAGCAAGACCGACAATGGGGTGAAGGCGTATAAAAAGCTCGGCACCCCAATGATGGTCGACGTGCTCAATGAGGCCCGGGCATTTCCGACCAGGTACTGGTCGAAAGGGCAGAGCGAACATCGGGAAAATATCAACGCCACCGCCTTGCATGAGCGGTGCGAGGTCAGACCCAATGCCTGCAGAAAATGTTTCATGGCCTGCGGGCGCCTGTCGACGGTCAAGAGCGGGAAACATCAAGGCCTGACCGTCGAAGGACCGGAGTACGAGACCATTTACGCCTTTGGTGGACTCTGCGAAGTGGATAACATTGAGGATATCCTCTATCTCAACGACCTCTGCGACCGGTTGGGTATGGACACCATCACCGCAGGTAATTTGGTGGGGTTGGCCATTGAAGCCGTGCTTCAGGGTCGTATCGAGCTGGATCTGAGCTATGGAGATACCGAGGCAATTGCCCGACTCTTGCAGGACATTGCCTATCGGCAGGGCTATGGCGATGTGTTGGCCGATGGCATCAAGGTGGCTGCGGAGCAGTGGGACATGGTGGATCAGGCAATCCACGTCAAGGGACTGGAACCGGCCGGGTACGACCCGAGGGTTCTGAAAGGTATGGGGCTTGCCTACGGCACCTCCGCCCGTGGCGCCTGTCATCTGCGGGCGACCTTCTATAAACCGGAAATTACCGGAATGAGCGACCCCGAGAAAATTCAGGGCAAGTCTGAGATGTTCGTTGAATGGGAAGACCGGCTCACCTTTTTTGATACGCTGATTCTCTGTCGATTCTACCGCGACATGTACCAGTGGCAGGAGTTGGCCACCATGGTAAAAGGAGTAACCGGTCTTGATCTCAGTGAACAAGCCATGGTAGCTATTTCAAGACGTATCACTGATAACACCAGGTTGTTCAATATCCGTGAGGGATTGACCGTTGAGGATGATAGACTGCCCAAGCGGTTTGCCAGAGAGGTCTTGCCTGAATCTGGCCGGGTGATCTCTGAGGAAAATATGACCATTCTTCTGAGGAATTACTACAAAACCAGGGGCTGGGACGAGGAAGGTATACCGGTGCCTAAAGGCTAGACCGAAATCGAGATACAGAGTGACTCGTGGAGTTGTGGTGGTGCCCTGTTTTGGGCGCCACCTGGCTCGGGGGTACATAACCGCTGGAGTGAGAATGTTTGTTGTATCACCGGAAGCACTGGAATACGTAAAAAAGAAAGGAAGCGATATAACTGTTTGGCTTGAATTTACTCATTCGGCAGGTGGCTGATGTGGTGGAAGGCAGGTTATTGCCTGCACCCCGGCGGTTCGCTTGGGGAAACCTTCATGCCCGGAGAAGTATCAAAGTACGGTTCTTGAGGATGTTACTATATGGTTTGGTGACAATATTAAACCCGAGAAGGAATATGCAGTTATATCTCTGAAAAAGTTATGGTTCCTAAAAGAGCTGGTAGTCGATGGCGTACAATCGTTTGTCCGGCATGACTGATACCTGTTGCCGGGGCCAATTTATAACCACCCTCGCAGATGTTTTGTAAATGGCATACCCACCCAACGCGTTACACACTATACGCGGTGCCGGGATAGCTCAGTCGGTAGGGCAACGGCTTGAAAATCCGTGTGTCCCTGGTTCGATTCCTGGTCTCGGCACCATTTAGATAGAAAGCCCTTTCAGCAACATGTTGGAAGGGCTTTTTTCGTTTCCTGAATTTGTCCGGTCGTGTTTGCGGACGTTTTTCAATTGCCTGCAGTTATCGTGTGTCGCTCATTGGGTAGGATAATCCTTGGCGGCAATGATGGGGGAGATTCGTTCACGTGTTTGCGCATCTGCTTTTATTGCGTCAGAGTATATCTCTATTCAGTCCGAGCTTTGAAGATCCTATAACCTACCCCAGCCGAAATTATTTAATATCAGAGGAATGACCTACACTGTCGTGAATCTTATACATTGCCTAACGCCTTGTTGTTCTTGATCGCTAACGGCGCTGCCGAAGATAAGCAGGAAACACGTTAACTTCAAGAGGAAGACAACATGGATAACCTTCGGTTTGGCAATAAAAAATTCAATGCTCACAATCCAGCGTTACGGTTGAGGTTACCAAATAATTCACGTATGTCGTATCTGGCAGAAACATACCTCGACAATAGCCCATAAAAATCATCGTACATCGCGTCACCACTTCAAAACATCCCGAAGAATAGACCACCGGGGTAATTTATCACGCTTCATCGCATCACCCAACATCCAGTGGTTATATAGTGCATCAACCACTCCGTACGATTTCTCGTTGAGCAGCCAGGCGTTTATTGCCAGAAGCAACTGTTTATTGTCACGGGCAACAGCATAAACAACGGGTTCTCTGATTACAGGTTTAGGTACTACAAGAGTAAAGGCCGGGTAAAGCAATGTCACAGCAGCACCTTCCTCAGCTAAATCCAGTATTGCATCAACACTATCGAGATTGTTTTCAAGCATCCTCACCTGTTCTTCTCTATTCTGAATGGGCACAATTGTTGCCTTTGGCAGGGCCATTGAAAGCTTGGATAAGTTGCTGATGTTATTTTCAACAGCCACAGTGAAAGACTCTTTTTTAAGTAATATCTCTTGCCAGTTCAGGTAATCATTTCTGTTATGATCTCGTACAATCAGGCCCAAAGATGAGACATAAACTGTCGATGTCAATGAAAATTGATTTGTTTTTTGCCAGGAAACGGACACACTCCGTGTATATACGTCACATGCACTATTATTAAGGAACTGTGCTGCTTCTTGTTCTGATTCGGTTGCTATAAACTCGAGAGGCAAGCCAAATTTCTTTGCAAGCCTGTGCGCCATCTCAATATCAAAACCTACGAGTTGAGAGCGATTCTCATTCGTGAAAAACGATGAAGGATATTCGTCAGGTTGAAAACACACTCTCAACACCCCTCTTTCAACTATCTGCTCAGAATTTGCTGGTTTTGCATCTGTTTCAGTGACACCACCGTCATGGTCGTATCTGATAGTGAACGGTTGAGGAGTACCCCAAAATTGCATACTCTGCAGGGCTTTGTCTTTGGTATAATGAACAACAATAAAGGTAGAATATAACCAGCGAACTCCGAGTAAGATTGCAGTGATGAGCAAGATACTTATGACAGTCACCTGTACAAGCTGGCGCCAGTTGAAATAGGTTCTTCGTAACAACAGCATGGTACCGATCAAACCAATTGTTGCATATTGCATCGCAGATAACAGCGTTCCAAAACGTGAGGTTATTACATCAACAGAGACGAAGACCTGAAAAAGATCTGCGGGGAGATGCATGAGGTCCAGTAAAAACGGTATAGTCTTTATTGTGCCAGCAAACAAAGCGGGTATTCCGGCAGCAAAGAGCAGAGGATAGGAAGATGCAGAAACCTCCGAACCGATATACCACCCACCGAAAAGAAGAAATGATAGTGAGAGTACCCCCATGACACTGGGGAAAGTATAAAAGGTCGGGATTAAGACTTCGACCGATGAATCAGCATCATCCGGCGAAACTGATGGTAATTCGGCCGCATTGATAATTTTTTTACACTGCTCTATGAGCTGAGGTAACACAATTAGAGAACTCCCGGTTGCAAAAGCAGTGATTAAAGGAGTTCGCAGTTCGGAGATGATTCGTCGATAACGAAAGGGTGTAAAAACTGTAATCAGTCCAGGTAAAACAAAGAGGGCCAGAATGAGGCAAATTGCTGAGTAAATAACAACATACACCTGCAGTCGAGCAAAGTCCGCTACATCCGTTGTTCCTGCCATATCTGCCATAAGTGCAAATACGCCTATCGGACTGAGTTTTGAAATAATGGAGGTGATCTTCATGGTAGCCTGTTGAATCAACGTCAGGGGCTCCAGTACCTTTATTTTCTGTGAAAGTCCAATAAGAGCAATACCAAGCAAAATACTAAAGATAACAATGGCAGGAACAGCACCTTCGGCATAGGAGCTAAAAGGGTTTGAGGGAATGAAAAGTCGCTGGAAATCAAATGGAACTGGCTCAGTAATTTGACTTGTACTGAAAAACGACGATGTAATCCAGGAAGGAAATGCTATTGGAATGAGTATCACCAATGAAACCGCTATCGCCCAGATAACGAGCAGGATGCTTCCACCCTTGATAGCCAGAGATTTCACCTCCTCATAGTGGAGAGATCCTATTCCGGTGATCAATGCCAGAGAAATGTAAGGGATTACTGTGATCTGTAATAATTGAATAAAAACTTCACCTACAATTTTCAACCACCCCACTTGTTCACCAAAAAATAGACCAGTGATAATACCCAAAAAGACGCTGAGTAAAACCTGTTCGGGCAGACCAAAGCGAAGGGTGGCAGAGGGGGGGGGAGTTGGCGGCATATTGGAATTACTCATGGGTGTATTTTCCCTTGACTTGTTGAACCGACATTCTGTGATACAGGGTGAGCTAGTAAATTAAATAGTCGTGGGTGATCAGAAGAGATCAGACTTTACTAGCATACGTAATTGACGACTCTAATTTCGATCGAAGAATTTGACACCATGAAATGTTGAACAAAAAACTTTACAGTAAATCGATTTATTTTTTATCATCCTCTCGTTTGCAAACCTAGTCGAAGATCATGACTAAATACGTAACAAAAAGAATCAGATGAACCACTCCATGAATTATATTTGTCTTGTTACTGGAAAAGGTCACGATAGAAACAACCAATGTTGTGATTAGTAAAACCATGTCCACCTGACCAAGACCAAGAACCACTTTGCTGCCGGTCGCAAGACCAATCAGCAAAATTGCCGGTACAGTCAAGCCTATAGTGGCAAGGGCCGAGCCAAGGCAAATATTGACTGAACGCTGGAGTTTATCAGAGGTGGCTGATTTAATGGCCGCAACACCTTCAGGTGCAAGAACCAGCACCGCAATCAAAACACCTCCAAGGGCCATTGGAGCATTGTATGCTACAATCTTGTAATCGATAATCTTTGCCATGTTTTTTGAAAGTAAAACGATAGGCAGCATATTGAGAAGCAGCAGACACGCGTGATATGGCACTGGGCGAATAACCAGGTTGCCATGGTCATGCTCACCTTCCGGGTCACCACCTGGTATCATAAAGAACCCTTGATGACGCATGGTCTGTATTGCCAGGAAGGTACCATAGAGTGAAACAGAGGCAAGAATACCAAAAATCATCTGAGTAGTAGAATATGTCCCCCGTTCAGTGGCAAGGGTAAAATCTGGCAGGATGAGGCTCAGAACCGATAGTGGAATGAGAACAGTGAGGAAGGTATTGGCACCCTGAAGATTATGGACTTGTTCTAAATGGCGTAAACCTCCACAAAGTAATGAAATGCCGATCAACCCATTGAGTACTATCATCAATACAGCAAACATCATGTCGCGACCGAGGGTCGGGTTTTGATCCCCTGTTAGCATAACTGCTGAGATCATCACAACCTCGATACTGATTACTGAAAGTGTAAGAATGAGTGTGCCATAGGGCTCACCAAGCTTAATTGCCAGGCAGTCAGCATGTTTGACCACACCAAAAGACAACCACAGCATGATAAGGAAAAGCCAGAAGAAAAAGGCTGTTGGTAAAACCGCACCTGACATGTTGGTCAGCCAGGCCTTGCCCAAAAGTAGAAAACAGGCAAGAGTTATCAAACCAGCCAGTAGACCAACTTCTTCCTTTACGAACTTACCTAACGTATCTCTGTTCATCCTACTCCTAACTTGCTTTTGAATTATATTTAAATAAGTAAAAGCTTGAAGCACCCGTAGAGATATAGACCTACATGAAGTCTTTGATAGATAACCAACAGCAATACACTTTATCGTAATGATAGAGGTTATTATTTGTAATGTAAACTATTTAAGCAAATCTGAAAATTCACTCGAGTTCCTGTTACGGTTCACTTAATGCGTATTGGAACAGTTGTTCCATCAACGGCAAAGGGCTGTGGACAATTCCGCTTTGGTGTCAACCACCCTGATCAAGCCTAAACAGCCCCTCTGTAGGAGAAGATCTATCTGAGCATATGCCAGCCTGTCAGGAGAATCCTCACCGCCTGGATTGCAGTTTTTTAAAAGAGCCGAGGGGATAGATTGTTTCTCTGCTTATAGAATGTTACGGTTATAGAACCGACTCAAGCAAACGGTTGGGCAACCTGAGCTATTGCAGATGCGTAGAAGATCTACAGAAATATAAATGGTGAGAAGAGGGGTGGGCTATGAGAATTCTTGATACCGGCGGAATTAAGGAACTGATGTTAGGTAGTTTCGTGGCTGCAGTATGTTTTGGTGCTCCCGCATTGAGTGAGAATAACCGGCACTCTTTAAAGGATAGAAGAGACTACTTGCAAATCAGGCATTACAACAGTGTTGCGCCCCAAGTAAGGTACCGGAATGTTTCCCCCAAATTATGTAATGTTCCTGTAAGAACATACATTCATCAAAGCAAAACAGGCAAAACAGGAACATCAATTGATTGCTAAATAATTTTCACGATAACTATGGTAATATCATCCGCTTGAGCGACTCCTGAGGTAAAACTGTTATGCTCCTGAATGATCTGGTCAAGAATGTTCTTCGCTGTTTGAGTTGAATGTTGTCGGACTATATTTTGCATGCGTTCTTTACCAAACATTTCATTATCTTGGTTGCAGGCTTCATAGATACCATCTGTTGTCAACAGAAGAACTTGATGAGGTGCCAGGCTCTCGAATTGCTGCTGATGGTAGTCATAATCCTTATCAATACCGAGTGCGAGACCGGGGCCTTTCAACTCCGTAAAGAGATCGGTAACCGGGTCGTACAGAACTGCGGGGTCGTGCCCGGCGCGAACCCACTCCATGCTCGTATGACACCGATCCAAAGTAAGATAAAACAATGTCATGAACCTGCCGTTTTTTTCCATATCTTCGGTCAAATGTCGATTCATGGCCATCACTATATCCTTCACTGCTCCTTGCTGTGACGCCCGCATCCTAAGAAATGCTCGAGCACTTGCCATCAGAAGAGCGGCATCAACGCCATGTCCGCTAATATCGCCTATGATTATCGATAAAGATCCATTCCCCGTTGTAGATTCGGGTAAATAATCGAAATAATCACCACCCACCTCATCACAGGGGAATGTTTTTCCTGCGATATCGAGGCCGTCAATAATGGGATCATCCTCAGGCAAGAGGCTCTTCTGCACTTCTGCCGCAAGTTGAAGAGCTTTTTTCTTCTCATGAATATCGATCACAATACCCTGGTGGTAACGGGTTCCTGTAGAGGGGTCTTCGAAAATTGAGGTGCGATCCTCGATCCAGCGAATATCACCATCGCCGGTGATAATACGATATGTCTGAGAGTAGCTCTCTATCCCTTGTTCTACAAAATCCTGTATTTCCTTTAGAGTTCTCGCTGAATCTTCATGATAGACAATATCCCTGAACATGATTTTTCCCACCAGAAAGTCTTCTGCATGATAACCAAAGCACGAGATGTTTCGAGATACATAGACCATTTTACGCTTTTTGGGATCATCGGCTGCCAAACGACGAAAGAGGATGGCGTTACTGTTTTCAAGTATAATTTCAGTCAGTGATAACGCGCCCAAGTTTTCGACTTCCTGCTCTTTGGATTTCAGTCGATGAGTCAACTCCGCAATCTCTTCTCGCAGGGAGCGATTTATGGATTCAAGGGTGCTGCATTCTTTATCCGAGGTCATTATCAGTTGCTCCAGAAGACTGTATTGTCAATTTCCGTTTCATTAGAAGGGGGCTAGCCGCCTGCTATAAATAGCTTAGAGTACCTTCTGGCCCAGATCAAGTCCTGTATTTCACTAAGTTTACTGCTAAACCAGGTTCTATTTTTGCGAAAAATGAGACACTCAATCATGTAATTAGTTATTAACCAGGAGCCTGTCGGAGAAAAACCTTTTCCCCAAGTCGGCATTATAAATGGAAAATTAATGCTGGTAATATCAGCCATATGGTTCGGCATGATCTGCCACCCCCCTCGATGTCTCGATCTCTGCAATAATTGCAATTCTCCGACAGGCTTCGAGTAAAGTGAACAGGGAGAGACCAGAGGAATTCACTCAATATCCTCCAGAGGCTTTTTTTTGAACTTGTGGTGTCTGAGCCTGAGAGAGAAATCAAAGATGATGCATCGTTTGAAAATGCTTTTCTTGATAAACGGGAAAGCCGATTTTGCTGTGGTCGATAGCAGTAGTAGTTTTGCAGTATCAATGTAATCAGGAATTTTTGTGCAGGATTAGGATTCTCAGGTCCCACTCCGGTCGTCTGGAGGTTGAAGGACAACTTCTGCAAATAGCATTTGAATTGTCATCGTGCGGAGCAGACACTGCAACTGTGGCGCAAAGAAGCTGTAAAACTGGTGCTGGAGCCGGGTAAAGGCGGCTGACATAATGAATGATTCAGTCAGGCAGGGAGCAAAGAGACGGGAAGGAGGCAAACCTTACCAAGATCTCTGGGGAGAGGCGTTACACCAAGACAAAAATTGTGTTGGGTGAAAATCAGCTTGGCGCGGTGCGGATGCATGAGGAAAAATCAGGACTGTAATGCACTACAAGGCCTACGCAGTCTAACCAATTGCTGGCCTTTTCCCATGTGGTTTATACCGCTCCGGCATGGGAAAAGATATTTCTCCATCTAACTGAAAAATTGGTGTTATTTTTTAAAAGGGGTTGGTTATATATTGATCATAAAGACATGGATGAGACAAAAGTCAAAGGGGTTTAGTATCCTGTATGTTCTCTGGTCCAGCTTCAGCGTATCCATTGAGATTTTGATCCTGCGAGGAATGCGGGGACGTGGGCCCATGTTCTGTGTGTGGCACAGTTTCACGTAACCTTGATTTTGACCTGTTAGTTGTGACGTTGGGGATGTCGAGTATTTTGGAGGAAGCTAACCAAGAGGAGAAGAAAAAATGATCAGTGCGTGCAATAATATCCGGCCAAATCTTGTTGGAGATTATCCAGAAATTGATCCCACGGCTCTCATAGATCCATCAGCACAGATAATAGGGAACGTAAAAGTGGGCAAAAATGTATTTGTTGCTCCTTTAGCTGTAATCCGATCTGATGAACCGGGGCCTGACGGTAAAGTTAGCCCAATCATTCTGGGGGAGGAATGCAATATTCAGGATGGTGTCATTATCCACAGTCACGGTGGCGATATTGTCAGTATAGGGGAACGTTCTACCGTGGCCCATGGCGCGGCTATTCACGGGCCTTGTGAGGTGGGGGCAGGGTGCTTTATTGCCATGCGCAGCACAGTGTACAGCGCAAGCCTGGAAGCAGGTGTGTGGGTGGGGATGAACGCGACCATAATGAAAACGACCCTTGAGGCATACACCTATGTACCTGCCGGTGCGGTAATTCGATCAAACCGTGACGCTCTTGATCTCCGCCTGGTCTCTGAAAAGGAAAAGACGTATATGGACAATGTCTTGCTGGCAACGAATCGGTTGCGGGAGGATTACCGACGGATGCTGGCAGCCAGGTCTGCTGGCTAATTATAACCTGGATGGTCCGGGCCGTTACTCCTGTCTGGAGAGGCCTCCTGAGTGTATAACAGTGAATGAGTATCGGGGGCCCGCTTCATTGTGGCACAACTCTAAGGGGTGGGGATTTGGCACTGTTTCTGGAGGAAAATGTGTCGTACTAGTGACGTACTTTTTAATAATAAGGTTGTACTCGTCCTCGCCCGCGGATTTTGTGTGGAAGAGCCTCTCCAAATTGCTCAATGCGGTACCTACAGAGCGAAATTGGTAGGGTAACGGTGAGAAATGCCGTGTGTTCCCGGTTCTGTTTCTGTCCCGGATCCATTTAGATAGAAAGCCCTAGCAACCGCTCTGCTGCTTGGGCTTTTTTCGTTCCTGTCTTTGTCTGGTGTCTTTCTGGGCGTGTTGCCCGTTTGGAATTCAAATAGGAACGGCAATCCTCGGTGCCAATGTTGGTTGAAGATTCGTTCACGTGTTGGCTCATCTGCTTTTATTGCGTCAGAGCACATCTCTATTCAGTCCGAACTTTGACGACCCTATACTCACTTCTGTTGAGATGATTTACTGTAAGAGAGGGAATGAACGATACTGTGGTGGTATATCTCATCAGACTGATAACTTCACAGCCAGATTGCAGGGTGCGCCCGACAGACGACTACTGTTAATGTTCTTATATCGCAAGACATAAGCTTGAACTTGTGTTCCTCTGGCTAACCTGAGATGTTAGCCAGGTGTACAGAGCAGACAAGATGGCTGCGCGAAGAGAGAACTGAAAGAATTGAACGGGAAAAACTTTATCTTGAACAGGAGTCTCCCTGGATCATATCTGAGTCGATCCTCCCAGTTATTTTGAATATGTACATCTCAACAATAAAAACATTCGACAGCAAACAAATAGAGAACAGGAAAATGATAATTACACGAATGGAAACTAAACAGCGGATGAGTAGGATCGTTATCCATAACGGTACAATCTATCTCTGCGGTCAGGTGGCGGAAGACGCGAGCATGGGTATCAAGGAACAGACTGAAACGATGCTTGCCAAAGTTGATTTTCTCCTTGAACAGGCTGGAAGCGACAGAAAACATATCCTCTCTGCCACCATCTATATAAAATCCATGGAAGATTTTGCCGAGATGAACGAGGTTTGGGATAACTGGGTCCCTGAGGGGCACGCACCGGCACGTGCCTGTGTGGAGGCGTCTATGGCAAGAGACGCGTTGCTGGTTGAAATCTCCGTTGTAGCGGCTGTTGCAAAATAGCAGTTTTAAAGGTTAGGATCTTACCTGGCAGTTAGAGTTGAGCAATAGTGTCCTACCCCGGCCCGAACGATTTTGATCATCATATCAAAGATCCTTGAGGGTTGGCGGTGTTGGAAGCCAGGGCTCACCAGATTCTGCCATCTGGTAGCCGAGATCGAATAATTGACGCATATAGTTGGGGTCAAATATTTCACTTGGTTTCTCATTAAAATCAGCAGGTATGAAAGCCAGATTGTAATTCAGTCCATCCCTCACCGCGCCATAATATAATCTGTACATGTCGCCGATACCTTGGGTGCGGATGAGTGAGGTAATTGCGCTACCTGCAATTGGAATGATTTTGGGATCAATGGGTTGCATTTGGGGGTACAGGCGGGCATTACGTATCAGATATAGATTGGGGGTGCCTTTGATTTCAAGCTTCCCAATCACTGTTGACCACTTAACGCCCACCGGATAGAGGAATATCTGGGTTGTTGTACCACCATCGACATGAATTTCGTCATAGCGCTGCCCGTTTGCTTCGACCTCGATAAAAATGGGTGGGAAGGCCGCTGGTATTGACGCAGATGCCAGCAACACTTTATGGATCAATTCTGATGCCTGTGGATGGCCGCTGGCCGCAATTTCGGTAATGTTCCAGATAACCGGCCTTCCCGCCTCCAGATTGGTTGTTCCGATAAACAGCTTGCGCCCTTTGGTATTCTCTGTCGCAATTGCGTCTACGACTTTTTGATCTATGTATTTCTTGATTTGAGCGTAAATCGGTTCGTTCCCCATCGCGGCGTCCCCCGATATGATCGAGAGGATTGAACGTCTTCTCAAGAGATCTTTCGTTGACAGGGTGGTGTAAATTTCTTCGAGTTGCGCATCGTATTCCGGACCCAGAAATGCAAAAGGTGCGGTGAGAGCTCCTGTACTCACACCGGTCACGATGGTGAATTCTGGGCGTGTACCGGTGGCTGACCAGCCCACGAGCAGTCCTGCTCCAAAAGCTCCCTCGGCTCCTCCACCAGAGATTGCCAGATAATTGTGTTCTCTCCCCATTATGCCGCTGAAGTCATCTGCCAGTTCTTCCTTGGAGAGTGTTTGCCACCTGTCAGCCCAGGGCGGTGGCAAATCGCCCCAGAACCTACCTTTGAGGGGTATTCCTGGGATCTGGGCCAGTCCTTTGAAATCAGATGGCAACGGTTGGTGAGGTGTTACTGAAGCACAACCGGCAACAATACTCATGGTCACTACAATGAGTATCAGGAGGTTTCCTTGTATTTTCATAATCTGATCTTTAAATAATAATTCATCTATCGAATTGTTATGGTTTGATTTTCTAGGGAATGTCTTTCTGCTTCTTGCGTTTGGCTGGGGCGCTGTCAACTCCCAATACAGGACTGTGATTTCGGCGGGTAGTTTCCACGGACAGGGTTGGTATCATGTGATCATTGCCGTTTGCGAGAACATCTATGTGGCGTTTTTTCCTTGATTGTTGTTTATGCACCGGGCCCACGTCGGGGTAAGAGTTGAACTCATACCAACCACGAAACCACGCTTTATGTACTCACGATAGATGCAATGAGCACACAAAGTCTAATAAAAAAATCTGAGGAGACTCTGGCGGAAGTTGAATAAAACGGACATCAGGGGAAAAAATGCCAACGGTAATGGAGGTGTCGCTAAACGCTGACCATCAGACCTTTCTGTTCAACGATTCCAGGTGGTCGTGTTCACAGAGCTACCACCAGGCAAAAAGGGATTTACCCAACCTGCCGCAGTTGCAGGAGCTGAAACCATGAGGCTGCCAGTTACGGCTCACAGCAATAATGACATGTCATTGCGTATTGATATCGCCAGATTCGCTTACAAGCAGTCTCGCAAGGCCCTCGCTCATACATTCGGACTGCATGGTGTGGAGGGCCTCATTAGCCAGGCATTTTAATCACCTGTCTGCCTCGTTTGCTACTGACTTTTGGTATCTCAGACTCGCCTATAACTCTCTTCGTCTGAGATTGGATACCTTTTAACAGGCGGTGGCTACCGGCCAGTATGATTTTCATCGCGGAAAGGGTGATGGTGTTGCCTGCGTATGGAAAATAAGCAGGCCGCAACCCATATTCGAATTGTCTTCTCTCGATGGCATTGACATTGGACACGGAATGGAAATTTATAGAATTCTGTTTAGTTACCGACTTACGTCGAAGAGTTTTACGGGCAACTGTGGAAAACTGGCGCTGAATTGAGCCGGCTTTTAGAGGCAGAAAATGTGGAATATGCATATCATTTAATGCATACTCTCAAGGGAATAACAGGTAATCTGGTTATAAGCCGGGCGGCAACTGTTGCCTCCAGCATCAATACCGCTATCAAGAAACAGCAAGGAGCCTGATTGTGACGGAGCAAAGGGGAAAGCATTTAAACTGGCATTGAAATTACAGATGGATATGGATGAATAGTTTGAACAGCAACCGGTACAAAATACTGCTGGTAGATGATACACCTGTCAATTTGAAGTTGTTGGGGCAGATTCTGGACCCTGAGTATGAGGTGTTTTTTGCCGAGGATGGGGAGACGGCCATTGAACTTGCCGGCACGGTCAGGCCGGATCTGATACTGCTGGATGTCATAATGCCAGGATTGAACGGCTATGACGTATGCCGACACCTGAAGGCACAACATGACACAGCCAATATTCCCGTCCTTTTTGTCACCTCCATGGGGGAGTTGGAAGATGAACGCCGAGGTTTTGAGGCTGGCGGGGTGGATTATATCACGAAACCGATTTCCCCGTCGATTGTTCTGGCAAGAGTGCAAACGCATCTGGCTCTCTACAACCAGTCTCGATTGCTTGAGGATATGGTCGAGCAGCGAACGAAACAGTTGAAGCAAGCCCTCGAGACAATAAAAAATGCCACCTTGGAAACCATTCATAGGCTATCCATGGCAGCCGAGTACAAGGATAAGAATACCGGCGCACATATTCAGCGCATGAGCCATTATTCTGCTGCGTTGGCCCGGCAAATGGGATTAACGGATGGGGAGGTTGAAAATATTTTTCACAGTGCTCCCATGCACGATGTGGGCAAAATTGGTATCCCCGATCGTATCTTGCTTAAGCCGGGAAAGCTTGACGCCGATGAGTGGAAGATTATGAAGCAGCATACGACTCTCGGTGGCAAACTTTTAAAGTCGTCTACCTCCAAATTTTTTAAGACCGCTGAAATCATAGCCTTAACCCATCATGAGAAATGGGAGGGCAGCGGCTATCCCAAGGGATTGAAGGGAAGAGAGATCCCATTGGTGGGGCGCATTGTTGCCATTGCAGACGTATTTGACGCCTTGACCGTGCGTCGGCCATATAAAGATCCTTTTTCTTTGAAAAAATCTTATGCCATTATCCAGGACAAAAAGGGAAAGCATTTTGACCCGGATGTGGTGGATGCCTTTTTTGCGATCAAGGACGAACTGATCAGCATTAAGGGCAAGTTCCAGAATAAGGGAATCAGTTCAATATTTTAGTTAAACTGATCTGGTTGCGTACCCTATGTGTTTCCATCATCAGGACATCGGGGTAATGAAATAAACTTTTCCGCCGGTGGGTGCGGACGCACATGTGCGGTTTACCACTCAGTGAGATGCGTCGGGTGGGTGAGGAGAGTGCCGTCCCGATATTCTTTATATCCAGGGGGGACGCGGCTAGTTGATTTATGAATGGCGGCTTTCCAACCTGAAAGACTCCAGCGCATCCTTGAGCCATTTACCTGAAGGCAACCGCTCATCACCACATTGGACTTCATACTGCTTTCTGGTGATGGAACTGGCTGAAGCGATTTTAGCGATGAAGGTATCGGCGTCGGGGATACGGTTTTTTACCTTGCCGTATTTGTATTGAAGGTGTTCCGCGGCTTTGGTGGAGGGGTACTCCTTGCCGTTGCGAATGAAGGTGCAGCCGCTCTCGCTGATATAGTTCAGCAGGTAGTCAATTTCTTCATTTGCCCGGTTCTCAGAAGCGGCAAGGTTTGTTGTGGTGGTGGCGAAAAATATAAGGGATAGCAGAAATACTTTCATGGGTGGTTGGTTCTGTACTGGCTGAGAAGCGGATTTGCCAAGCGAAAAACAGCGGTTATCGGGTTGTGATCAGAAGAGTCCACCAGATGCACATCATTAGAGACAACTTCAAGTCCGCGGTAGAGAATATGGTCGATAGGGGCATTGAAGACAGTTGTTCTCTCATCATCCTCAAAAGAGAGTGCGGTCAGGCCGAGGCTTCCGGCCAGTTCATCAATCACTGCCGATCGTTTGTCGCTCCAGTTATTGAAATCCCCGGCCAGGATGATCGGGCCGTTATGATCATCCATTAACTGCTTCAGGGTTTGAAATTGCTTTTTGTAGGTGGCGGTGCCCAGAGTGAAATTCACCCCGTGAATATTGGCAACCATCAGCGTCTTCGTTGAACCGGCGACAGGATAGAGGCTGATCAGGGCAGTTTTGGGCAGCCTGAGCAGCGGTTCCATCTCCTGAACTCCGCAACTCTCTTCCGGTGATATCCATGAGGCGATCATGACCCCCGAAGCCACTCCCTTGTAGCTGAAGGCACTGTTGAAGTTCCAATACAGGCCTTTTGCCGAAAGACTATCCAGATTGTTTTGAAACTCGTTGTCGAGATAGGCCTCCTGCAGCAGGATCAGGTCTTTGCCTGCACCGAAAGTGCGCAGATCCTCCCGCCAGCCATTCTTGTTCTTTTTATAGATATTCCAGGTAAGAACAGAGATATGTTCAGGGGTAAGACCGGTGATATTTAAAACCGGATTCAGACGCTGGTTTTTGCCCGCTATCTGATCGCAGGTACCGGGGCTCACGGAAACGGGCGACTCATCTTTGGCTGAAACCATCCGCTCACTTTCAGGCGTGGGCGCGCAACCGTTCAGCAGAGCCAGCGTTGTGGCAATGAGAAGCAGGGCTGATGATTGGGGGATAAATCGTTTTATGAATCGGGCGATATGGGTTGCAGGGTGTCGAGTCATTGTATGACAATTGTGATTCGAAGGTGGAAAAGCAAGGATAACTTTAAGAAGAAAGCATAAGGGTGAATAATTATCACCTTGCTTCATACCATGTTCCAGGTCTGCTTATGAAGAATAATTTGTGCATGGTGCAGGCAAATGAGCAGTGTACTGGCGATTTATTGAAAATAAATTGATCAATAAATATCTGGTAACTATTTAAAATCAGATGGTTGCGGAGATTCGGTTGACTCAGATAACAGCAACAGAGGCCAGGGAATTTTTTTAGCGAGCGGGAGAGCCAAGGTGCTTGAAAAGACGTAGCTGATCAATGGCACCGGTGATTCGGCGCCAACGTATGCGTGGCAAGCATGGAATCTGAAATGGGCATGTCGATGCGGGAATGAGCGTGATTTTCTGGTGAGAAGTTCACGCGACACGTTTCGAAGATTCAGATAATCGACTTCACCATGAAATAGAGCAGTGGCAGAAAAATAGCCGGCAACATATTACCAATCTTGATTGTGGTGATTTTCAGCATATTGAGACCGATAGACACGATAAGCAACCCGCCCACCGAGGTCATCTGGGCGATGGTTTCGGGTATCAGATAGCTTTTGAGGAAACCGGCCGAGATTGTGATCAGCCCCTGGTAGGCAAAGACGGCGATGCTGGAGAAAATGACACCGATGCCCATGGTTGAGGCAAAGATAATGGATGTTACCCCGTCCAGTACAGATTTGGCCATTAAGGTCTGGTGATTGCCGGTAAGGCCGCTCTCCAGTGAGCCAACAATCGCCATGGAGCCGACACAGAAGACCAGGCTGGCGGTGACAAAACCACGGCCGATGGCGCTGGTGTCTCCCGATGCGGAGGCCATTTTCTTTTCCAGAAACTTGCCGAATCCCTCGAGTTTATTTTCAATAGCCAGTGCCTCTCCAAGCAGCGAACCGATGATCATGGAGAAGATGACGACCATGAGGTCATCCGTAACCAGTGCACTTTTCAGGCCGATCAATACCACCGACAGGCCTATGGCACTCATCAGGATCTCTTTGTACCTTTCTGAAATCCCTTTGTTAAAGAGCAGCCCGATAAGACTGCCGCCGATTATGGCCAGACTGTTGACGATGGTTCCGAGCATGATATGAGCCGTTCCTTGCCGCTGTTACGCGATGTAAAAATATAAAACTATCAATTTGTTCCAGCAATACTATCTACATGGTTCAGGTTGTTTTAACCATTGTATATTTTGGTTTTCTTCTATTTTCTGGCTGGCAAAATTGATAAACGGCCTCGCTTTTTCAGACTGCAGATGAGTGGCTTGAGCAGCCAGGGGAACAGGGAAATAGAGAACAGGGCAAGAGTGAAGTCGAGCCCAGGCCAGATAAGGAGGTGCTGATGAGGGCACGGCGAGTGGCAATCCGATATTTCGTTGGGAAACCCTAATGCCCATGGTGTGTGCATTGAGTTTAATGGGGCGGATAAAAATCACTAATTTCCCAAATACCACCAAAAATTAAGGCACTCTATGAGATTCTTTCTAATAGAAAAAAAGTAGGTAACGACTGATATCGTCAATGTTGCCGGCTTTTTTACTTGGTGGAAACGGCGTCCACCGAATTAACATTCTAAATGTCTATTTTATGGCAATTCACAACAGTTTCCATAACAAGGAATTTCACAATACACACGCCGATACACACAAATGAGAAATGCCCTAAATTTATCCCACCACCTAATCTGTCCCAACAATTTGACCTGATGCATGATTGAATGACCTGTGTAGCAGCTACACCGGATAGTCAATATTCAAGACCTGATCCCGATCTTTACTCGTCTTTGCCCTTCTTCGTCATGGCTTTTTGTTTTTATTGTAGCTGATTTTTTGTTTCCAGGCAGGGAATGGAAAGAGACTGTCAGTCCGCTCCTGGCAAGGTGTCGGCATGGGAAAAGTGCAGCATCAGGAAGGTGTCAGTTCGCCAGGTTGGCAGCTGTGGGTGGGTATCGGGAGCCGATATCTGCTCCACCGAGAATACATGCGGAATGACAGCCCGACTCATGACGGCTCTACCGGACCACGCGGCCACAATCAATAGGGTAGAATCGGCAGTATAGAAAACACATCAGGACAATAATCTGATTAGCGGGTCAAGGATCGGCTCAACTCTTTCTCATCCAATAGGGTCGCCGATGGCGACCCTATTCCGATGAAGGTTACCGATGAGGGTTACATATGCTCAGACACCTCAATCTTCTTCTACTACTTGCAGCACGCGCATCATCTCGTGGTCCTCATGCGAGAGGATGTGGCAGTGCCAGACATATCGACCCGGCTTATTGAAGTGCGCTTTAATCCGCACCAATTGGCCGGTTGGGGGGTCTCCATCAGGATCGCCTGGCAAAGAGGTCACCATGTCTTTCGGCGCAGCCTCGAAGTATTCCGAACCCACAGATACGGCTGAAAAATTTCGAATATTGGAAATCTCCGGAGCCTCTCCAGTTTTGCCATTGTGCTGAGCGATTGTCTGGGTACCGGTTATATCGTATTCGAAATCCTCCCGATCCAGGATATCAAAGTTCACCAGATGCAGATGGACGGGGTGCGCATCCGCCGTGAAGTTGTAGATCTCCCAGATCTCCGTGCTGCCTAAGGCCGGGGTTTCAGTGGTCGGCTGGAACCAGGTGTAGGCGGTCGCAACATTAGTACCGGTTAAATCACCATCAGCCACCGTACCCAGCAAGGGCTGCAATCGTCCGAAATCGTCCTTACCCTCGAAAAGCGCCACCCGCCGGGTTGTTGGCTCTGTCCCGCCGGTGGTCACGAGATTATATCCAGGAAGACTGGCAGGGGTGAAGGTATCCTCTACACCGGACAGTGGCATGACCACATCAAACGCCATGATACGGTCGGTTTGTCGATCAGGGAACAGGTCTTCAAGGTCAAGATCGTCACCGAAAGCACCACCGAAAGGCGCATCCCCGCCGAGGTTTTTCATAATAACTCGGCTACCGGACGGGACCTGCGAGAAGTCAACGACTACATCGTAGCGGCCGCCGGGCTCAAACACCAGCGTGTCGGTCTGTTGCGGAGTGCCGAGCCCCTGATCGCTGCCGATAACCCAGAACGGGATGGGATCGCCCGCGGTGTTAAAATTGGTTTCTCCGGCGTTGACAGCCACGAACTGAACAACCATGAAGCGACTGTCACAACCGTTGAGCAAGCGAAGGCGGTAATTTCGCGGCTCGACGTTTTCCTTGGGCCAGATCTTGCCGTTGACCACCATGTGATCGCCAAAGAACTCGGCCAGCGCTGTAGGTCCGCCACCAGGGAACAGGTCTGGCGGCAATTCGGCTCCTTCTCCGGTGATGAAATCATCATAGAACGGATCGCCCGGAAAAGCCGGGTAAAAAAGCGCCCCCCGGTCGGTAAACATGCGATCCTGGACAGCATAGGCCAGCTCGTACGGAAAGGCCGGCAGACCGAGAGGATTGCCCGTCTGACCGGTATCGAACTCATCACGGACAAAGTAGAAACCGGCCATCCCCGCATAGACATTCAAGCGGGTGAGGCCCAGGGCATGATCGTGATACCAGAGGTTGGCGGCCGGCACACCGTTGTTGTAGCGGAAGGTGTTGGTGAATCCACCCTCCACGAAATCCCACTGCGGCCCTTTAACCGTTCCATCGGGGCTGTAGAAGAACTCCGGATTCCCGTCGAACTGAAAGTCGGTATTGCCGCCGTGAAGGTGGGTGATAATCGGCACCCCGTTCTTTTTGATGCTGTACTGTCTGTAATCAACGTCATTTGAAGAGCTTGCACCATGCAGGGAATAGCACCAGTGAAGATTGGTGTCCACGGGAAGCAAATGTTTCTTGCCTTGAAGCTCATTCTCCCAGCGGACCACCGTTTCATCCGCACCACCAGCTGATGTGCTCATTACCTGAAAGGTCTGCCCGGGCCAGGAGACGGTGTCCGCGCCATAACCCCAGATTTTCGTGCTCAGCCTACGGCCATTTCTCGGATTGATGAGCCCGGTCTGCTGTACGGCCTCTTTGACGCGAAGACTGAAGTTCGGACGTTGAGCTGGCCCACCATCCTGATTGAGATCCTTAAACAGGAAACCCGGATCCAGTGCGTTCGGCGCCAGTTCGACAAATTTGGGCTGGCGAGCTGGATCGCTCAACCCAGCCAGTAACTCTATACCGAATGCATTTCGTGGCAGAAACCTCAACGGTAGCATCATTCCCGCACCACTGACCATGCCAGCCTTCAAAACCTGTCGTCGGGTTATCTTAAAGTTCGATGTATGACTTTTCATGGTATTACCTCCTCATCGAAAGGGTAATAAGTGAACGTATGTTTTTTTCAGCAACCGCATTCGTTATCTCCAATTCAGGAGCACCTCCTTTTCCAGTGAATCTCTAGTCGGCTGGTCTGGAAACACTCCTCAACAACTGAATCAATTCAGCTTGTTGGATTTTGGTCAGGGCAACGAAATTCAAGCCGCGAATGCGTCTTTATCCTCCTCTGAAGGAACGACCTTCCACCCGGGTGGGTATGCCATAAACGGTCCTCCCCGGAATATTCTGCAGGGAACCGCAAACCGTCGCTTTCCACCCCAGCCTCACGGCTAGGGTGGCTTTGTCTTGAGCATCCCCACATCGAAAACACACTGTCTCCTAAAGTACGTTTAGGAGTGAGTTAAATTATGACAGAGTGGTACTTTGAGTCAAGGGGCAAATCTGTAAATTCGACGCACATCCAGCCACATAAGCAAAGTCAGGCAATACAGTCATTGGACAACACTCACGTTTTTGTAATTCTCTTTGTAGTACAATTTCTCATCAGTCCTTTTCTGGTCGTATCATCTTCATCCAGGAAATAGCGTTTGGCAATTTGCCGATACTGCCGGGCGGCAAAACCATTCCTGACGCACCCATACCCTTTTCACCTGCAGGAAACGGTCATATAATCATTGAATACGTACCCTATTCATCAGCCAGGCAACCTGCACTTACAGGCTCAACAGCCAACCCGGCAGCTTACTCTCCGCAAAGGGGGCTACCATGAAAAAATCGTCTCTATACTCAACTGTTTTCAGTGCAGTAGCGTTTTTGGTCCTCTGTACCTGCTCCGCCCAGGCAGCAGGTGGCGGTGCGGTTGAGAGTGATTGGTCGCCGACCAGGCCATGCCCCCGGCATGAGGTCTATTTTCCGGGAACAGAAGAGCTTAAGCCAGATGAGATGCGCGTCATTACCATTGGCTCCGGTATGCCCATGCCGCGCCTCAAACAGGCCGCCGCAGGATTTCTGATAGAACTGGGCAACGGCGACAAGTTTATCTTCGATGTGGGGACCGGTTCGTTCACCACCCTCTATTCGCTTGGTATTCCACTGGACTATATGACTAAGATCTTTATCAGCCACCAGCATGCGGACCACATGGGTGACTTGCCCACCTTCTGGATCTACGGCATGCAGAATGGACGGTCCCAGCCCCTGGTGAGCTGGGGGCCGGGTGGCGGCGGCATGCCCGACAGCTGGGGGATGAAGGCTGCTATGGATGGGATTCTGCAGTTCTACAACTGGATGCTGGAGACCAGCAAGGGCGGCCTCGATACAAGATCATTGGCCATGCAGGTGACTTTTTCCGGCGACACCCTCGCCAACCAGTGGTGGGTCGGGCACACCGGGAGGGGTGGATCTGTCGATCCATGAATGCTTTTGCCCAACGAGTACTTTGTCATCAAATACAAATTTCAGCCAGCAGAGGCAATTTACGTGAGCACTCTGGTGCATACTGCAGCACCTGTATTCGGCAAGATCATGGCCATGACAGAACCGAAACGGGCGGTGGCCTATCATTTCCAGAACGACCCGGACACCATTGCCGATGTGGTTACGGCGGTGCGCCAGTATTATGACGGTCCTGTTGATTTTGCGGTGGACGGCATGACCTGGAACATCACCCTGGATGAGATCGTAACCCGGGTGGAGGTGATGAACTCCCAGCCTTTTCCTCCTCCTTCGGTGACTCCCCGGCAGCGTGAAAATGAGCACAAGGAGTGATGGATTAGAGAGGATGTACTTCCACAACCATAGGGGGAGCCCACTCTTGTCTGTTCCAACTTCAGTGAAGAAGCATCAGACCTCTTGAGACTGAAAGGCAAGTAGCAACCTCGGAGAAGACTTCAGAACCATCAAGCACGTCATCGGCAGCGGCTAGTCCCTGACAACATTAGAGAGGATACACAATGAATTTCACAACTGCTTTGCCCAAGACACTTGCGTTAGCTACAGCTGTTTTGACTCTGCCACTAGCTGTCCTGGCATACGACATCGGAAGCACTGACCCCGAGGTTCTTAAGGAACTTTACCCAGGTGCAACCTATTCGCCGTATGCACAGCGTACGTTCCCAAGTACGGTCTACTGGGGAGAGACCCACTTACACACGGGATTATCGCTCGATGCAGGACTGTTCGGCAACATCCTAGGTCATGAGGATGCATACCGATTCGCACGGGGTGAAGAGATTACCTCATCTACCGGCTTACCGGTAAAACTCAGCCGGCCTCTTGACTGGATCGCTATCACTGACCACTCCGACATGATGGGCATTGCCACGGATATTCAAAACGGGGCGCCGAACATCGTCGCGGATCCAAAAGGCAGGGAGTGGGCTGAGGGCTTCCAAAAAGGAGGTGAGGCCGCCGCTAAGGCCGCCTTCGACCTGATTACCAATTTCTCCCAGATGACAATTCCTGAGAAACTTGTTGCCGACTACTCCCCCGGTTCCGGAGTGTATAATAAACTGTGGGACAAAATTATCAGCACTGCCGATGATTTTTACGAACCGGGCCGCTTTACCACCTTAATCGGCTTTGAATGGACTTCAGTTCCCAAAGGTTACAACTTGCATCGCAATGTCATTTTACGTGATGATAGCCGCCGGGCAGGAATGGTCATTCCTCTTACGACGCAACCTCCCTTGGGCACCCAGGACCCTCTTGATCTCTATAAATGGCTGGAGACCTACGAAAACAAGACCGGAGGCCAGGCCTTTGCACTGGCCCATAACGGTAATCTTTCTAACGGCTGGATGTTTCCTCTGGTGGAAACCTATGCAGGAGGCAAGGTTGACGAAAATTACCTCACTCTGCGGGCCAAATGGGAACCACTCTACGAAGTCACCCAGATCAAGGGTGATGGGGAAGCACATCCGTTTCTTTCGCCCGATGATGAGTTCGCAGACTATGAAACCCTGGACAAGGGCAACCTTGACCTCACCGATCTCAAAAAAGATGATATGCTGCAGCGTGAGTATGCCCGAGAGGCTCTGAAAAACGGCCTCCTACTGGAGCAACAACTGGGCATCAATCCGTACAAGTTCGGCATGGTCGGGGCGACAGACAGCCACACAAGCTTATCCACAGCCGAAGAAGAAAACTTCTTCGGGAAATCAACCAGTGCTGAACCTTCAAAAACACGAGTAGCGCACCCATTTGTCAAATCAGAACTGGGGGCTATTGAAGGTTATGAACTATCTGCGTCCGGCTATCAGGCTGTTTGGGCATCAGAGAATACCCGTGAGGCTATTTTTGATGCCATGGAGCGCAAAGAGACCTATGCCACAACTGGTCCCCGTATCATAGTCAGGTTTTTTGGCGGATGGGAATTCGTTGAAGATGATATCAGAAATCGAGCTCCTGCCTTTATTGGATACCAAAAGGGCGTTCCCATGGGCGGAGATCTGACAACTGCGCCTGAAGACAAAGTACCAAGTTTCATGGTGGTCGCACTCCGTGATCCTATAGGTGCGAATCTGGATAGAGTCCAGATCATCAAGGGCTGGCTTGACGAGCAGGGCAAGACCCATGAACGCATCTATGATGTCGCCGTCTCTGACGATCGTTCGATAGATGCAAATGGCCGCTGCCTGGAAG
This sequence comes from Desulfosediminicola sp., assembly GCF_048381775.1. Classification (NCBI taxonomy): domain Bacteria; kingdom Pseudomonadati; phylum Thermodesulfobacteriota; class Desulfobulbia; order Desulfobulbales; family Desulfocapsaceae; genus Desulfosediminicola; species Desulfosediminicola sp. The sequence continues at coordinate 65,464 of NZ_JBLXGE010000010.1, read as the reverse complement.
CTATTGGCAACACCGTCGACATTGACAAGGCCACATGGAGCAATAGCATCGGAGAATCAGAACTCACTGCCGTTTGGACCGACCCCGAGTTCGATCCAACCCAAAAAGCTTTTTATTACGCAAGAATACTTGAGATTCCAACACCCAGGTGGGTGCTCTATGATAAACTCCGCTTTGGCGCTGAGATACCTGATGAAGCACAACTCACCCATCAGGAGCGGGCATATACGAGCCCTATCTGGTACACGCCGTAGCAACGGTAAACGAAACAGAGACCATGGCAGAAGTGGCCTCATTGCCCAATGCTCATTGCAGGCAAGTGCATATGTTCCGTATCCGGTTTCTGGCTGGCCTCATCATTCGTGTAATGATGAGTGCTGGCTATGCATAAGCCAAACCAATTTTACCTTGGTATTTAAAGATATTTTCGGTTGGAGTGGCACTTTACCTGAGCACCCTGGTGCATGCTACGGTGCCCGTTTTCGGCAGCAAGATCATGGCCATGACAGAACCACGACTGGCCGTGGCCCATCACTTCCAGAACCACCCGGAATGATCCGTGGTCTGTCCCCAGATTCTTCATGACCAAACTCGGAATCCTCCCACAAGGATACATTTACCCCAAAGAAGTGCGACCTATACGAGATCTCTTAAGAAAACGAGGACATTTGGTCAGTTTGCGGACCTCATTAATCAACAGCCTACAGGGGAGATTGTCAAGAAACTGTGGCCACAGCCTTAATGGCAACAAGATCAAACAGACAACAGAGAATCACCTAGCACCCCTCCTTTGTGACAATGATGACTTGGCGCTCAGCGGCGAAGTTTCCAAACAGAGCATCGATTATCTGAGCAGGCAAATAACCAGGATAGAAAGAACCTGCCATGAAAGGATGAAAATTGAAGATCAATATAGAAATTTACTCACCATCCCAGGTGTAGGCAAAATTCTGGCCTTAACCATTTCCCTGGAAACAGGATCTATCGCTAGGTTTAAAACGGTCGGAGACTATGCGTCCTATTGTCGAAAGGTGCCGAAAAAATGGCTAAGCAACAAAAAACGCAAAGGGAAAGGCAACAGCAAAAACGGTAACAAGTACCTCTCCTGGGCATTCGCCGAGGCTGCGGAATATGCCCGGAGATATAACGATCAGGCAAGGACCATTTACAACCGGAAATCGTCTAAAGCTACAGCATCTGTCGCCTATGCAGCATTAGCACATAAACTGGCACGCGCTGCCTACTATATCATGAGGGATAATGTTGAGTTTGATGGCAACAAACTCTTTGCCTGAAAAATCGGCCGGAACGGGGAACCTGAAGAGGGGATGGAACAACCACCAGATCTGATTGGTATCCGTTTCGCCTGTGCCGAATATCAGTTTCTTTGGCGCCCATGCTGTGAGCCACTAAAGGGTTGGGTTTAAGCCACGAGATCTGTGCAAACAATTGGACACAACATGGCACCGATAATTTTCTGGGTCCGCGAGTATGCGGACAGGGCGTAGGTTGAAGGTTACATTGCTCCACTGCGAGATGTTGTGCGGGTCTCTCCGTTCTGTAATGTAACCTTCAACCTATGCCTCGATCCTGATGGGTGACTGGTGCGGGAAAGTATTTCCCGACACGCTACTCTGAAAAGACGGGCGCGAAAAAGATCGGTATTCTGCACGCCAGGTGTTTTATTGCAAGCACAAAACCTTAAAAAGGAAAGACGTTCGTTTCCTCACAGGGGAGTATTATCCATTGACAAGGGGCCTTTTAATGGGTGCCCCCGATCTTTATCACAGAACCTGATTGACCGGTTGAGCGCTTGAATAAAACACCTGCATACGATAGGCTTTCAGGTAATCAGCTAACGAGTGACAGGTACGGTGAGTTCAAAAGTTAGCAACACCTGCGGCAATATTCAATGACTATAAGGAGACCCATCACCTGAGTTTTCATCTACCTCTGAAAGGCCATGAAGAGACGGAATAGAATGGCTTTCTCCAGATGCAACCAACATGAGGTTTCTGTAAGAGGGGTGCTTCAGGAGGACAACGACCATGAAAATGCCAAAAGTAATGGATTGCACTGTTTCCGGCTGCGCTTACAACACCAGCAAGGCCTGTCATGCCATGGCAATCACTATCGGTGGTAATCCCGATCAACCAATTTGCGATACATTTTTCCAATCTTCAACCCACGGCGGTGTCAAAGATTCAACCGCCGGTGTCGGAGCTTGCAAGACCTCTGATTGCAATTTCAACGAGGAATACGAGTGCGTAGCACCCAATATTAATGTCGGCATGCGCAACGGAGAACCCGACTGTCTGACATTCAGGAATAAATAGCAAACGCATTACACCCCTCAAGACAGAAACCTCTGTAATTTTAAATTGATATCGACGGGTCGAGCAAAAAGAGCTTTGCCCGATAGGCTCCTGGCCACCTTCAAGGAGATGGACAATCCTGGTGGGATGCAGGGCGATTGAGGATGCAGGCCATCTGAAAAAATGGGGAGGAGTCAGAGGTGAGATTGAGGTTTGCGCCTCAGGGGATACTGCAATGGCTGGCAACACTGGGTTGTCTTCTGCTTCTGATGGTAGGAATTATGAGCAGTTTCCTTGCCCTTATACGGATGCCGGGCTCTTCTTATACCGGTCCCCTGCAGAAATTAAGTGCTGCCGAGAGCCACAGCACCGCGAGACTGGCCGGTCATGTCCGGGCTCTGGCCCAGGACATCGGCCCGCGTAATATCTGGACGACCGGCTCCATGGCTGATTCGGTTCGCTATATCCACGATGAACTCGCCGCCCTGGGCTATCAGGTCGAGGCTCAGGAGGTACCAAGCGTCAAGGGGATGGTTGTCAATCTGGAAATCGGGATCCCTGGCCGGAAGCTGGCCTCGGAGATTGTGGTGGTGGGAGCCCATTATGATACCGTGCCCGACTGCCCCGGTGCCAATGATAATGCATCTGGCCTCGCCGTCTTATTGGAACTGGCCCGCCTTTTGGCGGACTGTGAGCCGCAACGCACCATCCGCCTGGTGGCCTTTGCCAACGAGGAGGCCCCTTTCTTTGCCACTAAGTCCATGGGCAGCCGGGTCTATGCCATGCAGGCGCGAATGCGACAGGAGAAGATCACGGCCATGCTGTCCCTGGAGACCATGGGCTACTATAGCGATGAACGGGAGAGCCAATTCTATCCTTTTCCCTTAAGTTATTTCTATCCCGATCAGGCCAACTTCATAGCCTTTGTCAGTAATATCAAGTCGCGCCGACTGGTTCGAAGAGCCATCAGCGCCTTTCGCCGCCATGGCCATTTCCCCTCAGAGGGGCTTGCCGCCCCCGTTTGTATCAGGGGGGCGAGCTGGTCTGATCACCAGTCTTTTTGGGCAGAGGGCTATCCGGCCATCATGGTAACGGATACCGCATTTTATCGTTATGCGGCCTACCACACCCCTTATGACACCCCGGAGAAGCTCGACTATGAACGTCTGGCCCGTGTGGTTAGTGGTCTCGCAGCCACCATTCAGGAACTGGCCTCTACAAACCAGGAAAATATGAAAAGAATCGAGAATGGCGTTAGGTGAGTTTCCATCCGAAAACGGTGCTTTTCCTCTGCTGTATCTCCCCTATCATATCTTGATTCCGATACATGTATGCCTACAGTATAGTAACAAGGCGGTTCCCGCTTTGTAATGTAAAAGGAGCAGGTACGTCATGGCATCAAAAGAAGATATCTGTAGAAAAATAGAGCAGGTTATACCCGAAGCCGGGAAGTGCGGAATCGATTATAAGGTCGAATATGATGACACAAACCACTGCTGGGCTGTAGATATGCAGGAAAGTGGTCATCACTTGAAAACCTTTATTGAGAAGTTCGAGGCTGAGGAGTGTATCGGGAACGAGAAGTGTATCCCGGTCGGAGTGCAGATCGGTCAGCTGAAGGAAAACCTGAAGCTTTACCACAAATGCGCAACCTCGAAGGTTCTGTAACACGCATTTCCCACGAACGGCTCTTACCGGCAGCTCACGAGGCGCCGGGCAAAGTGCGAGGATAATCTATCGCGATTGGCGGGCAAACCAAGCCAATCAATCAGTTGTGGGCATCATTGGATGACAGGCAAGGGGGAGGTCGCATCAGGTGACCTCCCCTTTTATTGTATTGGCTGAGCGTGTATTTCAAAACTCAACCTGATTCACTTCCGCAAGCGCCAGGTCCTGATACGCATGAAACAGGCGATGGCAAAGGTTATCCCACTCCCTGCAGGCCGTACGCATCGCAGGGTTCTCTTCCGTAAGGCTGGGAAGGGTGGCAATTTTCTCAACCTCCGCAGCCAGATCCGTCACAAGCGCAGTGTCCGCTCCGGCAAGGAGGTTGTGGACAAACTCCGCCGGCTCATACCACGGTTTCGCCCTGTGCAGATCGCGGTGAATTTGATCCAGCAGGACATTTCGCGGTCCCTCCCAGAGCTCATTCACCACCCCATCCCGATATAACCTGGGCAGAGAGGAGAAGTCTTCCATTACGCCATGCCCTCCGAAGATCGACATGGCCAACCGCAGCTGATCCACTGCATCCCTGGAGGCCGTTATTTTCTGTAGCATTACCAGTTCGCGGGCATTGAACCGCTGTTGCTGAACCGGGGGGCGTTCCTCCGGATTAATACTCAGCTTGTTTTTGCCGTCGAGCTGCAGGAATTGACTATAGAGCTTGAACGCTCCGGCAGTCGATCTTTTGGCACTGTGCTCCAGGTCGGCAAGTTGGCCGGCCACCATTGGAAACTGGTGTATGGGGCGGCCGAAGGCGCTTCGGAATTCAGCATATCTCAGAGCTTCCCTGGCTGCCCTCGTCATGCTTGCGGCTGCGGACAGACCTACTGTCAGACGGGAATAGGTCAGGACAATGCCGACAACATGGGCCATTCCGCGATCGAGTGGGCCTATCGGATAAGCAACTGCACCCCTGAAGGTCATTTCTCCGGTGGTCAATTCAGTGGTACCCATCTTCCATTTAAGGCGATCGATGGTATGCCCGTTGCGAATCTCCCGTGCTTTGTTGCCCGGCAGCCAGGCAGGTACGACGAACGTGGCGATGCTCTGGGAACCGCGGGGCTTGGCGGTTACCAGGGCATAGTCGGCATGGGTTGCGGAACAAAAGAACTTGGTGCCGTACAGCCTCCAGGTGGTTCCTTCCTGAACGGCCTCCAGCAGGTTGGCGGGGACATCAGATCCGCCCTGTATCTCGGAAAGATACTGGGCCCCGATAGCGAAATCGCCGTCTATCCCTTCCCGACAGTGGGCAAGGATCTGCTTTGTCTCGTCCGTGTCGGCAAATGCCTCCAGAATTGCCACCAGCCCTTCCGTGCAGGTAAGCGGACAAGCAATACAGGCCTCACCGTTCTGATAGATCAGAAACATCTTGACCAACCGCTCCCAAGGCGAGGTCTTCCGGGAAAACAAAGCCTCAGCGAAAACCTCCTCTTCCATGAGAACCGTTTCCAGCGGCCGGACAATCCGGTCGATACGATGATTGTGACCGTCATACTGCAGCAGATAAGGGCTGTTTTCCGGCCTTGCCGCACGATCGGCAAGATCGCGCCAGCGAAAGGAGGCTTGGCGTGAGAGTTTTCGGGCTGCCGTATCAACGTTTGGCCAGTCGTCACCTGCAAAGTGTCGCACCAGTTTTTGCAAAAACGGGTCATCCGCGTAGTAGTCGACGTTATTTCGCCAGCCGATGAATGCATCGAAGTTGTACGGATTGTCTCTGTTGGGAAAGGACATGTCTATCCTCCGTCAGGGTTGCTGTCTTTTTATGGCCACCTGGAAAAATCTCTTTTTCAGGGTGTCCTCATGCTATTCCCGATGCTTCAGGCGACAATAGTCCGGGAGCCATTTGCAACAGTGCTCAAAAGCTAAACCTGGTGTTGCCTCCTGCAGATAAGTATACCATGGTATGCATTGTATTATATGGCCTTCGAAAGAAGAAACGCTCGCTCAGAACCCACATCTGCTGGCCTTAAAGTACTATATTAACGTGGATGTATGGCGAACTGCAGCAATAGGTCCTTGATAAATTTTCTGCCCCAACTTTCAGGGAGAGCATGGGTGCGCAGTTGCTCGGGACGCACGATCGATGCCGGTGCTAAAATTTGAATTCACCTGTACCCAATTCAACTCGAAGATAGTTTTTTATGTAATGACAGTTCATTACTCTCATTGCTATTATGTTTGCTGCTATCGGTGGACAACTCGTGCCGTGCTCAAGGTTACAGCAACTATCTGAAACTTATTAATCAAGCAGTGGGGAGAGCATGAAGAGAGAACAGGAAATCGCTGATGCTTTCAGGGTCGACGAGGCTGTTGAGGCAATCAAAGCCCGGGACTGTACGACGGCAAAGGAGATTTTGCAGGATGTTGCGGCAGGCGCTCCCATGCAATATGAGAATATGATAGAGGTCGAAGGAGCGATCTTTATTAAATGCTGGGATCTTGATGCCTTTCTCCATTATCTGAACTACCAGGCAGAACATGGCGACCCGAGCCTTGATATTCACTGGTCTCCTGGCGCCTACCCCAGAGCGTACTATTATCTTGGTTATCTGGCAGTGCAGGACAGCGACTTTGATAGCGCAATAGAATATTTAAATAAAGGTTTACTGCTGGAGCCCGAACATCCCAAACTCCGGCTTGAAAAAGCACAGGCACTGATAGGTAAGCATGAATTTCAGGCAGCGCTGGCAACGCTTTTGCCAATTACCAGTACCACCTCGCTGGTAACCGAAGCCGATCTTGCTGCGGTGTTGCGTTGCCGTGCCTTTATTCTTATCGAGATGGGCGATCTGAATACCGCCAGGGGATTGTTGCATGCTTCATTACGACTTGCCCCCGATAATGACATGGCTCGCGATGAACTGGCCTATATCGATAACCAGGAAAAAGTCTGAGCCGACATTCGTCATTGCAGAAAGGTATGCCTGAACTGAATCTGATGATCTTTCTATTATTTTTTCTTTGAACTATCAAAATTTTATGGGGCTCTTTTCATTGCAATTCAGATAGCCATCAAATGTAATCAGGTGAACAGGGTGATACGCTGATACCCCCTGATATTCTGCTTACAGATTGGCACGTGCCCACTGCCTGAAATCATAACGCAATCCCTTTGTAGAGAACAGCTCTTAGCTTTAAGTTGTTTGCCCTGTCGCCGCTCTCTTCCGTCCTCCCGCCTAAAAACTCCCTTACTTTTATATGCTCTGTGCAACTATTTGACAGCGACTTCAGTTTGTGATGCTATTGGGATATTACAGGCTGTCATTTGCTGGAGGGCTTGAAATTACAGCTTCTTTGCGATGGTGCGCAGGGGTTCAAACCATTTTCAGCTAACAACTTCAATTTAATGACGAAAGCCGTGTGGAGTGTTTCCGGTTGAAGAACTCTTTGTTGGCAATGTTGCTACAAATGGCCCATGAACAGTTCTGGGGTGATGGGAAAGTATTTTAAAGCAAGGTAGCGCCAGGTTTTGGGGCTGTAGTGGAAATGTTGCCGGAAACAGCAGGGGCTGGTGGACGGCATGGTGAGAAGATGCTCCTTGAAAAGCCTAGCTATATATAGGTTCATTCTCTGTCTGGCTGTTGGCTTGCTGCCTGGTTCAGTCAACTTTCGTCAATAGGGAACCGGGCAGAACATGATTCGCCTGGAGGTGTTATGTACGAGTTACCTGGGATAGCAAAAGATATCGTACTTATCAGATGTGGCCAGAGCAGTGACTTGCCGGGTGAACCGAATGATGCCGGGAATCCCGGGTTAAGTGAATTAGGCAAAAAACAGATGACAGCCGTAAAGGCTCGACTGGATCAGCACACGTACGATTTTGTCTATGTCAGCCCTTTGCTGCGTGCGTATCAATCGTATCAGATTGCCTCCCCGAAGGCGTGCTATGTGGAACTTGATAACCGCATCACCGAAAACAATGCGGGCAGAAATTGGTATCAGTCGATGGTCGGATATCTGCCGGCGGATCGACTTACCTGTCGATGTGGTGACGGCTGGCTGATTCCCTGTGAAAAACGGGCTGAAATGATTGCTGCAAACATAGCCGCCAACGGTGCGGAGAAAATCCTTATTTTCGGCCACCAGGAGATCATTAAATGTCTTATAGCGACCTGGCTTGGAGTAGATGGTGTCAAGCTGCATGAAAATCTGGTTCTCGATAATGGGTCATTCACCGGCCTACTGCTTGACTCGACGGGATGCAGGCGGGTGAAGTATGTGAACGACTCCAGCCATTTGACTTTCGCTCAAGCTCATCAGGCAAAGTCTATGAACCCGTGGGGGCAAGCTGAGTTTCAGGGCGCTGGGGCAATGCGTCAGCAAAAAAAGAACGATGATTGAAGGCGGACATTGAAAATACTTCCGTATGTACTGGGAATGTGTTGTGAATTTTTATGAAATATTCGGTGCGGGAGTTGAGTAATGAGCGATACCATCATCAGAAACGATCTCACTTTGAAGTTTGAAGATTCTGAAGAGATAAGCCGTCAGCAGGATGCGCCTGAGGCGATTGAGGCCAAGGCGTGGGAGATTATTTCAGGTGGTTGGCTGCACCACGGCTATTTTGATGAAGCCAATGTAGATGCCAGTCTGGCGGAGGGGGCTGAGCGATTTGCCCGGATGATGATTGATAAGACCTCCATTTCCGCCGGACAGACTTTTTGTGATCTGGGTTGTGGGGTCGGCCGTACGGCTATTATGCTGGCTGCAGAGCGGGGCTGCTTTGTAGAGGGCGTGACCAACAGTTATCACCAGCAGCAAATTGCGACTAGACATGCCTGGCTGGCGGGTCTGGATCATCTGGTGGCATTTCATCTTGAAGATGCCAGGGATCTGCCCTTTGCCGGAGAGTCGATGGCCGGTGGCTGGTTTTTCGAGTCGATCTCACGCATAGGCCATGAAAAGGCGTTGATCGAGGCAAGACGGGTCTTGAAAAGTGGTTCTACACTCCTCATTGCAGACCTTTACCTGCGGGGGGAGGCCCAGCGCGGCTTTTGCCAATATGCGGTTCGGGAGATGCAAACTCAAATCATCCGCTTGCAGGCGTATCGTGAGGTGCTCGCCGATTGTGGTTTTGAAGTTGTTGAACTGGAAGACGTGAGCACATTTGTCGGTAAACCTTTTCCGCAGAAATTTGCCGAGGCCTTTCACCTCCACCGACATGAGATCGCTCATCTTGTCGGGGAAAAAGAGGTTAAAAGATGGCTCGAGGTTCATGAGACAATTGCCAGAAATACCGGCTATATCACTGTTGCTGCCAAAGCTGTGTAACACCGGAGCCGACCTGTCTATGGGCCAGAAGTGCGGTTGACTGTGGTGAAGAAAGACAATCCTGCAATCCACACTGGGAGATGTTGACGTGCTAAAGAAACGAATGATGAAAACAGGGTACTTGATTACCGGCGGTTTGAAAATTTTCGCTCTGGTTTGCTCCATTACTTTCTTCTGTACAGGATTGTCGGCGGCGCAACTGGAACGCATTCCTTCTCCGAAATCTTTTTCAGCAGATGAGGTTCATTTCATAGTCTTCGGTGACAGCCGCAAGAACGTTCTGGTGGGGAAAGACAGGTATGACGAAGATAAGGTACGCAGTGCCCGCAGATACAACCATTTTCGACATCTGGTTTTTTCGGATGTGGCGGCAAGTCTGGAAAAGCGTGAGGCGGATTTTACACTTTTTACCGGAGATTTTATCTGGATGGGAGGCGATAAGAAACAATGGCAGGAAATCCATCGGTATTTCCCACGGGGGCTGCGCAGCAACGGTTCTGCGCAGATGTTTCCGGTACTCGGTAACCATGAGTTGCTGCAGGAGCCGGGCAAACAGGACGCGCTCAAGAATTACTTTGCAACCTTTCCCTATCTCACCGACGGCGGGAAAGGGCTGCATAACTACTATTTCACCGTTGGCTCAAACCTCTTCGTGTCTCTTTGCAGCGGTAATACCACTGATGATGAGAAAAAGGTGCGCCGTGAGTTGGACCAGTACTGGAATTGCGATTGCGTGGTCTCTTTCGATAGCCTGATGCTGGAATTACTGTCACTGCTCGATGGGGTGATGCTGGAAGATGGCTTGCAGAATGTTTTCGTGCAGTATCATAAGCCGTCATTCAGCAATTCGGTTCATCCGCCCCTGAACAGCTCATTCGACCCACTGATGGCTTTAGGGCAGTGGAAGAAAGAGCATCCGGAGGTGAATGTGGCTGTCTTTAACGGGCATAACCATACGACTGAGATGTATCGTACTCAGGAGGGAATTCTGGTGATGGTAACCGGAGGTGGCGGTGCTTCCCAGGATGGCTATCTGGCAGCACACCAGCACACCAAACAGACACCCGATGAACTGTTCTGGCAAACTCTGGGTAAGGTTGAACGTGAGCCGCGGATAAATTATTTCAGGGTCGATATCGATGCAGAAGGGCAGGCTGTCATCCGTGAGATGGTATTGGTGATAGACGGTGGGCTTTTCCCTCATCTGAAGACCCATTTCGCAGAAGGAGTGAGGATTCTGGCCAATGGGGAAATGTTGCCACCCGTTATTCAGCTGGAAAGCATCAGGATGAAAAGGCTGCTCCATGCCAGAATGGGAGCAAGGTAAGTTTCTTGCGTTATATGCTGGTTGAGTCGACTGGAGGGCCACTAGGCGCAAGGTTGCTGTTGCTTGACTAATAGCTGGGCGTCAAGCGATAATGAAGCACGTTTGGCCTCGTTTGTAACAGTTGATGCCCTGAGAAGCAGCTAAATGATTCTCTGAGTTCGTGTTACTTGAAAGATCACACGTTAGGTTCTCCGGGTTGATTCTCAATCTTTTCCATGGAGAGGTTGCTATGCGATGGAAAGTATTTTTTGCCTTCCTGTTGGCTGTCCTTTTGTGTGTAACAGTAGCCCAGGCCGAAAATCAGTGTCTGACTTGCCATGAGGGGATTGAGCCAATTTCCGAAGATCCGGAAGTACATGATATGGAGTGCGTGGAGTGTCATTTCGGTGACGCTTCTGCCACAGATGCTGAGGCGGCGCATAAGGGGATGTTTGCCAATCCCAGTGACATGCGGGTTATCGATCAAACCTGTGGTACCTGCCATGACGAGATTGTGGAGCATGTGAAAAAATCACTCCATGCCACCAGCGCCGGAAAAATTTCAGGCACGCGCTACGCCTGGGGGTTGCAGGATAAAATGGCTGCAGAGTACGCCACCTACGCTGTCGAGGATGACAGTCCGGAAGGTGAGCATGCAGTCAAATCCCTGGCCCAGCTCCCCATGTACAAGTATGACCAGCCAGAGAGCCCGGACAACCACCCGGCCAACGATTATTTACGGAACCAGTGCTTGCGCTGCCATGTCTGGAGTGATGGACACCAGCGCGATGGGGACTACCGTGCCAGTGGCTGTGCTTCCTGCCATGTGGAGTATTCTGATGCAGGGCTTTATGAGGGTGGTGACCCAACTATACCGAAGGATCAGAAGGATCGCCCCAAGCTGCATCGCATTACCAAAAAAATAACTGAGACCCAGTGTCTGCATTGCCATAATCGTGGTGGACGTACCGGCGTGAGCTATATAGGCACCATCGAAAGTGATGGCTACGGTACCCCATGGCGTGCCGATGGCAGCAAGCAACCCAAGCTGCATGGCAAGAATTACAACCATCTGCAGGCCAATATTCACTATGAAAGGGGAATGACCTGTATTGACTGCCATACCATGCTGGAGTTGCACGGTGACGGAAATATATATCTAAAACGGGAACATGCGCTGGAGGTTGTCTGTGTGAATTGTCATGGCACCCTTGAAGCCGCAACGGATATGAAGACCAGCCGTGGCAATGAGATGACGAATCTTGCCAAAAAGGGTGATTCGATTGTGCTTACTTCAAAGCTTGATGGCAAGGAACATGTGGTTCCGCAATTGGTGGAAGCAGAGCTTTCTCCTGAGGCGTATGTGGCCAAAAAGGCGGTGCCGGTACATATGGAGAAACTTGAATGTTATTCCTGCCATGCCAGGTGGGCTTCTCAATGTTATGGCTGCCATGCCAAGCAGGATGTCTCAAAGCCATCGGGCGATTGGCTGCAGGGCAAACCCGGTGGCGATCCGAGTAAGAATTCCATGAAGGGGAATCGCGAAAACAGTGCCTACGCCTGGGATGAGTCCCGCTCCTATGTGCGTTGGATAACCCCGGTTCTGGGGATCAACTCCAGGGGCAAGGTGAGCCCCCTTATTCCTGGTTGCCAGGCTATTTTCACCCAGGTTGATGGCGAAAACCCGCTGGTAAACAATAAGGTATTTACCACCAGGGATGGACTCACAGGTATCAGTCATACGCCGATTCACCCCCACACTACTTCTATAAAAGCCAGAAGTTGTATGGACTGCCATGCAAACCGCAAAACTCTGGGACTAGGAGGTGGAATATATGATATCGAAGGAAATTTCCCCGACGGAGCGCCCATCGATTTTGAGCTTGAGCGAATAGTGGATGAAAACGGTACGCAGCTACAGGCTATTCCCCATGAGGTCGCACGGCCATTTAACAAGGAAGAGTTGGAGCTTATGCAAAAGGCGGGGACCTGCATCGCTTGCCACAAGAAGGATCAGAAATTCTGGATGAGCCTTAAAGAGAAAAGTGGAATTAAAGGAGCGCCGAATGACGAATTGCACCAGAAGGCGATTGAGGCGATTCTGGAACATGGTAGCAAGTAGCTGAAACGGAATAAAAAGATGTAATGAGCCGACAGCCGCTACAATACATATCTGTGCTGTATATGGCTACTCCTGCACGAAGCTCTTAACATAGGCCAGGTGCTGGTTATAGCTGTCGGTTCCGAGTTCGTTGGTCATCAGGCTGAAGCCCAGTACCGAATCGGTTGACAGACGAACCATGCCCTTGGTGAGGTATTTAAAAACACCAGCGGGGATTTGCTCTTTATCTGCGAGCTGCCTGTCGGAGAGAATCGTCAGGTAGCCGCGTCGGTTTTTCCAGAAAAACTCCCGTAGCGCTACTTCCGTTTCAACGACATAAGGCAGGTATGGTGTGGCTGCCTGGTACAGGTTGTCCCGGATCTTTTGGGCAGTATCAAATTGGGCGAGATCGGGAGTGTCGCTTTTGAAAAAGAGCAGGAGGTCAAAATCTTTGCCATTTTGGGGAGTGACCTGAACATTGGCAAAGCGGAGGATAAGTTGCTTCTGGAGAGTGACCTTGTATTCCTCTGTATCCTTGACGATGAAATAATCATTAAGGCTCAGACGAATCCGGTATTCTTTGGGGCCGCTCGCAAAAGAACTGTTTTGCCAGAAAAGCGACAGTAGAATCAGTAACTGGAGAAGCCTCATGCGCTCTCCCTTTAGTAGAATATGTGTGAAACCCTATCACGTTACTGCATCAAGTTATCTCTTTTTCAATTGCAACGCAAGACTAATTTGTTTGTTATGGTCAGCTATAAATTTCTGAGGGAGGGGGACAAAGGGGGGAGGTGTGGCTTGATCGTAACAAGTAGGGCTGTAAATTTTTTACTATTTAATATCAATGCGATAGGGTGAATGACATAGTAACTCAACGCAAACTGCATCAGGGCTGCGCCTGACCAGCTCTTGTTGAGTCCCAGGGTGGAACAAAAAAATGAGTAAAAACAGTCCGTTGAGATCTTCTGGGGGCGATAATTATAATTTTCTCTGGATGTAGGAGCTGTAATCCTGCAGCTGTGGATGATACTCCTGCCGCATTAACGGCGATGAAATCAGGAAATCTGCGCTGGAGCGGTTATTCGCCGTGGGAAGATTGTAGAGTACGGTAATTCTCAAGAGTGCCTTTACGTCGACATCGTGCGGGTGTGGCTGCATCGGGTCCCAGAGGAAAATCAGCATATCCACTTTCCCTTCAGCGATCATCCCGCCCAGCTGCTGGTCACCGCCTAAAGGCCCGCTTTTCAGCTTGGTGATCAACGGGGCTGGCGCACCGTTTTGGCATAGACACTCCTCCACCAGTTTGCCGGTGGTGCCTGTGCAGATAAGTTCATGTTTTAGGAGTTCGTCACGGTTGTGATCAACCCATTCGATGAGTGCCTCTTTCCTGTTGTCGTGGGCCACCAGGCCAATTCTTTTTTGTACTTTCATAGTTGATCATTCTAATTCCTTCAGAATAAAAGGCTATATGATTTCGGTTATTTTTCCGATAAAGATTCGGTTCTGTCGTCTCGCTGTTGTAGAGTGTTTTATAACCCGTTAACCCTGAAAAGGAGTATCACATGTATATCGTAAGTGTATGTTTTGTTATAAAGGATACATATGTCGAACTGTTTAAAAAGGAGATGAGCCAACAGGCCAGAAGGTGTCTGGACAGGGAGGAAGGCTGTCTTCAGTTCGATCTGGGGCAGGACCCGGATAACCCCAGCCGTTTTTTCCTCTACGAGTTGTATACCGATGAGGCTGCCTTTGAGGTGCACAAAAAGACCGAGCATTTTGTCTCTTTTGCGGAGCTGGTGGGAGATTGGATTGCCGAAAGAAGCCTGGATACCTGGCAGAGGATAGAGCAGCAATAGCAGATCTGCATTTGCCCGGAAAGCAAATTGGCGGTTGAGCAAGATGGAATAGCAAAAGCCCCGTCGGGTGACGGGGCTTTTGCGTTTTTACAAAGAGTAAGGATGTGGTTTCGGATCAGTCTGTCTTGACTGGATTGCAGAGACGACCGGAATCTGCGGAAACTCTGCCGCAGGAGTCACAGGTAAATTGCATTTCAGTTATCTTCTCCTGGCATACAGGATCTTTTGCTGAGTCGCTGGTGCCGCACAGGGGGGCCCCTGGTACCTCGTCGATGGGATTGCAGAGATGGCCCGGGGCTTTTGCCGAGACTCCGCAGGTTTTACATGTATATGCCATTTCGTTACTCCTCCAAGCGCCTGATACAGATAGGCGCAATCGGGTCATCGTATAACGATCTTCAATCGCTGTGGCGGGTTTGAGTCTCTTGGACTGCTTTTAAGGAATTTCATTGAGCAATCAAGTTCTGTCGAACCCAGCTCAAAAATTAAAACTGTATCCTGCTGCTGTCAAGTTGGCGGGCTGGCGTCGCTCGCGGTATACAACCAACAAACCAGGAGCCGGCAGGTTGCCTGCGTCAATGTGTTTTGCCTTTTACCATTCATGTATTATCTCTTCTACAAGGCCTCTTGAAGGCTGCAAATATGATCAGCGCAAGACGTTATGAGGTACATACATGTTAGCATCAGATAAGATTGCCGGAGCTTTCCTGGCAATAGTCGAGGAAGCGGAAAAACTTCGTGGCACCAGTCTGAATGAAGAGCAGGAGAAAGCGGTGAAAACTATTATCTCCATCGCCAAACACCAAAGTGACATTAGAAATGCTAAAGCGGGCGAATGTCCGGCACATCCATGATGTGAATAGCCGATATTGAAATACCCTGCAAACAATGGGATTACCGACTCGTATCCGGTACTCCCATTGCTTTTCAGCGTGCCAGGTGCAGTTCAGTTTTTAAACCTGACATATATCAGCCAGTGCTCCTCGGGTAAGCGTCAGTAAATCATTGTGGTTCAGCTCAATTTCCAACCCTCTTCTCCCTGCACTTACATGGATGGTGGGGAAGGTGGCGGCACTCGCATCAATATAGGTTTTCAGCAGTTTCTTCTGGCCGAGCGGGCTCACTCCACCCAATACGTAGCCGGTGGTTTTCTCCACTTTTGCTTTATCAGCCATGGTAGCTTTTTTGGCGCCGGCGGCTTTTGCCAGCAATTTCATGCTGAGCATCTGATTGACGGGGATGATGGCAACGACCAGGGATCCATCACCGAGTTCCGCCACCAGGGTCTTGAAAACCTGATCAGGGTCCAGGCCAAGCTTTTCAGCCGCTTCAAGACCGTAGGATGGATGGTCGCCGTCATGGCTGTAGGAGTGAACTTTATGGGTGATTTTCTTTTTCTTCAGGATATTGATTGCGGGTGTCATAACAGGATTACGTAAGAAGTGGCTAAGTGCCGTGATTGATAATTGTTCTAGTCGGACTGGTCTGCAACGGATCATCAGGGAATTTCTCTGACAACAAGCCCGACAGATAATATGTCATGCATTTTCTCGTCTGTAAATCGTTTGTCGATATAATCATTCTTCCCGGCAGCAAGGCATCGCTTGCCTTCTCATCCGGAGGTACCGTCCAGCCAATCCCTGAGGGCACTACAAGTATACCTATGCCTGGGGAACTGAACAAGTTGAAAGCATAGTGGAAATTGGAACTTGAACCATTCTGGATGTATCCACGATAGTCCCGGTCCTTGAGCCTCAACCAGCCGGAGTGACGGAATCTGCACCGGTAATGAAGGGAGAGCCTGAAATTCCTACCTGTTTAAGATGCATAAACGCCCACCAATGATTACCATCTATTTTACGTAAACAATGAAATATGCTGTTGCGGCAGCAGTTCAGTATTTGCCGGTGCTGTCGTTAAGCCAAGCGCTGTTCGTTACTGAGCAGAGGTCCTATAACTCTATACTTTCAATGTAAAACTGGAAAATATGTGGCAGGCCATGACAACACTTTCGTAACTGCAAAAGTGGTTTGAACGAGAAGAAAAGTTTTTGAAAAATGGTTGACTTAAACGTAAAGGTACGGTATCTAGGGGTTGATGCATAAGTTTTCCGCGTGAGAGTGGGCAATAGTGTCAGTGTGAAAATTAGTGTGGAGCAGATGAATTATGAACTTTCTGTCATATCAGTCGGTCCCAGCAATTCTCAGAGACAATGCCAGGAAATATGCCGGAAGGACGGCTATCAGCTATAAAAAGCGTGGGGTATTTCTTTCCCTGACCTACCAGGAGTTTTATGAACGGGTAATACTGTTGGCGCGAGGTCTGAAGAAGGCTGGCGTCAAGCCCGGGGACAGGGTGGCGATTTTTTCCGAAAACAGATTGGGCTGGGCGATTTCCGATTTTGGAATTCAGTCGGCGGGGGCCATTACAGTCCCGATCTACGCAACAAACACCGGCAAGCAGGCGGCATACGTTATCAACCACTGTGAGGCCAAGGTAGTCTTCGTTTCAACCAAGTCGCAGTACGAAAAGCTTTTTGCCATACGGGATCAGATTCCCAACGTCGAACTGGTTATCTCATATGAACGTTTTATGGGAGACCGCTCTTTTCCGGTTTACACCCAGTATCAGCTTTCTGAAGTATCGACTCCGCTTTCTGAAGAAGATTGTAGTGTTATTGAAAAGGAGATCGATTCAATCAAGCAGGAAGATATCATCACCATTATTTACACCTCTGGCACCACCGGTGTTCCCAAGGGCGTGCTGCTCACCCAGAGGAACATCCTGGCCAATGCCCATCACGGTATCAAAAGAGTAAAAGTGACGGAGAGTCAGCAGACATTTTTGTCCTTTCTGCCACTCAGTCACGTGTTGGAGCGTACCGGCGGGTATTACACTACGCTGCTTACTGGCAATCACGTCGCTTTTGCCGAGAATGTGCAGAAGGTCATGGAAAACATGGTCGAGATACGTCCGACCAACATGGTCAGCGTACCGCGTCTGTTCGAGAAGATCTATTCCCGCATTTACGAGAACGTCCATCAGGCATCAAACTTCAAGCGTAACCTGTTCCACAGGGCGGTTGAGGTCGGGCGGGAATATGTGCATAAAAAGTATATTAAAAAAGAGCCACTCGGTTTGCTCGAGTTGCGCTATCAATTCTTTGACCGTCTGGTTTTCAAAAAGGTCCGAGAACGTTTTGGCGGTAAGCTCGATTACTTTATCTGCGGCGGTGCACCGCTTGACAAGACCGTCAACGAGTTCATGTGGATTATCGGTCTGCCGGTCTTTAACGGCTACGGTCTGACTGAAACCAGCCCTGCGGTAACGCTTTCAAGTTACCAGGATGTTCGTTTCGACTCTGTTGGTAAACCGTTGGATGAAACCGAGGTGAAGCTCGGTGACGACGGTGAGCTCTTTGTCAAAGGTCCGCAGGTCATGCGTGAGTATTACAAGAATGATGAAGCCACCAGTAAAAACCTCGAAGATGGTTGGTTCCGGACCGGCGATATCGCCACCATAGACGAGCAGGGGTTTGTCTATATCATCGACCGCAAAAAAGAGATCATCGTTACAGCGGGTGGCAAGAATATCGCTCCGCAACCAATCGAAAATGAATTGAAGCTTGATAAGTACATCTCCCAGGCCTACGTGTACGGCGACATGAAACCGTATCTGGTGGCACTGCTCACCCCGAATCTCGAACGTCTGATCGATTTGGGCCGTGAACTGGAGGTGGACTATATCGACATGGAAGAGCTTGTTACCCATAAAAAGGTGATGGAGCTTTATACCGAGCGTGTGGAGGCACTCAATGCGAATTTGCCTTCATATAAAACCATTAAACGATTTGCCCTTCTTCCTCGGGAATTCACCATTGAAGGAGGCGAGCTGACCCCCACTCTCAAACTGAAACGTAAAGAAATCTTCAACAAGTACAAAGACACCATTGAAGAATTGTACATGAAAGCTGGTAACGGCTTAGTCGGCCGGCCGAAAACAGATAATGGAGATAACAAATGAGGCAGATTAATCGTGTAGGTGTACTCGGCGCCGGAGTCATGGGAGCGACTATCGCTGCTCATCTGGCAAATGCTGGGCTTGAGGTTCTTTTGCTGGATATCGTGCCGAAGGAACTTACTGAGCAGGAGCAGGCAAAAGGCCTGACCATGGAAAGCCCCCAGGTGCGTAATCGCATCGCCCAGGCTGGTCGTGACGGACTGCTGAAGATGAAACCGGCCCCGTTTTATTTGAAAGAATATGTTGCTCAGATTGCAGTGGGCAACCTGGAAGATGACCTGGCTAAACTTAAAGAGTGCGACTGGGTTATTGAAGTCGTGGTCGAGTACATGCCTATCAAACTCGACTTGCTGAAGAAACTGGTACCTAATCTTGCTCCGGGTGCGATTCTTTCCACCAACACTTCAGGACTCTCGGCAAACGAGATGGCCGAGGTGCTTCCTGCGGAGATTCGCAAAAATTTCCTGGTAACCCATTTCTTCAATCCACCGCGCTACATGCGTCTGATGGAGCTGGTGCCAACCACTGCCACCGACCCGGCAGTTATGAAGGGCATGGCCGATTTTATCTCCAGCCGTCTGGGTAAGGGTATTGTTTTCGCCAAGGATACCGCAAACTTCATCGGTAACCGCATCGGTGTCTATGCCATTTACAAGGCCATGCAGCATATGGTCGAGATGGATATGACAGTAGAAGAGGTTGACGCAGTAGCAGGTCCGGCCACAGCACGGCCCAAGAGTGCCGCTTTTAGAACCGCTGATCTGGTTGGTCTCGATACCCTGGCCCATGTAGGGAAAAACTCGTATGATCTTTGCCCGGATGATGAGGAGCGTGAGGTCTTCAAGACACCTGATTTCATGGCCAAGCTGGTTGAGAATGGCTGGTTGGGTAACAAGACCAGGCAGGGCTTTTATAAAAAAGCGAAGGTAGATGGCAAGCGCCAGATCTTTTACTTCGATTACAAAGAAGGTGACTACAAGCCGTTGGCCAAGCCGAAGTTCGCTTCTGTAGGCATGGTCAAGCAGGTGGATGACCCAGCCCAGAAAATCAAGATGATCGTTGGTGCCGCCGACAAAGGTGCTGAGTTTGCCTGGAAATCAATCCGCGACACCCTCATTTATGCTTTTAACCGCATTCCGGAAATTGCTGACGACGTAGTCAATATAGACAACGCCATGAAGTGGGGTTTTAACTGGGAAATCGGCCCATTCGAGATGCTGGATGCAATCGGTATTGCTTCTTTCGTCAAGCGGGCGGAAAAAGACGGTGTGGTTGTTCCCGAGAAAATGAAGGGAATTGAGAGCTTCTATCGCTTCGCTGATAACGGAACCCAGGAATACTACGACGTTCTCAAGGGCGAATACGTACCTGTACCGTTGAAAGAGGGTCAGATCAAGCTCGATATCCTGAAGAAAGCCGGCAAGGTTGTCGAGAAAAACGCCAACTGTTCCATCATCGATCTGGGTGACGGTGTTTTCGGTTTCGAGTTCCATTCCAAGATGAACTCTATCAGTGGCGACATCCTGGCCATGACCCATAAAGCGGTCAAGCGGGCTGAAGAAGAAGGTGTTGGCCTGGTGGTCGGTAACCACGGGGCGAACTTCTCCGTAGGTGCCAATCTGATGATGCTGGCAGTCGCCATGGCCGAGGGTGCGTACGACGACATCAATATGGTGCTCAAGAATTTCCAGAATGCCACCATGGCTCTCAAATACGCCAAGGTGCCGGTTGTTGCAGCTCCATTTGGTATGGCTCTGGGCGGTGGTTGTGAGTTCAGCCTCCACGCCGATGCTATGAATGCCTATGCCGAAACATATATGGGGCTGGTTGAAATCGGTGTTGGCCTGCTGCCTGCGGGTGGTGGTACCAAGGAGATGTGTGTTCGTGCGGTTGATATCGCAGCTCAGTATAAAACCGACCCACAACCATTTGTCTTCAAACACTTCGAGCAGATCGCCATGGCAAAAGTGTCCATGGGTGCTGCAGAACTGGCTGGCATGGGCTACATGCGCAACGGCGATTCCATCACCATGGACATCGACAGACTGATTGGTGATGCCAAGCAGAAGGTGCTGGCTCTTGCAGTGAATTATCGTCCGAAACTCAAGCGCACTGATATCGCAGCCCCAGGTCGCAACATTGCTGCATCAATCAAGAGTCAGCTCTGGAATATGCAGCAGGGTAATTTCATCACTGAGTATGAGTCCCAGATGGGTGGCATGATTGCAGATGTTATCTGCGGCGGTGATGTGAACCCCGGCACCATCGTGACCGAGGATTATTTGCTGCAGCTCGAGCGTGAAAATTTCGTGCGGTTGTGCGGCAACAAGAAGACCGCCGAGCGTGTCCAGCATATGCTTAAGACCGGCAAGCCGCTAAGAAACTAGGAGAGCCTGTCGGAGAAAGCCCTTACTCCCCATTTCTGTGTCATGAGCTGGGAGAAGATGGCAGTTCTCCGACAATCTCCAAGGGTAGCGAAAGTGTCCGATCACATACGAAGAATACACTAAAAGAGGATCAGATATGAAAACAGCCTACATTCTGGCAAGCTACAGAACTCCTGGCTGCCGGGCGACTAAAGGAAAATTCAAGGATATGCGGCCGGATGACCTGGCGGCACTTGCCATAAAAGGACTGGTGGAGAGGACGGAAATCGATCCCGCCACCGTGGAAGATGTTTATCTTGGCTGTGCCTTCCCGGAAGGGGAGCAGGGCATGAACATGGGCCGTGTGGCGGCGATGAAAGCGGGCTTGCCCATCGAGGTATCCGGTCAGACAATAAACCGCTTCTGCTCTTCAGGTCTGCAGACCATTTCCATGGCGGCAGAGCGTGTCATGTGCGGTTTTGCCGACTGTATTATCGCAGGTGGCGCCGAGTCCATGTCCAGTGTACCCATGGGCGGTTTGAAATACTCCGCCAACCCGGGCCTGATGGTCAACTGGCCGGAGGCGTTTGCTTCCATGGGTGTTACCGCAGAAAATGTGGCCGCGCAATATGGCATCACCCGCGAGATGATGGATGAGTTCGGTGCTGCCAGCAATGCAAAAGCAGCCGCGGCAATCAAAGAAGGCCGGTTTACCGATGAGATCATCCCGGTAGAGATTGAGCACACCAAGCTGGTGGGCGGCAAGATCAAGCGCGAAAAGGAACTGGTCACGGTTGATGATGGTGTTCGCCCGGGTACAACTGCTGAGAGTCTGGGCAGGCTGCGTTCCGTATTCAAGGTAGGCGGCCCGGTTACAGCCGGTAACTCCTCTCAGATGACCGATGGTGCGGCGGTGACCCTGGTAGTTTCAGAAGATTACCTGAAAAAGATCGCTAAAGATCCTTTTGCCCGCTTCGTATCCTTTGCCGTGAAAGGTGTTGCCCCTGAAGTTATGGGTATCGGCCCTATTGCCGCTATCCCGGAGGCGCTGAGGCTGGCCAACCTGAAGAAAGAAGACCTGGACCTTATCGAGCTGAACGAGGCTTTTGCTGCCCAGGCCCTGGCCTGCATCAAGACACTCGGTCTTAATAAGGACATTATCAATGTCAATGGTGGCGCCATCGCTCTCGGTCATCCGCTTGGATGTACCGGTGCCAAGCTGACCGCAACCCTGCTGCACGAGCTGGGCCGCCGTCAAGGTAAGTATGGCATGGTTTCCATGTGTATCGGCGGCGGTATGGGCGCAGCCGGAATATTCGAAAAACTGTAAGTACGTCAAGCGCACGCGGGGCAATCCCCGCGTGCGCTACTTATAGAGATAAGAGCATCTTTGAAGGAATATAGGTGATTAAATGTCTGATAATATATTAAAAGGCGGCGAATATCTGATAGCGGAAACTCCTTGTGCGAGTGTCTTTACTCCGGAGGATTTCTCAGACGAACAGCGACAGATGGGGGAAACCACAGAGCAGTTTGTTCAAAACGAGATTTGGCCTCATGTGGAAGAGATTGATAAGCAGGATTTTGATATCGTAGTCAAGGGCTTGCGGCAGTGTGGCGAGCTCGGTCTGTTGATGATGGATGCGCCCGAAGAGTATGGTGGCCTTGAACTCGATAAGGCTTCATCAATGCTGGTTGCGGAAAAAATTTCCCAGGGCGGGTCGTTCTCTGTGGCATATACCTGTCACACTGGTATCGGCACCCTGCCACTTGTCTATTATGGAACCCCGGCGCAGAAAGAAAAATACCTGGAGAAGCTCATCTCCGGCGAATGGCCTGCCGCCTATTGTCTGACCGAACCGGGTTCGGGCAGTGACGCCCTTGGTGCTCAGTCGACTGCGACCCTTTCTGAAGACGGGAAGCATTATATTCTGAACGGTACCAAGCAGTTTATTACCAACGGTGGTTTTGCCGAACTGTTTACGGTTTTTGCCAAGATCGACAAAGAGCACTTCACCGCCTTCCTGGTTGAAAAGTCATTTGACGGTCTGGTCGTTGGTGCTGAAGAGAAAAAACTTGGTATCAAGGGTTCTTCCACTACCCAGATCATTCTCGATAACTGTAAGGTTCCTGTAGAAAACGTGTTGGGCGAGATCGGCAAAGGGCATAAGATCGCTTTTAACGTGCTGAACATCGGCCGCTTTAAGCTCGGTGCAGCTGTCGCCGGTGCGTCCAAAATGGCTCTTGTTGAAGGAATCAAGTATGCCAACGAGCGCTCTCAGTTCGGCAAGAAAATCTCCACTTTTGGCGCAATAGGTGAGAAGATCGCCAATATGACAGCCGAGATCTACGCCGCAGAATCTCTGGTCTACCGCATGGCCGGTGTACTTGATGAGACCATTGCCAAGATCGACAGATCCGCCGACAATTACTACGAACTGTATCTGAAGGCAATCGAAGAGTACGCCCCTGAGTGCGGTATCGCTAAAGTCTACTGTAGTGAGGTTCTGCAACGCACCGTGGATGAGGTTGTCCAGATTCATGGTGGGTACGGTTTTGTCAGCGAGTACCCTGCAGAACGTTACTATCGCGACGAGCGTATTAACCGGATATTTGAGGGAACCAACGAGATCAATCGTCTGCTCATTCCAGGCATGATCCTCAGAAAAGCCATGAAAGGTCAGCTGCCGCTGCAGTCAGAGGCAATGAAGGCCTTTGAGTCGCTGATGACCCCGAGTTTCGATGAGATTGACGACTCCATACCTTTTGCAGCGGAAAAAGCGTTGATCAAGAATCTCAAAACCCTGTTCCTCATTCTCGCCGGCGCTGGTGTCCAGAAATACATGGATAAGATTGCCGACGAGCAGGAAATCCTGATGGCGGCTGCTGATATCGCCATTCAGATCTACGCCCTTGAGAGTGCAGTGCTTCGTGCAGAGAAAATCATGCCGGCCGCAAGCGAGCGTAAGCAGGAACTGGTGAAAGCCGCAGTGAAAGTCTGTGCATTTACCATGACCGAAGAGGTCAGCAAAGCGGCAAAGCAAGGCGCTTTTTATATCGAAGAGGGCGACACCCTGACCATGATCCTCTCCGGTATCCGTAGATTTGCCAAGTACGATGCAACCGGCCTTTTAAAGGCCAAGCGTCTCCTGGCTGCAACTGCCTGTGAAGAAGAGAAATACCTCTTCTAGCAGCTCAGCACTTCCCGGGCCCCTTCTCCAATCCTCGCGCCCAGGCCCGGGGGGTGCTTTTTACACGCTGATACGGTCAGCTATCCTGCGTCGCCTTTGAGAACCACATACTCAAGGTAGAGTGATTTTCAAGGCTTCTCAGCCAGCAGGCCATCTCAACGTGTAAAATCCTCAAACTATCTGGGTATGAAACGTGGGGTTTTCCTCCAGAGCAACGACGAGTTAGAGGAAAAGAGCCGTTTCGGCCAAAACCTGGAAATTCCTCCGGGGTTCCTGTGGTACCGCTTACGCGACCGGTGCCGCGGGAATCCCGGTCTCGGAAAGTATGCTTACGCAACATACAATCAATACACCCTACATTGTCGGACCTGTTCACTGTTACACTTTAGAGCGTGACGGTGAGTTGCTGCTTTTCGATACCGGCCCCTACACCATGGACGCGATGGGCTTTATGCGTAACAACATAGATCTCAGCCGTCTTCGCCATATCTTCATTACCCATTGTCATATCGATCACTACGGATTGGCGCATTGGCTCGAAAAAGAGACCGATGCCACCATTTACCTGCCATATCGCGACGCCCTGAAAATGGAGCACCATCATGACCGGATGGAGTTGATGTATGACTTGCTGGTCAGTCTGGGGTTTGGGGAATCGTACCTGAGAGAGCTCAGGAGAATATTTGAAAGCGGCGTACTGTTTCCACCGTTTCCCAAAGAGTACCAAATAAGCGAAGAGTCTATACCAGAGGAACTTGGCATAGAGGTGATCAATTGTCCCGGTCACTCACAGAGTGACGTGGTCTATGTGGTGGATGATTACGTGGTGACCGGGGATACGTTGCTGCGTGGTATTTTTCAGTCCCCCCTGCTCGATATCGACCTGAACACGGGCAAGCGCTTCAAAAACTACGATGCCTACTGCAAAAGCATCGTGAAACTCGCTGCTCTCAACGACTACACGGTACTTCCCGGTCATCGTGAGAGTGTAAGCAGTATTGAAGATATCCTGCTCTTTTACATTGATAAGCTGCTGATTCGGGTTGAGCAAATGGTGCCGTTTCGTGATCAGGACAATGTTTCGTGGATCATAGAAAAGTTTTTCAACAAATCCATGACCGATGTATTTCACATTTACCTCAAAGCATCGGAGATACGTTTTATGCAGGATTTGCTGGCTGAACCCGAGCAACTGAAAAGATCTCTTGAAACAATAGGTCTGTTTGACAAGGTGGCCGATAAATATGCGCGTGTAGCATTGAAATAACAACGGAGACAAAATGCACGATCCTTTATTTCAACCCTGGAACATTGGGCAGTTAAGCATCAGGAATCGAATTTTCATGCCGGCTATGCATATGAATATGTGCCGGAATTTTGAGGTGACTGATCAGATCGTCGACTTTTACCGGGAACGTGCCTTTGGCGGTGCCGGCCTGATAAGTGTCGGTTATGCGACCGTTGACGAATTATCCGGAACCCCGCTGAATATCGGTGCTCACAGTGATGCATTTGTGCCGGGGCTCGCCAGGCTTGCTGCCGCGATCCATGAAGGTGGTGCCCTGGCAACAGTTCAGCTCAACCATGCAGGGCGATACAACGCTTCGTTCTTCCTCGGCGGTAAAAAGCCGGTGGCGCCTTCACCAGTGCCGTCCCGACTGACCAGGGAGACCCCCCGCGAGATGACCAGAGAGGAGATCGATGCGACGGTTACCCGCTTTGCCGATGCGGCGGTTCGGGTAAAGGAGGCAGGGTTTGACCTGGTCGAAATCCTGGCCGGTACCGGCTATCTCATCAGTTCCTTCCTGTCGCCGTTTACCAATCAGCGTGATGATGAATATGGCGGCAGTCTTGAAAACCGCATGCGCTTTGGCATCGAGGTGATCAAGGCCGTGAAAGAACGGTTGGCTGGCGCTTGTCCGATATTGGTTCGTATCAACGGCAACGACTACATGCAGGGTGGTATCGGTTCCAAAGATATGCAGGCCTTCGCTGTAGCGCTGGTCGAAGCCGGTGTTGATGCTTTGTGCGTCAATGTGGGTTGGCACGAGGCACAGGTGCCCCAGATTGTGACCAAGGTGCCGAGAGGTGTCTTCGCTTATATGGCGCGTGATATCAGGGAGAAGGTCGATGTACCCGTTATCGCTTCCCATAGAATAAATGACCCGGCCACAGCCCGGAGACTCATCAGCCTCGGGTATTGCGATGCGGTGGCAATCGGCAGGGCACTTATCACAGATCCCGAATTTCCGGAAAAAGCACAACGGGGCGAAGAGGATCAGATTGTTCACTGTATAGCCTGCGGCCAGGGTTGTTTTGACAACATCTTCAAGATGCGGCCGGTAGAGTGCGTCTGTAACCCGAAAGCAGGCTATGAGAAAGAACGAAAAATCGAGCTGAGTGATTCTCCCTGCAGGGTAATGGTTGCTGGTGGTGGCGCTGCCGGTATCAGCGCCGCGCTGGCTGCAGCGGAACGTGGCCACCGGGTAAGCCTCATTGAATCTTCGATGAGGCTTGGTGGCCAGCTGCATCTGGCCGGAGCGCCTCCAGGCAGAAATGAATTTCTGGTCTATGCGAATGATCTGAAAAGTAAATTGTCAGCCTCAGGTGTTGAAATTGTGCTGAACACGTCGGTGGATCGGGCGTTGCTTGATGAGCAAAGACCTGATGAACTGATTGTTGCTACCGGCGGCAAGCCGGTCACTCCGCAGATAGCCGGGGTCGAACAGGATCATGTGGTGCAGGCCTGGGATATTCTATCGGGTAAATACCAGGCGGGTCGCAGGGTGGTTGTTGTGGGTGGTGGTGCAGTGGGTGTTGAAACGGCACTGAAACTTGCGGAAGAGGGCACATTGAGTGGCGAGGAGTTGAAGTTCCTGCTTGTGAACCAGGCAGAGGACCCTGCTGAATTGGTCCGCCTGGCCACAGAGGGCGGCCGGGAAATCGTGATGGTCGAGATGCAGGAGAAGGTGGGGACAAATTTCGGTAAGACCACCCGCTGGGGCATGTTGCAGGATGTCGCCCGACATCGCGTTCAGGCACTGGCAGCAGCGAAGGTTCTGGAAATTACCGCAACCGGTGTATGCGTAGAGGTTGAGGGCAATAAACGTGAAATTCCGGCAGACACGGTAGTGCTGGCGGTGGGAACGGCTTCGGAATACTCGCTGAAAGCTGATGCTGTCGAGCTCGGTATCCGGGTCCGGACCGTGGGGGATGCTTCCCAGCCGGGTACTGTTTTTGAAGCGTGTCACCAGGGTTTTCTGGCAGGACGGGGGATCTGATGCAACTCTTTGATCTGCTCGACCCGCTGACCACGCGGGCACGGGTATCGAAGGGATGGCTGTGGGTGCTGAACCGTATCGTTATGTGGGTAATTCCGTTTAATGGAGCACATAATTTTGTTATCGCTGGCATCGGTGAAGATTTCGTGCGCACCAAGGCCCCGTACAGAAGAAAGAACTTCAATCATATCCGCGGAATTCACGCCTGCGGTATTGCGACTATAGCAGAATTTTCTGCAGGATTTCTATTGCTGACTCAGCTCGACCCATCCAGGTATCGTTTGATCATGTCCCATATGGAAGTTGAGTATACGTACCAGGCTAAAGAGGAGATCTATTCGGAATCACGGCAGAGTCTCGATAAACTGAACCGTGATGTGGTGGAACCGTTGAAAAGTAAGGATCTGGTCACTGTCACCATGGAGAGCAGGGTTACTGACAGTTCCGGCAATAATGTGGCGCTGGCCCACACGACCTGGCAGATCAAAAACTGGCGGAAAGTGAAGACCAAGGTGTGAATTCCGGACTATTGCCATACAGCAAAAAGCTTAGGAGACTTAAATGTTACTCAATCCAAAGAATTATGATCGTCCCCATATTGA
The DNA here is from genome assembly GCF_048381775.1 of Desulfosediminicola sp. NCBI lineage: Bacteria > Pseudomonadati > Thermodesulfobacteriota > Desulfobulbia > Desulfobulbales > Desulfocapsaceae > Desulfosediminicola > Desulfosediminicola sp. The sequence goes on along the minus strand of NZ_JBLXGE010000010.1, from coordinate 37,430 downwards.
TGAACGCTATCGTGAGCTGGTGGAGAAAACCATCGAATATTTCGAGACCAAGGGGCTGAATAAGATCAAGGAAGATGATCAGTCCCAGGTCTGGTATGAAGATTTTCTGGAATTTATCAAGCATAAGAAGGTATTCGCTACCCTGCTAACTCCAGAAGCGTACGGCAAAGGTGAAACCCGCTGGGATATGTACCGTATTAGTGAATATAATGAAATTCTGGCATTTTACGGACTTTGCTACTGGTATGCCTGGCAGGTCACTATTCTTGGTCTTGGCCCGATCTGGATGGGTAAAAATGAGGAGCAGAAGCAGCTGACGGCAAAGCTTCTGCAAGAAGGTGGGGTGTTTGCTTTCGGCTTGTCCGAGAAGACCCATGGGGCGGACCTCTACTCTTCAGAGATGACCCTCACTCCGCAGGAGGATGGTACCTATCTGGCCAACGGTTCCAAATATTATATAGGCAACGGCAACTGTGCGGCCCTGGTCTCCACCTTTGCCAAGATGGCCGATACCGGTGAGTATGTGTTCTTCACCGTGAACCCAGAGCACCCTGCATATGAATGTGTTAAAAAGATCGACACCTCCGGTGTTCGCCAGGCCTATGTGGCTGAATATGCCCTGCACGATTACCCGATCACCGAGGCAGATATTCTCTCTGTCGGTGAACATGCCTGGAACTCCTCGCTCAATACCATTAATGTCGGCAAGTTTGAACTGGGCTGTGCTTCCATAGGCATTGCCACCCACTCATTTTACGAGGCGCTCAACCATGCGGCCGCACGAAACTTGTATGGTCGTTATGTGACGGACTTTCCCCATGTGCGTAAGATCTTTGTAGAGAGTTACGCCCGCCTCTGTGCCATGAAGCTGGTGGCCTATCGCTCTGCCGACTATCTGCGTGTGGCCAGTGACGAAGACCGCCGCTATCTGCTCTTTAACCCCATCGTCAAAATGAAGGTGACCGGCCAGGGGGAAAAGGTGGTGGCGCTCCTGCATGAGGTGATTGCAGCCAAGGGCTTTGAGCAGGATACCTATTTCGAGATGGCCATTCGTGATATCGGTATGTTGCCCAAGCTGGAAGGAACCGAGCATGTCAATATGGCGCTCATCATTAAGTTCGTGAAAAACTATTTCTTCGAGCCGGTAGAGTATCCGGAGGTCGGGAAACAGTGTGAGGCCAAAGATGACAGCTACCTGTTCAACCAGAAGACCGGCAAGCTGGCCTCTGTGCGCTTTGCCGATTACCGCCGTGCTTACAAAGGTTTTGAAACGGCAAACATCCTGTTGTTCAGATCACAGATGGAGCTGTTCAGAAAGCTGCTTATTTCCGCACCACCATCGAAAGAGCAGGCAGCTAATATCGATTATATGCTGAGTGCCGGTGAGCTTTTCACCCTGGCAGTCTATGCCCAGCTTGTTCTTGAAAACAGTAAGATCAATGGCGTGGACAGCGACCTTCTGGAGCAGATCTTCACCTTCCTGGTGCAGGATTTCTCCCGGGCAGCCCTGCAGATGATCGTCAGCTTTGACAACAGTCCTGAGCAGGAAGAGATGTATCGGGAAATGCTGAAGAAGCCGGTAAACGACAGCGACAGTTTTGACAGGGTCTGGCAGAACCAGGTCTATCCCTTGCGGGATACATATGTTATGAATGACTAGATAATTAAGCTGATAGAGTAGTCAATATATATACTTTGCATTTTCAGGGGTTGAGATGGGTCATCATATTAATGGTAAAGATTCGATAGTTCCGCTGATCGATCGATTGAACAGGTATCCGATCGGTTTGCCCGATAATGAAAAACTGCGGCAGATTCTGGCCATTCTCTTTTCTGAAGATGAAGCCTATGTCGGTTCGAGGTTTCCCTTGCAGGAATCGACCATGAAGGAGTTGATACGCGCCACCGGCTGGCAGGAAGAGAAGCTGACGCCGGTACTTGATTCCATGGCCGACAAGGGTCTGATAATGGATTTCAAGTATGGCCGTCGTGTCTACTACCTGCTCTTGCCCGGCCTGATCGGTTTTTTCGAGCTGACCTTTATGAAGCGTAGGCAGGATCTGCCGGTGGAGGAACTCGCGCAGCTGATGCACGATTACCTCTTTGAAGATCCCGATGATTCCATGGGCAATGAATTCTTCAACAGCCCGACTCCGCTGACCCGTTCGCTTACCTATGAAGAACATATTCCGGTGCACTCCGAGGTGACAACCTATGAAAGTGCCCGCGATATAATAAAAAAGGCGGGCTATGGTGCGGTGGGCATGTGCTATTGCCGCCACAAGAAGGAGCATCTCAACAAGAGTTGCGATAAAAATGCTCCGGTGGAAGAGATCTGCATATCACTTGGACATGGGGCAAAGTTCATGGTTCGCCGTGGCTTTGCTGAAGAGAGAAGTGTCGATGAACTGCTGGCAGTTCTGGATCGTGCCCGGGAATTGAACCTCACTCATATCACTGACAATATCCGCAATAAGCCGTCATTTATCTGCAACTGTTGTTCATGCTGCTGTGAACTGCTGGGCGGTGTACTGCGTGGTTTTCCAAACGGTGTGGCCAAGGCGAATTTTACCCTGGAGATTGAGGCTGAGAGTTGTAAAGGATGTGGGTTATGCGCCAAAGCCTGTAATGTTGAAGCGCTTGTCCGTGTGGAAAATCCGGCTGGTGGCAAACCGAAGTTCAAGATGACAGTTGATCCGGAGCGTTGCCTTGGCTGCGGTGCCTGTGTATCCGCCTGTAAAACAGACTCCCTGTCAATGGTTCGCGTTGAACGTCCCGAGACTCCGGAGAAGAAAAAGGATCTCTTTAAACAGATCTTAAAAGAGAAGAAGCGTCTTACTCCATTTGTGATCGAAGGGGTAAAAACAACGGTGATGAGGAAGATTGGTCTCAGTTAGTCCTATATCGTAGTTTCAAGTCATATTGCACTCCCAAAGCCCCTTGGATCCCGCCTGAATTTTGAATATCCTTGGGGCTTTTTTTCGCTTTATTCCAGTTCTGCTCCTCTTTTCTGTGCCAAAGTTATGTACTGCTGGAGGAGGTTGGTGTGCAAAAACTGAAATCACGCCTACCTCCTGCCGTTGTAGACATTACTTGTTGTACCGCTCTTCTTCCCGATAATAGTCATTAAAGCCGATCACATCCTTAACGTGCTCGAAATCACGGAGTCCTTGCGGATGGGCCCCTTCCAGCAACCCGGCGAGCGCATTCTCCATGGCGGTGATATTGGCCTGCAGCAGGGTGAGCGGATAAGCGGCAATGGAAAAACCCAGCTTGTGCAACTCTGCCGGCGAGAGCACCGGGGTGAGGCCATGCTCGATCAGGTTAGCCATCTTGACACCAGGAACAGATTCACAGAATTGCTGCATTTCTTCCATTGATCTCGGTGCTTCCAGAAAGAGGATATCTGCACCCAGATCGTGAAACGCCTTCATTCTGGTCAGTGCCTCCTGCATGCCAAGTACGCCACGGGCGTCGGTCCTGGCCATAATCAGGATATCCGCACCTTCCTCACGTGCATCAACAGCGGCCCGGATTCTCAGCACCGCTTCATCGAAATCGACCACCTGCTTGCCTTTGGTGTGGCCGCAACGCTTGGGGGACACCTGATCCTCTATCATGATGCATGATGCACCGGCGGCGCCATATTCACGCACGGTGCGTTTGATATTCATCGGGTTGCCGTAGCCGGTGTCACCATCAGCCAGTACCGGAATTGAGACACCGCTGGTGATGGTACGCAGCTGGTCGACCATCTCCCCAAAAGAGATTAAGCCGGTGTCCGGCATGGCCAGCCGGTTAGCAGAGACGGCAAAGCCGCTCATGAAGGTGATGGGAAAACCGGCACGCTCAATGATGCGTGCAGAGAGTGCGTCGTGGCAGCAGGGCATGGTCAGCATCTCCCCGCCCGCCAGCAGTTCTCGTAATTTTTGAGTTCTTGGGTTCATAACAATCACAGTTTAAACGGTATATAGAGAACGATATCCGGAAAGAGATAGATCAGGATAACAGAAGTGAACATGATAATGATAAATGGCCAGACGCCTCTGATTACCTCTGACAGTTTTGATTGGGCCACTGCCTGTATCACAAAGAGGTTCATACCGACAGGCGGAGTGATAAGAGCACATTCTATCATTACCACAAAGAGAATGGCAAACCATACCGGATCGATCATTAAGGCGCCGAGGGCCGGGTGAAGAACAGGAACCATGATGAGCAGCATGGACATCGATTCAAGGAAAAAGCCCATGACCAGGAGTACACAACAGACCATGACCACGAACATCAGCGGCTCTGAAAAGGTGCTGGTAATGGCCATGGAGAGTTCCTGCGGGATTCGATACAGGGTAATGGCTTTACCGAACAGCTTGGCACCGGCGATAATCAGAAAAATGGTGACGGTGGTAATCATTGAGCTGTAAATCGCTTCTTTAAACTTCTGCCAGTCGAGTCTTCGCATCAGGCCGACGATGAGAAGCGAAAGCGCAAGGCCTACACCTGCAGATTCGGTTGGGGTAAAGATGCCGAGGTAGATGCCGCCAATAACCACAGTTGCCAGGAGTATGGTGGGCAGTGCCCTGATGCTGGCACGCTTTCTCTCCTGCCAGTCGGCTTTGTCGCATGGGATGTAATTTTTATCGAAGCGTGAATAGATCATGCAATACAGCATGAAGAAGAAGGTCAGCATCAAACCGGGACCGACACCAGCCAAAAACAGATCGACAATGGACTCTTCGGCAATGACACCGTAGAGGATAAGCGGAATGGAGGGTGGAATGAGTATGCCGAGCGTTCCGCCAGCTGCCAGCAGGCCGAGAACAAAGGGCTTGTTATAGCCACGCTTGGTCATCTCCGGAATAGCCACGGTGGCGATGGTTGCGGCGGTGGCGACAGAAGACCCGGAGATTGCTGAAAACATAGCACAACTTATAATAGTGGCAACACCAAGGCCCCCAGGCCAGTGGCCTACCCAGGACTGAACTGCATTGAAGAGGTCTTTACCAACCCCGCCTTTAAGCAGAATATTCGACATCAGCAAAAAGAGCGGCACGGCCAGAAGCACAAAGTTATCAGTGGTGCTGTAGAGCGACTGGGGCACCATGATGATGTTGATATCCTTGAGCCAGAGCAGGAAAAGGCCGAGTCCACCAAGGGCAAAAGCTACCGGAACCCGAATGAGCAGAAGTGCCAGCAGGGCAATTAATATTAAGGCTGTAGTCATTTCGGTAAAAAGCTCAGTGGTGGTTATTGGTATTGGGCTGCGAATATGCGAAAATGGTTCGGTAAAGTTCGGCCAGACACTGCAATAACAGGAGACCAAATCCGATTGGAATGGCGATCTCAGTCATCCAGCTAGGTACTGCCATCATGGTGGAGGTAGCTCGACCGATCTTAACTGAAGCGATGACAATCTTGATGCCGTAGATGCAAGCCACCGATGAAAAAATCGCGATTATCACAAGGGACAGCGATTCGAAGAACTGCTGGGCACGATGCGGCATTTTGCTGACGACCACGTCGATTGCAATCAGCTTACGCTGGTGCAGGATGTATGCTGCTGCAAGGTAGGTGGCCCAGATCTGCAGAAAACGCGATATTTCCTCACTCCAGATGGTAGGTGAGAAGAACAGGTAGCGGGCGATTACTTCATAGACGATTATGCCGCCTATGACGAAAAACATCCACGCTGCGAGTTTGGCAAAGAAGGTAGTTGTGGTGTCAATCAGTTTAAGCATGGAATTATAGAGAGCGGGGACCGGGCAGGTCCCCGCTACGTAATGGGATTACATCGATTTTGCTGCTTCAACAAGTTGCTTGCCAAGATCACCCGCATTCTGGATGTACTCTTCAACTACCGGCTGGGCAAGTTCACGCCAGGCGACCATTTCCTCTTCTGTGAGGTGAACAACGTTCATCTTGTCATCGACAAAGTCAAAAGCTTCAGCTTCAAGGCCGCTCATCTGACTGCGCAGTTCTTCTTCAACTCTCTTGGCGGCGGCGGTGATGATCTCCTGCTGTTCGCCGGTAAGGCCTTGCCATACCTGGTCGTTGATCAATACCACCCACTCGATGTCAACCATGGATGGTGGCGCGGTGAGGGTATTCATTACCTGGTAGAGTTTACGCTTCTGCACTGCGGTTACACCGGTGGTGCCGACATCGACGGTGCCGCGCTGGTAGGCGATAAACTGCTCGGAACCGGAGATTGAAGTTGCCGCACCTCCGGCTGCCTCGATCATGGCACCAAGGGTTTTACTGAATACGCGAACCTTTTTACCTTTAAGGTCGTCAGGTGAGCGAAGCGGGGTGTCTTTGCTCAGGAAAACGGCATCACCATATGCCTGCCACCAGAGAACGCGAGCTCCGGTTTTGAGTATTTCATCATCAAGAGGTTGGCGAATTGGGCTGCCTGGAGCGACTGCTTTACGTACAGCTTCTTCATTTTTGAAGAGGAATGGCACATAAAAAAGATCAACAGCCGGGATGGTGCCTGCAAAGCGTGTGAGAGAAGCTACACCCATTTCGATAGCGCCGGAAGATACCGCTGCCGGGACTTCTGTATCTTTATAGAGTTGGGCAGAGGGGTAAACCTCGACATTGAGTTCACCGTTGGTCTTTTCCATCACTTCATCTGCAAAAGACTGGATATTGAGACCAAGATGATGGGATGCCGGAAGTTGCAGGGTGATTCTGATAGTTTTCTTGGCGTGGGCGGTTGTAGTAAAGATAACTAAGGCTGCAATTGCCAGGAACAGGCCTATTCTTGAGCTACGCATGACTTCTCCTTGTCTGAAAGTGGGAAACTGCTGACTATTGTTCGTAAAGAGTCGTGAAATATCATTTTTGATTAAGCAAAGTCAAGAAAAATGGCTAATCAAGTTCAATTGGTTGGGCCATAGAGGCAGCCTGAACGATTAAATCTTACCGTAACCTGATGATAATTATTCGTAAATACAGAAGATATAGTTGTTAAAGAAGGTGAGCCACGGTGTGAAAGTGTTTGCTTGTGTTGACCGGCCGGATGCAGAGCCAACCTTTTGCTGAGCAGGGGAAAAGTGTCGGAAAAAGAGCCGAAAAGGAAAACGCCCGGCGTTCAACCTGGAAGATGAATGGCAGAAGGGGGGAATCGGTGTTCAGGAGGGAACGATCCGGTCAATCAGGATAAAAAACCGACTGGAATTCTGTGGTTTCTGGTCGAAAAAGAAACGTGTTAAAATACAATATCTCTTATTTTACAGGATAAATTAAATGGGGAAGAGGATGCGGAATCATCATCGCTGAATTAATCGTTAATACGTTTGACACCCCAACCTTTAGTGCCATCAACATAGGCCAATTCATTCGTCATAGTTTTTTGATCAACGAATTCCTGAATATTACCTAAGGTGGTTGTAGCAATATTGCCCAATGCATCTTCAGTGAAATACGCCTGGTGGGAGGTGACCAGCACATTTGGGAACATAATCAGCCTGGAAAGTACATCGTCACCAATACCTTTTAAGGAAAAATCTTCATAGAAATATTCGTTTTCTTCTTCGTAAACATCCAAGGCTGCGCCACCGACTTTACCGGTTTTTAAGGCATCAATAAGATCTAAAGTGTTAATGAGTTTGCCTCGACCGGTGTTGACGATAATTACGTCATCTCTCATTATATTCAGCGTCTCGCGGTTAATCAGGTAATGATTGTCTCTTGTTAACGGACAGTGCAGGGAAATAATATCACTGTTTTTGAAAACGTCTTCCTGAGACATATATTCGAAACCGACTTTTTGGGCGTAGTCATGATCCGGGTACAGGTCATAGGCAATAACTTTACATTTGAATCCCATGAGGATTTCTATGAAAACCCGGGCGATTCGGCCGGTTCCGATGAGACCAACTGTCTTGTTACAAAGATCGTAGCCCAGCAGACCCTGGAGGGCAAAGTTAAGATCGCGTGTACGGTTGTATGCCTTGTGAATCTTCCTGATCAAGGTGAGAATCATCAGGATGGTGAACTCCGCTACGGAATTAGGTGAATATGCAGGCACATGTACTACCTGGAGTTTACCCTGTGCCGCCTCGAAATTGACGTTGTTATATCCTGCACATCTCAAGGCGATAAGTTTAACGCCGAAAGAATACAGTTGGTTGACAACTAATTCTGAAGCATCGTCCGCCACGAAAATACAAACTACGTCAAAACCTTTTGCCAGGACAGCACTTTGCTCTGTGAGACGTTCCTGAAAAAAACGTAATTCAAAGTTGAAATTTTTATTGTGAATTTTAAAGATTCTTTCGTCGTATCCTTTGGAATCAAAAAAAGCAATTTTCATGATGCACCTGATTTAAATCAAATATTACTGAAATTTAGCCTTTTATTTGGATATATTTCACTGTGTTAAAGTCTAATGCACAAGCTGGGTAAGTCAACGTTGTCTCTATGTTTGCATTACGACCAATAAAAGGTGTGTTGTTATATAATTATGTTGTGTTTTGAGCAGGAGTCGCAGGAAAAAATAGAGAGGAGAGAGTAGAGGGGATGGTGTGTCATGTTGCCGTGGCAGAATCGTCTCATGCCGACTCGACATGCTTCTTGACGGTTCTTCGGTCCAGCCTGGTTATGCGGGCTACTGCTTCGTAGGTTCCGTGCTGGCTGTAGAGCCGGGCGCAATATTTGGCCAGTAATTGTTGAGCACTGTAGCCCTCTTCGGCAAGACTGGCGAGATTGTGCTGCAGGGTGGCCTGGTGGGCTGATTTTTGCTGCCAGCTATAGCTCTTGTTGAGTAGCATGCGTCTGGCGCATTGTTCGAGTTCGCGGATGTTGCCCGGCCAGTGATAGTCAGCTGGTAAACTGTCCCTGATTGAACCATGCAGCTGTTCGGTAAGCTCCTCAGAGACACCGCCGATTATGCGTTTTACTACAACGGTAAGCAGTTCCTTCAACTCTTCAGGGTTCTGCATGATTCTGAGTCGAAGGGGCGGGATTTCAATGACATCAGAGCAAAGGCGATAGTAGAAATCGTCCCTGAAGTCACCGCTTTGCCGCAACTTTCTGAGATCCTTGTTGGTAGCTGCGATAATCCTGCCCTGGAACAGTTCTGTATTCCGGCTGCCGACTGGGGTAAATGTTCTGGATTGCAAAACCTGCAGGAGTTTCACCTGTACCGGCACGGTAACATCGCCGATCTCGTCTAAGAAGATCGCTCCACACGGGCTGCACCTGGAGAATACTCCATGATGGGACTCTATTGCCCCGGTAAAGGAACCTTTTTTATGGCCGAACAATTCCGATTCAATGAGCTGTTCAGGAAATTGGGAAAGATTTATCGAGGTAAAGGCTTTGGCGAAACTTTCACTGAACGTTGCTGTTTTGGCATTGAAAGGAATAAAGTTGGAGCGACCGATAGCAGTGGCTGAAACGCCTTTGCCTGTGCCGGTCTCTCCAAGGAGCATGGTCGAGAAATCTTCCATGCGATTCCAGAGATAACGATGGTATACCTTTATATCCCCGGTAAAGATGTTACTCCATAACGCGCTGCGAAGTTGCCGCACGCACTCACTGGAGCCGGTTATGGAGCGAATGAAAAAATAGGCCCGGCGCATTTGAAAGGCGAGTTCAAGAAACCTCCCGGCATCCGCATCATTGAAGCCGAACTGACTGAGCATACCGAGAAAACCGTCGGCAAATTTGACCGGGCAGCATTCATCTCCCTGCTTGATCTGGTCCTGAATGTGGGCGTCGATGTCCTCACAGAAGAGGTGAAAAGTGTAGAAGAGCTTGCCGTAACGCAACAGTTCTTTTTGCTCTGAGTCCAGCTGGTGCTGTTGGTACTCGACTTCCTGGATTGTGTTTCCTACTTTTTCTACAAGGCTTTTCAGAATTACCGGTAATGGGGAACCGCTGGTCATGCCGGTTGCCTGCAGGTCGTGTTCAAGCCTTGCCGAACCAAAGGGGTTTGCGAAAATTGCTTCCCTGACTGATGTGAAAAAATCCAGCTCACTGCCCAGCATAACGTTGTCTCCTGTCCATTAAATGTGCATCAACTATACAAAAAATGAACATTGCTTGCCAAGTGAACAACACTGTATATCAAGTGCGCCAAATGAATCCTGCGAAAAGACAGGGGTAAGTGATAAATATATGATATTGGTATGGTTCCTGCTACCTGGGTTAGCAAATGAGGTTTTTTTGAGAATTCAGGGAGAAAAATTATGACATTTCAAGACGGGGTAAGGACAGAGCAAATGATCTGTTTCAGGATGACACTGCTGGCTACGGCGCTGCTGTTCAGCTTTGCCGGAACAGGTTCAGCCGGGGTCACAGAGCAGAATGAGGTAGTGATTCTTCTGCATGGTCTTGGCAGAACTGATAGATCAATGGCAAAGATGGCCGATAATCTCCAAAAGGCTGGCTATGCGGTGGAAAACATAGGGTACCCATCCACTCGATTGTCTATTGGCCAGATCAGCGACCAATACCTGGTGCCGACTGTGCAACGGGCCTCAAAGAAATATGAAAAAATCCATATCGTCAGCCACTCCATGGGTGGCATTGTCATCCGTCAGTATCTCGCTGATAACGGTCCGGACAAGATCCGCAGGGTGGTAATGCTCGCTCCCCCCAATCATGGCAGTGAGGTTATCGATAACCTAAGAAAAATTGGCCTGATGAAGTCCGTGCTTGGGCCGGGTGCCGATCAACTCTCAACTGCTGCTGATTCACTGCCGAATACCTTGCCGCCTCTCAATTGTGAAGACTGCCAGGTGGGCATTATTGCCGGAACGCGTTCGTATAACCCCCTTTTTTCGTACTGGGTTAAGGGCAAAGATGACGGCAAAGTCTCGGTACAGTCTACCACCCTTGAAGGTATGTCGGACCATCTGGTGGTGAAGGCAAATCATTCATTTATCATGCGAAACAAAAATGTTATCGAGCAGACTATCTATTTTCTGAGCGCTGGTCGGTTCAGGACAGATTGAGCTGGAATTATCATCAGATCCAGATCGTGTCAGCCAAGGTGAACACGTTGGATATTTGATGCAAACCGGCATTTGACTGAAAAAGCTTGAGACACAGAGTTTTGTGAAATTGATTCGATGTTCATGGGAACTGCAGGTTAAAGGAGAACATAATGAGACCAGCTAACAGACAGAAATCACTGCCGGCAATGGCTGCTACGTATTGTCTGGGAGTTTTTAACGATAATTACTTCAAACAGGCTGCAATGCTCCTGGCCGTGGCGGCGGGTGCCAACCAGTTGCAGGGGTGGGCCGCCATTCTCTTTGCTTTGCCCTTCATCCTCTTTTCAGCACACGGGGGCTGGTGCGCTGACAGATTTGCGAAAAAGCGTGTGGTCGTCATGGCCAAGGGGCTTGAAGTGTTGGCGATGATGGTCGGTGCTGTAGGACTGATTACCGGCAGTTGGGCCTGCATTCTTATGATGGTTTTTGTGATGGGGCTTCAATCCACCTTTTTCAGCCCATCTCTGAACGGCTCTATCCCGGAGTTGTATCCTGCGGAGTCGGTTCCGCGCATCAACGCAATTATTAAGTTGGCAACCACCGTGGCCATTCTGGCGGGCATCGCTATCGCCGGCATCTCCCTTGATCAGAACTGGATGGATACCGATGCAGCCCCCTTCGGTGTACTCCTGGTGGCGGTGACGTCGGTTCTGGTGGCGGTGACGGGTCTTGTGGCCAGCTTCGGAATTCACAAGTATAAAGGGGCGACAGAGAATTCAGAGGTACCGTTTCCCTGGTTCGGGCCATACCGCTCGGTCAAAGATCTCATCGATATTTGTCGTGATCGACAGCTGCTGGTGGCTGTAGCTGGTGATGCCTGGTTCTATTTCATCGCCTCCATCGCGGTCCTGGTTATTAATGCAGTTGGAATCCAGCAATTCGGTTTTTCCCAAACCATGACCAGTCTGCTTTCCGTATCCCTGATGCTCGGTGTCTGTGCAGGTTCCTTTCTGGCAGCCCGTCTGACCCGTGTTGATAATTGGTCAGCCTATCTGGTTCCGGCAGTTTTGGGCATGGCAATCGGTTTGATTATGGCCGGCATGACTTCCAGTGTGCCGGAGAGTGCCCGTTTCTGGTGGCTGATGTTTGCACTCGGATTCGCAGGTATTGCCGGTGGATTGTTCCTTATCCCGATTACCAGTTTCCTGCAAATTCGACCGGCAGATTCAGACAAGGGCAGGGTACTCGCCGCTGCCGGTTTCACCGCTTTTGTGGCCATTCTGCTCTCTGGCATGCTCTATAATATTTTTGAGTCACTTCTTGCTCCCACCGCTTTCATGCTGGCACTTGGTGTGCTGAGTGTGCTGATGGTCTTTGTCTTCCAGCGGCTGGTGGCAAGCACCGGCAGCACTCCTCGCAGCTTTGTAGGAACCGTACTTCGCACTATGCTGTGTCTGCGCTACAAGATCACTGTGCAGGGACGTGAGGAACTTGTAAAAGCTGCAGAGCATGGTGGAGACCGCCCTCAACCTGGTACGATATTTTTGCCGAATCATCCGGCACTGATCGATCCGGTAATTGTGATGTCCATCCTGCATGACAGGTTTGCACCGCGACCTCTGTCCGATGAAGCGCAGCTTAGAAAGCCACTGACAAAACATGCCATGCGCTTTATAGACCCGATCGCTCTTCCTGATATAAAAACCAATGGGCGAGGCAGCAGGGAAGCTGTTCACCAGGCAATAAATGAGGTGGTCGCCTCCCTTAAACGTGGCGAGAATGTACTTTTTTATCCGGCAGGTCGTTTAAACCGAGGACCGCTGGAAGATCTGGGCGCAAATTCGGGTCTTGAGCTTATCCTGCGTAATGTGCCTGGTGTACAAGTGGTTCTGGTACGAACAACAGGTCTCTGGGGGAGCAGTTTCAGCCGGGCTTCAGGCAAATCACCAGCACTTGTTAAGCATTTGAAGCGTTATCTGACAGCGCTCCTGGCCAATGGACTCTTTTTCGGGCCGAAACGAGAGGTTCGTGTCGAGTTCAGACGGGATGACCTGGTGCAGGAGCTCGGTGAGAGAAACAGCATCAACAGGTATCTGGAGGAATTCTACAACGAAACTCCCCAGGCTAATATCAGTGTACCCTATTTCTGGTGGCAGGGAACAAAGCAGGTAGAGCTGCCCGAAGAAATAAAAAATACTGCCGAACAGGATCTTGCCGCAGTGCCAGTCTCATTGCAGCAACAGGTCAAGGCAAAAGTTGCCGAGCTTGCCGGTGTCGAAATAGACGCGCTCGGCACCAATCCGCGACTGGCCAACGACCTGGGCCTGGACAGCCTCACCATTATGGAGCTAGCCACCTGGCTGGAGAGGGAGTTTGGTACCAGGATTGATGATCTGGCAGTGTTGGACAGTGTTGAAGACTGTATTATGGCTGCGGCCGGTCAGCTATATCACTCTGAAGCGGTACAGCATGAACCGCCGCCGAAGAAGTGGTTTAAAGAGGATGCAGAGATTCTCAAGGTGAGCGGTGCGCAGACTCTCACAGGGGCATTTCTGGATAAGGCGCTGGCAAATCCGGGAAAAGTAATTCTGGCTGATCGTATTGCCGGAGTAAAAACCTACCGGGATATCCTTACAGCTGTCTTTATCCTGCAGCCTGTTTTAAAAGAGCTCAAAGGGCAACGGGTCGGCGTAATGTTGCCCGCCTCGGTCTCAAGCTCAATCGTTTACCTGGCCTTGCTATTTGCCGGTAAGACGCCGGTTATGTTCAACTGGACCTCTGGCCGGGTAAATATGCAACATGGGATAGAGGAGACTGGTGTCAACTATATCCTGTCAGCCACTCCGCTCTGTTCCCGCCTGGAAGAGCAGGGGCTTGATCTCGCCACGTTACCGGTAAAGTGGTTGCAGCTTGATCAGGTGCTGCCAAATCTTGGTAAAAAGGCAAAACTGCTTGGGGTTGCCAAATCGTACCTGTTGCCGCTATTTGCCGGAAAATTGCGAAGAGCAGAGGTGGGAGAGAACGCCGCCATCCTTTTCACAAGTGGTTCAGAGTCGAGGCCCAAATCCGTACCTTTGAGCCACGAGAATATTCTCACCAACCTGCGAGACCTGTCCGGTGTGCTTGAGCTTACCGGCGAACACAAATTACTGGGCATGCTGCCTCCATTTCACTCGCTCGGCCTGGTGGGTAATATTGTGCTGCCGCTGACCATGGGAATCCGCACAGTCTATCATGCCAACCCGACTGAACCGGTGATTATGGCGGATATCATCGACCAGTATAAAGTTTCCCTGGCCCTTTCAACTCCGACCTTCTTAAACGGAATTCTCCAGGCGGGTGAACCAGCCCAGCTGGAAAGTCTGCGACTGGCGTTTACCGGTGCGGAGAAATGCCCTGAACATGTGCGACGGAATTTATATGAAATGGTGCCTGAGGCGGAACTCTGCGAGGGGTATGGTATTACCGAATGCTCTCCTCTGGTGAGTTTGAACCTGCCGGGAGAGTCGCAGGCAGGGACTATAGGCCGGGTGCTACCTTCGGTGGAATTTGCCGTTGTCGACGAGGCTCAGACCAGAGAAGTGGAACCTGGAGAACGTGGGCAGTTATTGGTCAAAGGGCCATCCATCTTCAATGGCTATTTGAATAATGATAACCTGAAGGGGTTTTGTGAGTTTGATAATTCAATCTGGTATCAGACCGGTGATTTTGTGTCGGTGAATGAAGATGGTCACCTGGTCTTCAAGGGGCGCAAAAAACGCTTTGTGAAGCTGGCCGGTGAGATGATATCCCTGCCTGCAATTGAAACGACACTCTTTGAGATGATTACGGCAATAGATGAGCTTGATGGTCTACTTGAGAATTCAGGCCCGAGACTTGCTGTAGAAGCAACTACAGGTGATGGCCATCCTGAGATAGTACTGTTTACCACGGTTGGTTTAAAACGCCAGAAGGTGAATGCGTATCTCAAGCAGCAAGGGTTTTCTGCACTGCATAATATCCGGCGCCTGATTGAAGTTGATGAAATCCCGGTACTGGGAACAGGAAAAACCGATTATACCAGACTACGTAGTTCACTCGCTTGATTGGTCGCATATTCAACTCCTGAGCTTTGAAGTCCAGGAGTTGAATATGTCAGGCAACATTCAAAATCTCTTTCCTGCTGGATTCTCCTCTTCGTCTGCCGACCTGGCAGGCTGACAAATACCCCTGTTTGCACATTCCGTATAAAACCCACCGGCCAGTCTGGAGGTAGCGAGAATACCATTAACATTGCAAGCGTCTGGTTGCTTTTCTGCCATAATCAAATTTGCTTGTCTAGTGGGTAGAATTGAATTGATATATGCTTCAAGTAATCAAGATGTCAGGAAAATTATGGCCCACAAGTGTCACATTTCTGGACCATATGCCTTATATTGTGTATTTATATTGATATAACGCAAATTTATAGATACTATCAGTCGTTAGCGGGTTTGTGTTATGGACGGGCCGGTTCCCACCTGTACAAGGTGGTGCCGCTATCATTTATCAATTGCTGTAATACCAGACAGCTATATTAACAAAGAGGAGGTCGTCAGCGTCTATCAGCGAAAATCGATGGTTTTCCCCGATAGATACCAACACTTAAAGCAATATTGCAGAGGTATACGAACACTTAACCATCAGCACTTAAGGAGTCATCATGGTATTTGAGACGCGCGAGAAGAGTGGATCGGTTATGGTTGTAGGAGCAGGAATTTCAGGGATGCAGGCATCGCTCGATTTGGCTGAGTCCGGCTATTACGTTTACCTTGTAGAAAAATCTGCCGCCATCGGCGGAGTAATGTCACAGCTCGACAAAACCTTTCCGACCAACGATTGTGCAATGTGAGTAATTTCACCAAAACTGGTCGAGGTCGGCCGGCATCTGAATATTGAACTGTTGACGAATACAGAGATTCTGGAGCTTGAAGGCGAGCCCGGAAACTTCACCGCGAAAATTCACCAATCACCAAGATTTGTAGACCTGACAAAATGCACCAGCTGCGGCGAATGCGCCAAAGTCTGTCCGGTCTCCCGCCCCAACGAGTACAACGAGAAGCTCGACTTTCGTAAAGCAATCTATAAGCAATATCCCCAAGCGATTCCAGGCGGCTACGGCATCAATAAGGAAGGCACAGCCCCCTGTAAGGCTACCTGCCCTGCCCATGTCTCCATTCAGGGGTTCGTAGCACTCATCAACGAAGGAAAGTACGACGAAGCGCTCAAACTTTTCAAGCAGGATCATCCTTTCCCCGGCATCTGTGGCCGCGTATGTCACCACCCTTGTGAGAGTGAGTGTACCCGCACCCAGGTGGACCAGGCGTTGAACGTTCGGGAATTACACCGGTTCCTCGGCGATTATGAAAGAGAGAAGGGCGAGTTTTATATGCCTGAGATCGAGGCGGAGAAGCGCGATGAGAAGATCGCGGTCATTGGTTCCGGCCCAGCCGGCGTGACCGCGGCGTATGAGTTATTGCAGCAGGGGTATCAGGTAACCATCTTTGAAAAGCAGGAGGAACCTGGCGGCATGATGCGTTACGGCATCCCGGAATACCGGTTGCCGCGCGATATCCTGGCTGGCGAAATCGAGGTCGTTCAGAATATGGGCGCCGAGATCAGGTGCGGGGTAAATTTCGGCACCCATGTGACCTTGGAGAGCCTCAAAATGGATGGCTACTCTGCCGTGTTTCTGGCAATTGGTCTGCATGCCGGGCGAAATCTGGGCATCGAAAACGAAGAAATGACGGGCGTTTTGCAAGGTGTCGATTTCTTGCGCGATGCGGCCAGCGGCAAAAAAGTCGAGGTCGGCAAAGAGGTCGTTGTGGTGGGCGGCGGTAACGTGGCCGTGGATGTGGCCCAGACCGCTAAGCGTCTTGGCGCTGAGAACGTGACCCTTATCTGCCTTGAGCGCAGGGAAGAGATGCCTGCCTGGGAGTATGAGATAATCGAGGCGCTGGAAGATGACATAAAGATCGTCAACAGCTTCGGTCCCCGCAATTTCCATATAGATAAAACCACTCAAAAGGTCTCCGGCATCGAGTTCAAGAGCTGTAAATCTGTCTTTGATGAGAGCGGCCGTTTCAACCCGGAATATGACGAGAGTGTCTGTGAGATATTCAACTGTGATACGGTAATCGTGGCCATCGGCCAGGCCACCGACCTGAATGGCATCAAGGAGCAGGGGATCGCAATTTCACGACCAGGCGGCCTGGAAGCCGACCCGGTCACCCTGCAGACCCCGATCGACTGGGTCTTTGCCGGTGGCGATGCTTTCTACGGCCCGAAATCGGTGGTGGACGCGGTGGCATGCGGTAAGGAAGCGGCCATCTCCATCCATCGCTATATCAACGATATGGACCTGCGCGAAGACCGCGACAAGGTGTGGGAATATGTACGACCCGCTATCGAAGGGGAAGGAATCATCGAGCGGATCAAGGCCAGGCATCTCGACCCGGAAGTCAGGGCCGGAAATTTTCTGGAAGTTGCCAGCGGCTACAACGAAGAGCAGGCACGTCTGGAATCAGCCAGGTGCATGAGTTGCGGTATCTGTTCTGAGTGTTACCAGTGTCTCGATGCGTGTCTGGCCGGGGCCATCGACCATGAGATGCTGCCGGTTGACAAGGATCTTACCGTCGGTTCAGTAGTGCTTGCTACCGGTGCCAAACCCTACGATCCAAGCCCCCTCTCTGAGCTGTATCTGTATAAACAGAATCCCAACGTACTTACCAGCCTGGAATTTGAACGGCTGCTCTCTTCAGGTGGACCGACCATGGGACATCTGGTACGGCCATCTGATCATAAGGAACCGAAGAAAGTCGCCTGGCTGCAGTGTATCGGCTCGCGGGATAACAACAAGTGCGGCAACAGCTACTGCTCTTCCGTCTGCTGCATGTATGCCATGAAAGATGCGATGATCGCCAAGGAGCACGCCAGCGAAGACCTTGACGCTGCCATCTTCTATATGGATATTCGCTCGTACGGCAAAGATTACGAGATGTACTACGACCGGGCCCGTGACCGGGAGGGTATCCGTTTCGTCAAGGCCAGGGTTCATTCGGTGGTCGAGAACAAGGAGAACAAAAACCTTATCCTCCGTTTTGCCGACGAGAATGGCCTGATTCTGGAAGAAGAGTTCGATATGCTGGTACTCTCGGTGGGGCTTGAGGTCTCTAAGGAAACACTGGAACTGGCGGATAAGCTCGGTATTGAGGTCAATAAAAATAATTTCCTCAAGAGCGATCCATTTAATCCGCTGGAAGCTACCAGAAAAGGTATCTTTGCCTGCGGCACCTTCCAGGGACCAAAGGATATTCCGTCTTCGGTTACCGAAGCAAGTGCGGCCGCTGGTCTTGCCGGTTGTCTGATCGCCGAGGCCCGCGGAACCGATACCAAGGTGCTGGAGGTCCCGGAAGAGATCGATATCAGTGGCCAGGAACCACGGGTCGGCGTATTTGTCTGCAACTGCGGCTCCAATATCGCGGGCGTAGTCGATGTGCCGGCAGTTCAGGATTATTCAGCCACCCTGCCCGGCGTGGTCTTCACAGACAACAACCTCTTCACCTGCAGTCAGGATACCCAGGCCAAGATCAAGGATAAGATCCTGGAAGAAGGGTTGAACCGGGTGGTTGTGGCCTCATGTAGCCCCAAGACCCATGCACCGATGTTCATGGAGACCCTGGAGGCCTGCGGTTTGAATCGCTATCTCTTTGAGATGGCCAATATCCGCAACCAGGATTCCTGGGTCCATACCAATAATCCGGAACTTGCCACCGAAAAGGCAAAAGACCTGGTGCGCATGGCTGTGGCCCGCGCTGTTACGTTGCAACCGCTGCACGGTAAAGTTATCCCCGTGAACAAGCATGCTCTGGTGGTCGGTGGCGGTATCGCCGGCATGAACGCGGCGCTGGATCTGTCACGGCAGGGGTTTGAATCCACCCTGATCGAAAAGCAGGGCGAGCTGGGCGGCATGGGCAAGAAGCTGCACCACACCATCGAAGGTGCAGATATTAGAAACTATGTGGATAAGCTCTCCAGCCAGGTTGTGGCGGATGAAAAGATCACCGTGCTCACCGAGTCGGAGATTGTTGCATTTGAGGGCTTTCAGGGCAACTTCAAGACCGCTGTCAGTGCCGGCGGCCGGGAGGCGCAGCAGATTGAGCATGGTGTGATCATCGTTGCCACAGGTGCGGGCGAGAACACGCCAACAGAGCACCTCTACGGTGAAGACGACCGAGTGCTCACTCAGAGCCAGCTGAGCGACAGGCTGGCGGATAAAGGGGCTGCAGATCTTGACACCGTGGTAATGATCCAGTGTGTCGGTTCACGTAACGAAGAGCGGCCCAATTGTTCGCGGATCTGTTGTCAGGCCGCGATCAAAAATGCCCTGGATATCAAAAAGAAGAGCCCGGATACCCAGGTCTATATCCTCTATCGCGACATGCGTATGTACGGTCAGATGGAAGACTATTACACCGAGGCCAGGCAGCAGGGTGTGCTTTTCGTACGCTACACCAAGGACAAGCCTCCGGTTACCGTTTCTTCAGATGAAGGCGTGCTGATAACGGTGAAAGATCATGTGCTGCAAAGGGATATCGAGATCTGTGCCGACGTGCTGGCCCTGTCGGCAGGGGTGCTGCCCAATATCTCGGATGAGCTGGTGAACAGGATGAAGCTCAACACCAACCCTGAAGGCTATTTCCTTGAAGCGCATGTCAAACTGCGCCCGGTGGATATGGGTAGTGACGCAGTCTTCTTATGTGGCACGGCCCATAGCCCGCAGCTGATTTCGGAGGCAATCGTCCAGGCGAATGCTGCGGCATCGAGGGCGGTCACCTTCCTTTCCAAGGATGAGATCAAACTTTCGGCAATCAAGGCCGAGGTCTTCCCTGAAAATTGCGTCAAGTGTCTCACCTGTGTTCGGTCCTGTCCGTTTGAGGTACCGACGTTCAATTCTATAAAGGGCGAGATTGAGATCGATCCGGCACTCTGCCAGGGATGCGGTGTATGTGCCTGCGTCTGCCCGAGACAGACCATCAACCTCAATAACTACAAAGACGACCAGATAACCTGTGAGGTCGAAACTCTGCTGGCTGAGGAGCTGAAATGGACGATATCAAATTAAACATTGTAGCGTTTTGTTGCGATTATTGAGGGTACTCTGCAGCGGACCTGGCAGGTTCGATGAGGCTGACATACCCAACCAATATCAAGATCATCCGTGTTCCCTGCACCGGCAAGGTGGATGTGACCTATCTGCTCAAGTGCTTCCAGCAAGGTGCCGACGGCGTTTTTTGCGTTGGCTGCCTTGAAGGCAACTGTCACTACAACGAGGGCAATCTCAGATGCCGGGAGCGGGTCGAGTATATCCATGAGCTGCTGGAAGAAATCGGTATCGAGGGCGAACGGGTCAGGATGTATAATCTCTCTTCCGGTGAAGGACCGACCTTTGCCAGGTATGCCGAGGAGATGACCGAACACATCCGCGCTCTCGGGCCCAATCCATTGCGGGACAAACCCAGAAAAGCGGCTGAACCCGTGTTAGACGGGGAAAGTGCCGGGACTCTGAATTAGCAGATTTGGAAAGGATACGTCGAAAATAGCGGCACCTCATAAAAGGAGTCAATCATGTATGAAGGAGCTATTCGAATAGGCGGTAAAAAGAAAAGCAGGTTGATGGACCAGGTCAAGCAACTGCTGCCCGAGGGCGGCAATCTTGATATGTGCCTCACCTGCGGAGCCTGTACTTCAGGCTGCCCTGCAACGGGGCTGGAAGATATGGACCCGCGCAAACTGCTGCGCATGGCCGCCATGGGCATGGACGATGAGCTATTGGCCTCTGACTGGCCCTGGATGTGCACCATGTGCCAGCGTTGTATCTACGTCTGCCCTATGAAGATTGATATTCCCCAGCTGGTATTCAACCTTCGGGCTCTACGACCACGCGAGGAGCGCCCCAAAGGCATCCTCGGTTCATGTGATATGGCGCTCAGAAGTGACACCTGCAGTGCCATGGGGGCAAGCGAGGAAGACTGGAAGTTCGTGGTGGAGGACGTAGCCGAAGAAGTACGGCGGGATCAGCCGGGAATGGAGAACCTGCAGGCGCCCATGAATAAGGAGGGCTCCTACTTCTACCTTAACCAGAATTCCCGCGAACCGATGACCGAGCCGGATGAGATGGTTCCGCTCTGGAAGATATTAGATAAGGTCGGAGCCGACTGGACCTACGGATCCAAAGGCTGGGCAGCAGAAAATTACTGTCTGTTCCTTGCCGACAACAAGAGCTGGGAGCATATCATCAGGGTGAAAGCCAAGGCGGTGGATGATCTTGGCTGCAAGGTGTGGCTCAACACCGAATGAGGTCACGAACTTTTCGCAGTCCGGGCCGGACTGAAAAAATTCAACATCGAGCATAACTTCGAGATTGCCAGCATTATTACCTATTACGCCAAGTGGATACGGGAAGGCAAGCTACCGGTAAACTCCGACTGGAACAAGGAGAGAAAGATCACCTTCACAGTGCAGGACCCCTGCCAGCTGGTACGAAAATCTTTTGGCGACCCGGTAGCCGACGATCTGCGTTTTGTGGTGAAGCAGGTTGTGGGTGAAGAGAATTTCATCGATATGGCGCCGAATAAATCCAACAACTATTGCTGCGGCGGCGGTGGTGGTTTTCTGCAGTCAGGCTTCCCAGAAGCCCGGCGGGAATATGGACGTCTGAAGTTTGACCAGATCAAGGATACCGGAGCGCAATACGCCATCACCCCCTGCCATAACTGCCACGCCCAGGTGCATGATCTGGCAGAGCATTTCGGCGGCGAGTGGCACACCCTGCATCTCTGGACGTTAATATGCCTCTCCATGGGGATGCTAGGTGAGAATGAACGTGTATATCTTGGGCCGGATCTGGCTGAGGTCGGCCTGTAGCGCGAATATCTCAGGAGCATTTTGTCGAAACTCAAGAGGGGGATCCATTATCAATGTTTGAAAGAACCTACAAGAATAAGGGTTTCGACAAAATGCTCACCAGAGCTGCCCTGAAACAAATGCTCTTGGAGTGCAGCCCATGCGGTGCCATCTTCTTCAGTATTTTGGCTGTCAAAGTAGTTCACTATGATTTGCAGCCCAAAACTTCGAAGCTGACACCGCCTGAACTGACGAGAAATTCGAGCCAGCATACATTTTTTCAGAGGATCGGGGGGAAGGAATTGTTCAATTTCCCGGTCCATATTGGAGGACATTTTTATGATAGTTGCCAATAGAAAGCCTTTTGCCGAGATTAAGGAGATGCTTGAGGGGTATACCAAGGTCTTAAACGTCGGCTGCGGCACCTGTGTCTCTGTCTGTTTGACAGGTGGAGAGAAAGAGGTGGAGATTCTGAACACCGAGCTGGAGATGGCCAGGCGTCTCGATGACAACCCCATAGATATTCACGGTCATACCATCGAGCGTCAGTGTGATCGCGAATATCTGGCCGAGCTTGACGAGAAGATAGCAGAAGGTGAATTTGACGCGCTGATGTCCATGGCCTGTGGTGTGGGAATCCAGTTCCTGGCGGAACGATATCCCGATATCCCAACGTTTCCTGCAGTGGATACCAGTGGTCTTGCGGTTAATCAGGCGGTTGGCTGGTATGAAGAGCGTTGCAGATCCTGCAGTCAGTGTGTGCTCGGTTTTACCGGCGGTATCTGCCCAATCACCCTCTGTGCCAAAGGGCTGTTAAACGGCCCCTGCGGCGGGACGAATATGGGCAACTGTGAGATCTCAAACGATCAGCCGTGCGCATGGTTCAGGATTTATGAACGTCTCAAAGGTCAGGACAGGCTCGATGCGATAAAAAGCATTAACGTCACCCGTGGCTGGAAAGATCAGTCTCCAAGAGATCTGCTGCAGCCGGGATATAAAAAACCGGAGAGCATGGCCAAATAGTTGAAACCCGAAAGCGGTGCTTTTTCTCTAACTGATCGTTGTTCAATGATTTTTACCCTTGGGGGATTTGCTATATGGTTCCGGTAAAATGAATCGAATCTCTCGATTTAGAAGAAAATCAATCGCTTCGGGATAGATGCTAATTGACTGAACGTAAATGGTATCATTTCCTCGCTACCATCAATAATCAGAGGATTACATATGAGCACAGAAACGAAAGTAAATCCCAAGAGCAACCTGGAAAAGGTGCTGACAGGTGGCCACTTTGCTTTTACCGGAGAACTCGGTCCCCCAAGGGGTACCGATGCCCAAGAGGTAAAAGAGAAAGCCCGCTTTCTAAAAGGCAATGTCGATTCCGTCAACATCACCGATAATCAGACTGCAGTGGTGCGAATGTCAAGTTGGGCGGCATCGCTTCTGATCCTCGAAGAAGGTCTTGAGCCCAATTACCAGATGGTCTGCAGGGACAGAAACCGCCTTGCCATGCAGGCGGATATTCTGGGTGGAGCTGCCCTGGGCATAAAAAACATGCTCTGCCTCTCCGGTGACCATCAGCAGTTCGGCGATCACCCGGATGCCAAAGGTGTTTTCGACATCGATTCGATCCAGCTGATAGCCATGGTTAAACAGATGCGGGACGAAGGAAAGTTTTTAAGCGGTGGCGAAATTGAGCATCCGCCCGGGATGTTTATCGGCGCAGCTTCCAATCCTTTTGCTGAACCGTTTGAATGGCGTGTGGATCGTCTGGCCAAAAAGATTGAGGCGGGTGCAGACTTTATTCAGACCCAGTGTATCTACAACATGGATCGTTTTCGCGAATTCATCCATGTTGCCAATGAAGAGGGGCTGACGGATCAGGTCTATATTCTTGCCGGGGTAACTCCCATGAAGAGTATCGGTATGGCCAGGTATATGAAGAGCAAAGTTCCCGGCATGGATGTACCTGATGAGATCATCGATCGTTTAAAGGGGGTTGAGAAGAAGCAGGTCGCTGATGAAGGTATCAGGATAGCCTGCGAACAGATTGAAGAGTTCAAGGAAATGAAAGGGGTCCACGGCGTGCATATGATGGCGATCGAGTGGGAGCATAAAGTTCCTGAGATTGCCGAGAGGGCAGGGGTGTTACCTCGTCCGGGACTGTAGTCTTTCTTTTGGAGTGATACTGCCACAGATTCAAACCCGGCTCCTGTCGGAGCCGGGTCACTATTGAAGGTTTCGTCCCAATAGTAACCTGGGTGTAGTCGTATTTGCCAACGATGAAGTCACCGTTCAAACAGGCCAGGGGGGATGCATCTGCAGAAAGCCGGGCTTGTGAGGTATAAATGAAAATTTTCTAGCTATCAAAATTGTATAGAGCTCCCTTCATGGCAATTCAGATAGACGTTAATTGAACCTGGAGAGCCAGATGGGGCGTTGATAACCACTAAAGTTCAGCTTCAGGGAGTGAGGTTCGGAGAAAGGTGATTGGACTGACAACTTAAAGCTAAAAAGCTCTTCTCTACAAGCCGATTGCAGAATTGTCCAGGGATTGGGCACTGGCCAATCGGTCACGTTTCACAATGAACCTTTATAACCTCATCTTTTCAAGCTGAAGATCAGGGGCAAACAGATCTGATTTTACTCTGTCCTTCGTTGGTCGCCCTTCCTTAACATCACAAGCGGTTACTGTTAAGGAAGAATTTAACGTGTCGGGTGATGGCTGCAAGACGAAGATTGCCAAAGCAAATGTTTTCTAATTGAATACAATCTAAGTCATCACGCCAAAAGGGAATTTCTTGCCTCCCAGATCTCTGTTTTTTGAGTTCTTCACTGTATTCTGCCCCAGAAGCTTGACCTTTTTGGCAGTTAGGCAATGCTTGTCTATGTGGCACTCGAACTCGACCGTTACACCAATCTTCAAAAATTGACAGTTTACCAGATCAGCCTTACGAACCATTATGTCCGGACCATTTCCGTTTTCGAGAAATCCGGTGCCTTTGTCACGGAACCATTTTTTAACTACTGTTTGCAAAAATATACCTCCAATTTGTTATTGAATTCTATAGGTTTTCATAGAATTGAACATAATCATAGCCAATAACCAACATTCTTTTGTCGAACCAATGCGTTTTAGAGAATCTGCTAAAATATGAAAGAGGCAATTCTATTCTGAAGCCAATGAAACAAAGCAACGAGCCGTTGGATGGATGGGCAACTTCTTATCTGGGATTTGCCTGTATGTCTTCAATATTACAGAGCATGAGGCAATCAAGACCTATGAAATCTTAGTAAGATATTTTGAACCTTTGGCGATGGATATTTTCTTGTTGCCTTCAAAGATAACTCTAATCACACCACCTTTTTCTACAGTAACAATTTTTCCAATACCCCAATCCGCTTTCTTGTTGTGTCGAACTTTTTCACCTGCATATAATATTCCACTCATTAATTTCCCTCCAGGAAAATATTTAAACACCAACATACTATTATAAACCTTAATCGTATAAAGGTCCCAGGTTTTATAATAATTATAGATGTGGCCTCTTCGGGTA
Organism: Desulfosediminicola sp.; assembly: GCF_048381775.1. Classification (NCBI taxonomy): domain Bacteria; kingdom Pseudomonadati; phylum Thermodesulfobacteriota; class Desulfobulbia; order Desulfobulbales; family Desulfocapsaceae; genus Desulfosediminicola; species Desulfosediminicola sp. The sequence continues at coordinate 12,004 of NZ_JBLXGE010000010.1, read as the reverse complement.
ACACGGCAGTCCACAAATTATATTTGGCCGAAATTGATTAATCGCTTTAAAGATGCTGGTGGAGATCGCAACAAAGTAGGTCTCATCCAAGATGTTGTTTTACCAGGGGTTAACCTGGCAAATACGAGCCACTGAAACCTTTGGAACAAGGGCGTGGGGCACCTCAGCCTTGGTGCGAGTGTTTGGTATAAACGAGATGAAACCCCATCTTTTTTTCTGGTGATAAAAGGTCGTTCTCGGTTTTGAGGTACTTGGCCAAGTCCGCGGCCAGAGACTGCACCAGTTACTTTTCAGGTCGAAGTAAATTGATTGTAAGCAGTTAGATAATTTTATTTATAGACTCTCAGGCGGCAGGAAGATAAGAGAGTTCTGGTAAAAGCTGTATTTTTATAGGTCGTCGATCAGTTCTTAATTTTTGGATTCTGTGGTGGAGGTGTTCTCCTGATCCTCTTCCGGACTGTTCTGTTTATCTAGCTTGCGCTGCCTCTTATCCTCTTTTTTCTTTTTCTTTTCCAGTTCCTTTTGGCGCTTTTCAAATGAATAGTTTGCTTTTCTGGCCATGATTTTCCTCGGGAAAGTTTAATTCAATTGCTGCCAAGAATGTACAAAGTAAAGACCCTGCCTGGCAGGGTCTTTACTTTGTACGACAGCTATTACAGCTGGACTACATTCGCTGCGGCTGGTCCTTTCGGACCATCTACAATCTCGAAGCTCACGCGTGCATTTTCTTCTAGGGTCTTGAAGCCTTGAGCCTGAATTGCTGTATGGTGGACAAATACATCTTTGCCGCCATCTTGCTCAATAAAACCAAAACCTTTAGCATCGTTAAACCACTTAACTGTTCCTTCAACCATTTTGTGATACTCCTGTGTACCTGGTTCCCTTGGGAACCTTTTGTTAAAAGCCATGCCATCAGTTGTGGCTTGGCCGGTCATCCGGTTGTTCCGGATGGAATATTTTTATTCTCAGCTTGAAAGACTATTGATTCCAAAGTCAAAGGACGTAGCCTTGCTTCGATTGCTCTTTCTCGGAGCAGTACGAGCCGGATGCCTTTTCTGGCTAGTCTTTCTGTAAGGGGCTGAGGTACCCTTTGGGTTTGTTGTATTATCTTTGACGTCACCGAAAGATTCGATCTGTTCAAGATTCATCTTTTTACCGAGATTTTTTTCGATAAGAGAAATAATTATACGATCATCTCTGTCGGCAAAAGTGATGGCACTACCGCTTTTTTTAGCACGCCCAGTCCGTCCGGTTCTGTGGGTATATGTTTCTGCTGTATCAGGCACGTCGTAGTTTATTACGTGGGAAACGCCGGATACATCTATTCCACGTGCAGCAATGTCTGTTGCGACAAGAATCCTGTAGGTGCCGTCACGGAAGCCATCCATTGCACGTCGACGACTTTGCTGGGAAAGATTACCCTGGATAGAGGCTGCTTTGAGGCCTGCTTTTTCAAGCTGTAATGCAAGATTTTTCGCCTTATGCTTGGTTCGGGTAAATACCACGGTGCTCGTCATTTCCTGCCTGGTCAACAGATTTTTGAGTAGAGAGGTCTTCTGTGCTTTCCCGACATTGATGAGGGTATGGGAGATCGTTGCCGCAGGTAATGCGTGATCAATCTGAACGGTACATGGGTTTACCAGAATCTCTTCGATAAGGTGTCTGATTGCTTTGGGCATAGTTGCGGAAAAAACCAGAGACTGCCTTTTATTTGGTAACTGCTTGATGATTCGACGAATATCAGGGAGGAAACCTTTGTCGAACATATGGTCTGCTTCATCAAGAACAAATGTTTCCACGTCCCGAAGTGAAATACCCTGCTCTTTGAGGAGATCAAGAAGACGTCCCGGACAGGCTACGATTATGTCAACCCCGGAACGAATTGCTTTTATTTGGGGCTGCTTCCCTACACCGCCATATACGACGACACTGCGAAGTGCAGTCCCATTTGTCATACTGGTGATTGTATCATGAATCTGTTGTGCCAATTCTCGTGTGGGGGCGATGATTACTGCTCGTGTTTTTTTGGATGATCCTGTTATCAGTTTCTGCAGTATCGGTAAGACAAAAGCTGCAGTTTTACCGGTACCGGTTTGGGCAAGCCCAAGAACATCCTGACCCGCGAGGATCGGCGGTATCGTTTTTTCTTGTATAGGTGTTGGGGTGGTGTAACCACAGGAGGATATGTTGCTAGTGATGGAAGGGTGAAACCGAAAATGCTCGAAACTCATTAAAACTCCGTTGAGATCTTATAGTGTGTAGCCAAGGCTTACCAAGGCTTGAAAGTGCGTACAATGGGTGAGCGCCGATCAACTGCGAAACTCAGTTCAATGTGGAACCTGAGTGTAAATCAACAGCTATTGACCAGATGCAGAACGGTCATCAAAAGTACACCTTCATACTGATTCCTGTTTAAGTAAACAGTATAAACTTCTATGGTTGCGAACTACGCTAAGACATAAACGAGGTTTACGAGGAGAACATAAAGGAATTTAACTTCTACTTTGTAGGATTGTCAGGATTAATATACTCGTCCTGAGCAATAGTGCAATAAAATAATAATGTTTTCTTAAAATTACCATTTCCTGTATGAGCAAAAAGCTTTTTTTCCAGAGCTATTAGAAGCGTAATTTCAGCCAGATACATGGATGGTGATTTGATTATTGAACCAGCCGCATAGAATGCTGGTGATTAGCAGAAAAAGACAAATACGTGCTCGGTAGGGCAGTCACAGCGAATCGTGCCTGGCAGACTTTTAACTCTTTACTCACAAGAAAGCCAGGTCTCCCGGGTTGGGTTTGATTTCACGCAGATAAATCAGGTAGGCGGAAGGGGGTACGAGGTGCATGGTACGCCAATTGAGTTGGAGCATAAATCGCCGGAGATTGCTGAGAGGCCTTTGACTGGAGGTGTGATATTATTTTTGAATTCAACCTGCCAAATATTGAAACCCGGCTCCTTTAGGAGCTGGGGCCATATTCAAGGGCATGCCAGTCACCAATATATCGTTGGAATATACAAAGCATTCTAGCTCAAGCCAATAGAGTCATACCCAGGTCGACAAATCAAGTCTTTGCCTCATAATGCCCGTGGCAATCCCAACCACCCCCGTTCAGGAGATACTTGGATTACCATGAACATTATCATTTGCTTGCCATCTAATCGGTTTCCTGTATCATTTTGTTTTCAAAATACTCAATGATCGCCATTTCAAGATTAATTTTATCTTACCGGAATAGATGGAACTTCCATTAGTTCACTGGAGTATTGCGTGAAAAGCTTTTGTGGTGGAAACGGTGAGGGGAAAGGACCACTCTTGCTATTCTGAAGTGCTTTCAATAAGGCATTCTGACTATTGTGGCATATGTTTCTTTGATGATCTCCAGCCCACTTTCAATATTGATTGCAATAGACTTTTTAAGTCCCTCGCGATCCTGGTTTTTTAGGGCTTCGATAATTAAATCATGCTCTTTATTGAATTTCACGGAGTGCTCTTTATCTCGTCGATAAATATTGAGTACACTCTCCACTGCCCCTCTTAATGTCCTGGCAATATTGCATAAGTGAGGGAGGTTTGAAGCATCATAAATGAGAAAATGAAAATTGCTATCCAGGTGGTGATGATTCTTGGGGGTCTGCTGCATGGCAACATGGAGTTCCTCAAGTTTAAGGATATCCGCATCGGTTATGTTTTCCATTGCTTCAGCAGCAAGTTTAGCCTCTAAATCTATTCGCAGATCAAAAATGTGAAATATTTCCTTCTCGGTGGGAGGTGTCCCGACAATAGCGCCTTTATACGGAATATTTTTTATCAGTCCGGTTCGATCGAGCCTCATTAAAGCTTCCCTGATTGGACCACGCCCTATGTTCAGTTCCTCTTCAAGATCGTACAAGATAAGACGGGAACCTGGCAGTTTTTCGCCCCTCAGGATCATGTCCCGTATAATCTCATACGCTTTCAGTGATTTCATGGAAGACTTAGTGCTTTCCATTACAATACCTTTTTTAAATTTTAGAATGGTGTTTATTGCATTTTTTCAATATTCGGTTAATGCCACCGCTTTTCTTGTCACTGCAGACGATTGATCTTATTGAGAAATCAGAGTGATTTCAGCAGCAAATGTCCTGGGCTATTGGCTCACAGCAGCACAGTATGAGCGACACTTTTTATAATGTCGAGAATTATTTTACAATCCTCTTCACTAAATGTAAGCGGAACACGCATATCACACATAGTACTGAGAATACGATCTGTACGGGGAAGAGAAGGGATTTCGCTAAAATACTCCCAGCTTGAATAGACACTAGTAAACCCAACAGGCTCTTTGTTGCCGAACCATTTGAGCTCAACACCCCGGTCCAAACAGGCCTGGAGAAACGTTTTTATGGTCTCTTTATCTTCGACATCCAAAGAAAACTGGATGGAGCTTCCCACATACGATTCCCTGGGGTCTCTTCTCGGGCAGCTTATTCCATTAATATCATTCAGCCCTTTCTCCAGAATCCGGTAGCGCCTGTTCCAACGTGCACATTGCCCATCCAGCTTCCGCAATTGAGGCCGCAGTATGGCCGCCCGAAGGTTATCCATACGGCATGAATAGTTAGGAACTATACTTTTTATACATTCAAACACATCCCTGTCCGGTCGTGCAGTGTGACGTTCATATAACATATATGACCCTGAATGGAAGATAGCCCGGGCAATAACCTCGGGATCATCGGTCACAAGCAGTCCGCCTTCTCCGGAATTGATATGTTTATAAGTCTGGGTGGAAAAGCAGCCTACCTTGCCAAAAGATCCAGATTTCTTGCCGTTCCATGATGCCCCGAGGGTATGGGCACAATCCTCGATGAGGGTCAGGTCATAGGTCTTGCAGATCTCCATAACCCGGTCCATATTTGTAATGTGTCCCCTCATGTGAGAGAGCATAAACCATTTCGCTTCCCCGGCCTTGCTTTCCAAGTCATCAAGGTCAATGGTGTAGTCTTCTGTTATCTCGACAAGTTCTATGTCTGCACCTGCGTTTTCTATTGCTCCCGGAACGGGGGCTAAGGTATAGGCATTGCACAAAACTTTATCCCCGGGGCGTACACCCAGAGATTTCAGAGCCAGATACATGGCGCTCCCGCAGGATGCGCAGGCAAGACAGTATTTCTTACCCAGATATGCTGCAAATTCTTCTTCCAGGAGAGCAACATCACCTTTTTCTTCGCTATTGACATTATACCTGTGGAGTCTGCCGGTCCTGAGAATGTCGAGAGCTTTTCCCATCCCTTCCTCACAAATGGGCTCCTGTTTGGTGAAATCCTTTGTAAATACGTGTTCCGACATCTTCTCTTTTCCCTCCCGTAAGGTTAAGAGGCAGAATGTTAGCAGACTGTAAAATCCCAATTAATTTCAATCAAATGTATGGGCTGGAAATCCAGGGCCCCTGCTCTTTTTATGCGTGCCATGCCAGTGACAGGACCTGTGAACAGGTCCTGTCACCAGGAAACAGTCTTGTGTCTCCGGAAAGCCGCGACCCAAAAAAAATCTGGTAAGCACCTTGAATGGTATAATATATTTCTCAAAGGAAATTATACTTTTACCACCATGATGCACGATCGGCTACGCCGAATATTTGCTCGCGAACTGTTGCATGAAATCAGCGAGGGCGGCGGCGTCCTCCTCAGTGATTGCATTATACAAGCTCGCTCTGAGATAATCTCCCACCCCAAAGGGTGTGAGGGTGCGCAGCCCAACTATACCCTCGTTCCAGCTCTGAATGAGAAATTCTTCGGTTAATTTTTCGTCCCCCCCTTTGATATTGAAGGGGATATTCATACGGCTTCTCAACTTTTTATCTTGCACAGGTGTGCTATAGAAGCCGTCAGAGTTATCGATGACATCGTAAAGGATACGGCTTTTGGCGATGGAACGGCGCTCGTTCTCCGCTACGCCGCCTTCGCGCTCAAGCCAATCCATGAGGAAACTCACGACTTCGATGTTGAAGGTCGCGGCGGTATTCCAGAGGTTGTCTGCCTCCACATTGGTTGTGTAATTAAAAACCCCGGGGCAGAAGGGGGATGCCTTGTCTTTTCCAAGAAGATCCTTGCGCACGATGGTCAGGGTGACACCCGGGTGACCAATATTTTTCGACGCACAGGCAAAGAGTACTCCAACACCGTCGGCGTGCCAATCGACCGGCTTCGTTGTGAAGTCCGAACTTGCATCGATGACCAGGGGGATCTCCCGGCGCGACTCTGGAAGTCTGGGAAGCCTGTGCAGCTCAACGCCATTTACGGTCTCATTGGAGCAAAGAAAGACGTATTTACTCTTGGGATCAATATCCTCTTCTTTCAGCTCGGGGAAGGTCGTATACCCCCCCGTTTGAGGGTCCCTTCCATCAATGGCTTGAACGGTACAGTACCTCTGAGCTTCTTCGCTGGCCCTCTCTGTCCACGTGCCGTTAACGATGTATGTCGCAACGTCCGAGGTGTTATGGCAGAGGTTCAACGGTACGGCGGCAAACTGCCCGTGGCCGCCGCCATGTGTAAACAGCACCTCGTAGTCATCCGGTATCTCCATGATTCGTCTGACAGACGATGTTACGTGGTTGAGTATATCCAGGAACTCCGGTGAACGGTGCGATAATGCGAGAGAAGTGAGCCCGGGTTTTTGGAAGCTGGCAGCAATCTCGTCCTCGACCGCTTTGGGTAAGGATGTAGGTCCAGGACTGAAGTTGATGAGCTTTACCGAAGGGGAGGCTGGCCTGAGTGACCCAACAAGGGCAGGGTGAGAATTCTCATTTATTGTGGTTGTCATTTTCTTATTCCGAATTGTCATTATGGGTAAAAGGGACCAATATTCAGTCCGGTTAAATACGGGCTACAAGTGGTCTATCCCGACACCGATGACCAGAAGAGCCTTTTAGACATTGGACATCATACGCGCCGGCAAGGGCCGACAAGATACGCTGGGAGATACAGGGCAGGTTTGAATGGATCTGTAACAAGCTTGTAGGAAAAGGTGCTGATATTCAGGCTTTCGCTTGTACCGATTGTAGTATGATCTCCCCAAATGTACCAATTATGTACCTCGATGCTGCAAATCTTATCGCCAAAGAATTGGTACCACATCATTCTCTCTAAATTCGAGGGTGTTCAGGTACCACAAGTTATATACAAAGCCGAGCAAGCCCCTGGTCATAATTACATTGATGTTCCGGTAACTTCGTACAAACGTTTCGGGCGTATCTGTGTATGGTTGACTGCGGAGTTGCAATAAACTGGGCGTCACACCTGTATGAGTGAGGATACCCGGCTATAATTCACTGAAAAACAGTATTAAGAACATTGGGCAGCCATAAGGTCAGCCCTGGCAAATATGCTATGAGAAAGACAACAAAGACACTGACAAAGACAAACGGCAGGGCATTGACGGAGATCTCTTCCAGGGTAGCTCGTGCGACTCCGGAGGCAATAAACATATTTTCGCCAAGCGGTGGGGTGGCAAATCCAATTTCACAGCAGCATACCAACACAACACCAAAATGGATGGGGTCTACCCCTAAGGAGACCATCACGGGCAAGAGCACAGGAGTGACCAGCATTATGGTGGCCAGAGTTTCCATAAACATCCCCATGAACAGGAGGAAAAAGATTATCAATGCCCAGATCACGTAGAGGTTGTCGGTGAGATTCAGCAGTCCCTTGGCGATGAGATCAGGAATGTTATTGAGGGTGAGAAGATGGCCAAAGGCAAGGGCTGTGAACATGATGATCAGCACTCGGCCAGTAATCCATGTGGTGCTCTCCAGGGCCTTCATGACCCCGCCGAGTTCTATTTCTTTATAGATGAAAATACCGACAAAGAGAGTATAGAAAATCGAGACGATAGCAGCCTCGGTCGGTGTAAAAAAACCGGTGTAGATCCCGCCAAGGATAATGACCGGAGTAAGGAGCGCCCAGAACCCGTCTCTCATTGTCTTGAGAATTCCCTGGGCGGAAATCTCTTTGCCGTCTCCCTCATACTGTCTGCGCCTTGATATGAAATAGTTCATGCCCATGAGGCCAACAGCCAGCATCACACCGGGTATAAACCCTGCAATGAAAAGGTCTGCAATCGACTCCGATGCGGTAACACCATAGATAACCATGGGGATGCTCGGGGGAATGACTACACCCAGACCTCCGGACGATGAGGTAATAGCTCCGGAATAGCCTCTGTCATAACCGTGCCTGACCATTGCCGGAATCATCAACATACCTACCGCGGCAGTGGTAGCAGGACCTGAGCCAGAGATTGCGCCAAAGAACAGACAGGACAAAACCGTGGAAGCAGCCATGCCACCAGTGAAAGGCCCCGCTAAGGCTTCGGCGACTGCAACCAGTCGTTTTGATATCCCGGCTGATTCCATCAACGCCCCGGAAAGGATAAATGCGGGAAGGGCCATGATAGGGAAAGAATTGACGGAGGTATAGGCAATCTCAACAAGGCCTTCAAGAGGCTTGCCGCTGACAAGCATACCGCCCATTGCCGCAGCGCCAAGGGATAAGGTAATGGGAGCACCGAGGAGCAGTAACCCAATAAATGAGACGAAAAGAACCGCTGTAACACTCATTGCATCACCTTATCCTTTGAACTCATGCTTTCATATGCTTCAGTTTCGATTCTATCCACGTCAGCAATTTCAATTTTCAGGACATATTTCATTATATTTACCTGAATAATCCGCATGGTCATCAGAGTGAAGGCGATAGGAAAAATCAGGAATACATAGGCCATAATCCAGTCGAGAGTCGGAGAATATTCCGGATACTGAAACCCTTCTTTGATTACGTTGATACTGAAGAAAATCATGGTGGCGTTAAAAGCAATCCAGACAAGATCCGACAGCAACATCGAAATATTTCCGACGAATTCGGGAAACAGCTTGAACTGGAAAGTGACCCTGTTATGGGCAGCGAGTCGTGCCGCATACGTTGCACCAAAATAGACAAACCAGACAAAAGCGAATCGTGATAGCTCTTCACCCCAGGGCAGAGATGCAGGCAGGTCATATTTATCAAAAAAAACGATATAATGGGACAGAGTATCCATTAAGCCAAACACCAGCCTGAGAACAATCTGCAAAAAGAGCAGACACACAAAAAAAACCAGCAGGATCTGACAGAGATAGCTCTCTAAATTGTCCAATACTTTCAAAACTGTTTTGGCTCGCATAAATGACTCCGATCTTTCGTAATAACCTGCCCGCAAGTAACGGGCAGGTTATTAAAATCTAACGTCCAAGTGCTGTTACAACCTCATCCACGGCAGCTTTTCCGCCTACACTGTCATAAAACTTTGGCCAGACCTTCTCCATTGCAATCTTTGCCCACTGATCTTCATCTTCGATGTCGTTATATGCGACACCTTCTTTGATCATGTTTTGTTTTGCTGTTTCAGCTCCGGTAAGGCTGAACATGAGATTATACTGCTGCGCCTCTATACCAGCCCGGGTGAACATTGCCTGATCTTCCGGGGAGAGGGATTGAAAAAATTTCTCTCCGAAAACAAGGGGCTGCAGGGAAAAAAGATAATGGCATTCAGAGGTGTAATTCTGCACTTCATAAAACTTCATGGTGTAGTTGACCATATGGGGATTGTCCTGCCCGTCAACAACCTTTTGCTGCATGGCGGTAAAGGTCTCCGGCCATGCCATGGGCACTGGTTCCGCATCAAGTGCTTTCCAGGTTTCAATCATGATTGCATTCTTCGGAACCCTGATTTTAAGCCCTTTGAGATCTGCAAGTGTATTGACAGGTCTTTTGGAGTTGGTCAGGACGCGGAAGTTAGAATACCCCCATCCCAAGGGACGGATACCTGCTTCCTTAACAAGAATTTCTCTCCACTTATTGCCAAGATCACCAGTCGTTGCTTTTACCGCATCATCGAAGCTCTGTAAAAGATATGGCAAGGTCAGAACGCCTAATTTCTTAGCAAAGGGAGTGACGTTATTAATGGCCACAACCGCTCCATCAATGGAACCCCTTCTGGCATCCTTGACCATTTTTTGTTCGTCACCGAGTTGCCCGCCTGGGAAAATATCGACTTTGTATCTTCCACCACTGGCTTTTTCCACGATATCTTTAAAACGTAAGGCCAGAACACCCTGATCGGAGTCAATGGGATCTCCCAGGCCTATTTTCAAAGTCTTTTCTGCAAATGCAGATAGCGGCACTGTGAACGTCACAACCAACAGAGCCATCAAACACAACATCGTTAACCGTTTCATACATCCTCCAATTTTTTTCAGTTTTTACATCTGATTGTCTGCAAGCAGCAGGCAACCTCAGAAAGCCCAGTTATATAAAACGGGCACGAACTTATCGCCCAGGTACTGGTGATTCGATGTATGCCAATCAGTAGTCAGCAGGTAGAAAAATAACAAAAATGTTAAAGTTATGTAAAATTTTATAAAATGTTTTTTTTGTGTTGTCAACATTTTATAAAATATATTATAAAATGTTACTGGGTGTAGAACTGCGACCGGCGACTACCCAAACTTAACGGGAAGTCGGAGAGGATACGCGGCCTGCAGATTTGTGTTAATGAAGGTAATGCACCGATAAATTTATGGAATTGTTTGGAGATACAGGCAGTGTGGTCGTGACAGAAACAAAAGAATTATTTCTTAAAGGGATGACCGAATTGCCCGCCTTTAGGTTATGGCGAAGGCAGGAAAATCAAGCCGACACAGCGGCTGAAGATATTTTTCACTGTGATGTACCGTACCACAAATGGCTGTTTGATCGCAGTTGAGGCATCTGGTCTTCGTCAGTGCATCATGACAAGAATTTATGGGAGCGCGTAACAACATTGTGGCCACATTTGCCTGTCTGAAATCAGTGTCGTGGCCATATAAAGATATTGTCTGGAGTTTAACGGAATGAAAATTATTGATAAGTTATTTGACCTTAACGGTCGTGTTGCACTTGTTACCGGCGGCAACTCAGGAATTGGCAGAGCTATTGCGTTCTGTCTTGCCGAAGCAGGCGCTGCCGTTATCCATGTGGCAAGAAAAGAAGAACCATTAAAGGATGCTGTCAATGATGTGTTAAATATAAACGGGAAGGCAGCGTATTTAACCTGTGATGTGGCTGATATGGATGCTCTGGCTGAAACAGCAGAAAAATCGGCGTCATTTTTCGGAGCACCTGATATTCTGGTGAATGCTGCTGGTATTAACATGCGGCAGTCCTGGGAAAACATCAGCACCGATAGTTGGGACAAGCAGATTGATATTAATTTGAAGGCACCTTTCTTTCTGGCCCGACACCTTGTCCCTGGCATGAAAGAAAAAGGGTGGGGAAGGATCATCAATATTGCCTCACTTCAATCAGAACGTGCCTTTCCAAACAGTGTTCCCTACGGTGCCTCCAAGGGCGGAGTAGTGCAGTTGACCCGGGCTATGGCTGAGGCATGGTCCGCTGATGAAAGTGGTATCACATGTAATGCGATTGGACCTGGCTTTTTCAAAACAGGTTTGACTTCAGGCCTCTATGACCAGGAGCAGGTGATTGACGCCCTTGCCCGCCAAACCATTATTGGCCGAAATGGAGAGCTTGATGATCTGAAAGGCGTTGCAATATTTCTTGCTTCACCTGCGTCTGATTATATTACTGGCCAGACGGTTTATGTCGATGGTGGCTGGACTGCAAAATAAATAGCCACGCCAACGTTTCCGGATCGGTTCTTGATTTTTGCGAAGACCTCTTTCTCGTCAGAACTATCGGTATATCTGGTTCTAATACATTGAGTGCCAGGGTCGTGACCCACAACGAACTTCTCTTCTAGTTTCGGGTCACGATTCTACCAGTACGATTATCTCAAGTTCCCCAAGGACTCCTTTTGCTTTCAGGCAAAACTCATTGGTCTCCTGCCAGAATAATCCAGGGCATATACAGAATAGGTTTATCAATAGTTGCGCTCTGGCAGTCCTTCAATTCACAACAAAACATGCTGCAATTATTGATAAAC